>JBEHZA010000069.1:0-14233 GCA_048497895.1 Verrucomicrobiota bacterium
CGGTTTCTGTCAGCAACCATACGGCGGCAACGCCATTCATACCGTAACGTGGCGCCACCCACCACCACCCCATCAGCATCACGCCATACGCCACACTTACCAACACCATGCTCCGCTCATGGCAATTGGTCGCCTGTTGCAGCGCATTTTTATTATCTTTTAACAAACACGCCAGACCGGTTGCGGCTAATAAAACCACGGTTTCCACCGGCAAGGTGGTCCGGCCCGCGAGCCACACGCGCAAGATCAACGGCGTGGCGACCGCGAGCACGCAAATCAACGTTACCCCGCCAATCCAGGCCACCGCTTCGCTTAATTCAAAGAGGCGTCTGGTTTTTTCCCGGTCACCCGCGCCAAAACTACAGGTAATCTCCGGAAAGATCGCGTGCTGCACGGGTGTAATCAGTTGGCGGGCGGCGGAAAAAATGGTGCGACCCGTCGCAAAGGCAACCACCGCTGCTGCGCCCACAGTTTGATTCAAAATCAACAACGGCATTTCGTACAACACGAACTGATTCAGATTGCCTAAACCAAAAAACAAACTGGGGCGGACAATCGACCAACCGCCATGCCAATCAAACAAATTCAATCGCGGCCAGAAGGCCGGTAATTGACTGCGTAAATCCAGCAACAATCCCAACACCGTGATGATCGCAACCAGCAAATGCAGTGCCGCCAGCGCCACCAGTGGCCAGTGAAGAAATATTCCCGCCAGCAATCCCGCCAATAACAGCGCTCGATGAGCATTGTCCCAATGCTGCGCGCGATAGGCCAAACCGGCGGCGCGAAAAGGGCCGGCCAACTGCCCTTGAATCATGCGCAGGAACAACCATGAGGCGAGACACAGCAGTGCGATTTTAACCTCGTTGCCTTGAGCGTTTACTTTCAACCAGCTCTCTACAGGAAGTCCAAAGAGTGCCACACTCAACAGCGCCAGCACACTCGCAGCAATCGCCAGGATGACCTGCAAACCGAGTGATTGCACCCGCAATGCCTCCGGCATTTGTCCTGCCTGATATTCCAGCGTCAGGCGATTTACCACGTAGGTTTGCAAACCAAAATCCAGAGTGCCGAACTGCCCCACAAAAGCCACCAGCAGCAGCCATTGACCATAATCCTGAACGCCATAAACCCGTAAAAAGGCCGCAGGCAACAGCAGTTGTTGCAGCACCAGCAAGCCCTGGCCAAAGGCAATACTGAGCGAATGGGTAAACAGCCGTGAAAACGAAAAACTCACTTGATGAATACAAAGCTCCGCACTTGGTCATTTCACTGACTGAGCGATGACCTGTAAACGGACTGATTTAGATTCTGCGGCGGCTCGCCTAAGCCGCTGCTTTTTCCAGCACGGCTACGGGCAATTCCAATTCCGTCTTCTGGCCTAAAAATTCCATCAGCACCCGCACCCGTTCCACACTGTCCAGCAAACGATGCACCACGGCGCTCAAGCCTCTGAAAGAACCACTCCCGATCGTCACTTGATCTCCGACCTGCAATGTGAAGTCCCGCTCGACGATTTCTTCACCAGCCATGCTCTGCTGCAATTCTTCGAGTTCGAGATCCGGAATAATGGCAAACTGTGATCCGAAACTGACCAGCGTTTGCACTCCCGGCATCGCCTGGACCGCGTCGAGGTGATAGTTCAAATCCAACCGGGCAAATATATAGCCGGGAAACAGGGCTTCTACGAACCAGACCGGGCCTCGATCAGTAACCCGGCGCAACCTCAACCGGGGACAAAACACCTCCACCCCCATCCGTTGACGCAGCATCGCCGCGGCAAGGTGTTCTTGCTTTTGGCGGCTGCGGATACAATACCAGCGGAGTTCCATAATCCTTGGATTACTTAACGGCGCTGAGTTTGCGGTATTCGCTTTCGCGGTACCGGTGGCAATCGTCCACATTCGCATCCACTCCGTTGAGCACAAAGCCGAGCACCTTGGCGCGTCTCTGATACAGTTGTTCAAGTGAACGCGTAATCGCACCCGCCCGGCTGACTCCGGAACGGACCACCAGTAACACGCCATCCACGCTTTGCCCCAAGCGCAACGCATCATCACCGGCAAAAATCGGCGCACTATCAATGATCACCAGATCGTAGTCGCGATATAACCGGGAAAGCTCTTCCAGTGTAGTGGCGTTGAGCAACAAAGATGAGGCCGCTTCGCGCGAACCGGCAGCCATGAGAAAAAGATTCTCCACTCCAGTGGCGCTCACGCTTTTGGCAGCGCTGGATTTCCCTTGATGCACTTCAGAAAGTCCCGGGCTGGCTTCCACTCCCAGCCATTTATGCAGTTTCCCATGATAAATATCGGCATCAATCAAGAGCACGCGTGCCCCGCTCAAAGCGGCGGTCAGAGCCAGATTAACTGCCACCGTGCTTTTCCCTTCGGTAGAAAACGTGCTCGTCACCAGAATGGAACGTAATTGTGGACCCAGCACCAGGCTCGAATGTAGATGGCGAAAACCCTCCGCAAACATCGAATGCGTTTCCATGCCCGTGATCAACACTGGCTGGTTTTTTCCACTTTGAGCGCGCACTTGTGGAATCTGGCAGATGAGCGACTCTTCAAACTGTTGCTTGAATTCGATCAGGCTGAATAAGCGGTCGTCACGTCGTTCCCACAACACCAGAATGCCCAATCCTAGAAAGAACCCAACGCCACCCGCTACCGCCAACCGCAATGGCAGCCGGATTTGTTCCGCTGCCACCGTGGCGCGTTCCATGATGGTCATGTTTTCCTGATCAATGTTCTTATTCACGTCCACATTCTGTAACAGACGGAGCATCTGATCGTACAGCGCCTGCGCCCGGGCCACGGTATCCTTGAGCTTATCGTAGTCGGACATGCGTGAATTGGCATCCACGACGCGCTTTTCCCAATCACTCAACGTGTCTTCCACGGCTTTAATCCGCAGCCGGATCGATTCCAGGGAGAGGGACCGCTGCTGTTGTCCCTGATCGCGATAGATATCGAGCAGTTTTTCCAATCTCGCGATGTCCTCGTTCAATTTCACAATCCGGGGATGCTCCGGCCGCATGTACTGGCCCAGGTCATCACGCTGGAATTTCAACAGTTGAAGTTGCTGCTTCGCGCCGAAGTAATCCGCCGGCAGGTTGGGATTCTGCGTGCTGTTGTTGAGTGCTTTGCTGTCCGGTGTCGTCACATGCTGAGGCAGGCTCTCCTCGACACTGAGCAGGCTGATCACTGCTTCTTCGGTTCGCAGTTCTGCCAATTGAGTTTTCAAGCGGGCCAGATAAGTACCTGCCGCCACGTTGACCTCCTGCAGGAGCGCAACGTTGTTCTCCCGCTTGAACGCGTACATCTTCTCCTGTTCCGTTTTTAACGTTTTTTCCTGCTCGAGCAGCTTGGCGGTTAATGATGCCAGTGTGTCGTCAGATGCCACTGTGCGCATTTCCCGCTTGAAGGAAAGATACTCATCCACCACGGCGTCGAGGAAGCTGCGGGTGAATGCCGGATCCGGTCCCGAGGCACGAAGCAGAATAATGGAAGTCCGGCGAAGCTGATTGGCCTGCACTTTAATGGGAGCTTCTTTGATGTCCGGATGCTCCACTTTCATGCGCTCCAAGGCGCGGTTGTGAATTTTCTCACTTTGCAACAACTCGATTTGAGTGCCGAAATAATTCAGGTAATCCTCGGAAAAACTTAAATTATCCGGCAGCTTCACTTTGCCGCCCATCATCAAGCGGGCATAGGAATCGTAAGCGGCGGGTTCATCAATCAGATAGAGAAACTGTCCCGCCGCACACAGACCGGCGCACAAGACCACCACCCACCACTTACGACCGAGAAAATGCAGGTAGCGCTCCAACCGCGTGGTCTCTTTCGTCACGCCCACCGGCGTGAGCGGATTATTTTCGGGATAAGCGTTCATTAGAAATTAACCAGCCGGGCCGGCACATAAACCAAATCTCCGTTTTGCAGCACCACATCTTTTTCTGGTTTGCCCTTTTCCAACACCTCGGAGACATCGACGGTAATCAACTGCGCCTCTTTATCCTCCGCCCCTTTGCGGGTCAATTTGACGTGTTTCTTATCCGCAAAATCACTGAAGCCACCGGCGCGGAGAATCGCTTTGCTCAAAGTGTAACTTTCATCACCCGGAATTTCCTGCGGGCCAGCCGTGCGAATCTGACCGACGAGATAAACCCGTCCACGCGTTTTGCTTAAGAGTTCAATCCCCAGCACCACCGTGGCCTGATAATAATACTTCTTTTCCAATTCGGTCTTTAGTTCAGCCGAAAGATCCTTACAGGTTTTATTGTTGGCCATGACCCGTCCGATATATGGCAAATCCAGTTCACCGGAATCGGAGACCACCAGAATTTTGGCCTCCTCTTTATCTTCGATGATTTTGAAACTGACCCGGTCACCGGCAGCGAGTTTGTATTTGTCATCCAACTGATTGGTGAAAGGAACGGGGGAATCCACGCGGTTGGTGGTTTCAGCCAGCAATGAAGGAACGGTCAGCCACGCGCCGAGACAAACGGCACTCGTGAGCATCCACTGACAAACCTTTACCCATACTTTGGTCATGAAGCACAGGTTGGCGCACGCCGGTTACAGACATATGACCAACGGGTGACGATTGGGAAAAACGGCCTAGAATTGGTAAAGGAACTCTAACAGGATGCTGTTCTGCTGGTAACCCCGTCCGGCCGTGTCCGAATCTTTCAAAGTATAGGCATATCGCAACTGCGTGCGGGCATGTTTGGTGGCCTGCCAACCGATTACGGCGCCCACGCCATACCGTTGAAACTTTTCCGGCGTGCCCGCGCCAATTTCGTGGCCATCTTCATAAAAGGCGTTGAATTCCGTAGCCAGATTCCGGATGAGTTTGACCGGCAATTGAAGATGCACGGAAGTGAGTTCCAACAAATCTGCACCCACGCCCATCTGCAGCGTTCGTTCCGCTCTTAATGAATAGCTCACCTTTTCATTCAAATCATGCGCCAGCTCGAGGTGAACGGAGTAACCATTCTGGTTCGGCGTTGGCCCTAACGTACTGGTGTTCCGGAAAAAATAACTGACCAGCCCAAGGCCGCCGGACAATTTTAAATGGGCCGAAACCTGAAACGCGGCATCCATTCCCGCCTGCACCGCCAAATTGTCATTTAAAAGCTTTTGATCATAAGACGTATTATACAGCGAACTGTACACGCCCACCGTGGCGCTGTCATTGATCAGCAGGTTGGCCCGGGCGTTGAAACTATCTCCCTGCCGGTTCAGGTAACTGAAAAGCGAAGTGCTGCTGATAAATAAATCACGATCATACCCGAAGACGAGCTGGAGTTGATTCAAATCCCAAATGCCTTGCAGCCCCAGAGAGTTATTGAAACCACCGAACACGGCCGTTCCGCTAACACTGCCCACACTGACCGGGTCCTGCTGATAGGAAAACCGGTCGTGCACATTGACCAGCCAATCGCGAATATAGAAATCAAACCCCAATTCTGAACCCGGCGTAATGACCATCTGATCATACGCGGAATGCGAAACATAAATAGCCGGGCTTACACCCAATGAAAAATTCGCGGAATTGAGCGCCGTAATCGGCAGAAACGCGCTCATCTGCATACCCGGACGCAGAATGAGATCCTGCTGTCCATGGCTCTGCACGAGATTGATATTGTCATTGTACTCTACCCCCACCGACGCGCCCAAATTCAAACGCAGATCGCCCAGCCGCGTGAGATAGGGAGCTTGCTCCAGGGCTGCACGCTTGGCCATCGCCGCTTGCACGCCAGCAATAGAATAACGATTGTTGTCCTGGCCCTTTGCGGTCAGGCCAAAACCAATCAACGCACTCGCGCCTGCCAACAGTGCTATTTGACGGAACAAATACATAACTCTGATTCCCGTAGATGAAGTGGATGAGGGATGAGAGTCAAACGTTAATCCCGAAGAAGCTCCCATTTCACCTGAACGTAACACAAATTCCGCGCAATCGACTTTTCTACGCATCCAGTAACACAACTGCCATAAAGTTTGCCGGATATTTACACATTCACACTTTCGGGAACTCCGGCACCGCCTTTTACTGATGGCTTATGATTTTCACGAGCCAACCCTGGACGATGAAATTGCCGGACTAATCAATATGTTGAGCTTTCGCATCCGCGGCTTTTATCTGCTCTGCGTTTACGGTCAATTATTGATTGTTAATGCTGTTTTTTGGGCCTGGATTGCCCTTCATCAATGGCTCGGACAAGTTGAGTTTTCATCGGCCTTTCCTCTGAGTTACCTCGTTTACAGTGAATTATTGAGTGTGGGCGTGTTGTTCACGGCGATGATTGGCCACAGCCGGTTGGAGTTTGTGAACCCGGATTTGCCGACGGCCAACCGGTTGGCGCTCCGTCAGGTGGTGGTGGGACTTTTCTGTCTGCTGATATATCTGGTGGGCGTGAAGGACGCCAATATTTCGCGCTTGTTTCTGTTCACTTTCCTGCCCGTTCATTACGTCACCTCTCTGCTCTGTCACTATTATCTTCCAATCTCAATCCGGCGTTGGTCGTTCACTGGAACCCGGGAAGAACGCATTCTCGTCGCGGGACACCGGGAAAACATCGCCGGGCTGCTGCCCTGGTTGCAGCAAAAGGCCACGGTCGGATGTCGCACGGTGGGCATGATCTGCCCCCAGGAAGCAATGTCACCAGCGCCACTGCCGGTGTTAGGGGAGTTTAACGCCCTGGAACAAGTGTTGTTGGATCATCAAATCACGCAATTGATTGTCGCTAGTGTGGAGCTTCGTTCCACCTGGATTGTAGCGGCAGCGGATATTTGTGAACGGAAAGGAGTGCGTTTCCTGTTGGTGGACGAGTGGCGTCAACTGCTGGCGCGGCCCGTGACCCATTTTGAAGACGAAGGAGTCCGCTTTGTCGGCCTGCGTAACGAACCGTTGGAAGACCCGTTTAATCGCGTGGCCAAACGGATATTGGACATCCTCATTGCTTTGCCCGTGACCGTCTTCATCCTGCCGCCGATGCACTGCGTGGTCTGGCTGTTGCAACGCGGCCAATCTCCCGGGCCGGTTTATCATTTACAACCCCGGGCCGGCATCCAGAACCGGATGTTTACCATGGTGAAATACCGCACCATGCACGTGCAGGCTTTCGATGAAGCCAAACAAGCCACCCGCTACGACGACCGGGTTTTTCCAGCGGGTCGCTGGTTACGGAAATTCAGCCTGGATGAGTTGCCCCAGTTTTACAATGTGTTGCGCGGAGAAATGAGCGTCGTCGGCCCGCGCCCGCATCTGGTGAAGCATAATCACCTGTTTGCCCAGGCTATCCGCAATTATCACATCCGCGCCGCCGTAAAGCCGGGCATTACCGGGCTGGCTCAGGTCACCGGATTGCGTGGCGGAACATCCACGACGGAGGAAATTGCCGCGCGCGTCAAAGCGGATATTGATTATCTCGAGCACTGGTCCTTCAGCATGGATTGCTGGATTATCGTGCGCACCATTCGCCACGTAGTGCTTCCGCCGGACACGGCCTACTGATTTGCGCCAGAGTTACAGTTGCGTCACAGAGCCCGCTCCGGCGCCTGTTTGTTCAACATGACGCAACGATGCTTCTCTCGCCACGCACTTAAGCATCATGTCCGCTTTCTGATACCTCAGGTCTAAAAACAGCAAGTCATCCGGCCCGTCGAGCCCTCATTCTGGAGCTTCGTTAAACTGAAATTGTATCATTTTATGTATAAAAACCTGTTGTGCCTGCTCGCCTTGCTGGGCGCCTTGTGGCTGAGCCAGACTGAAATTAAAGCCCAGCCGTTTGCCTATCAAACCTCCGATGTCATGCTTGGTTTCCGCAAAGCGGGTGCCACTTATGATTTGGAATTGGATTTGGGGTCCGTCATGAATTTCATTAACGCAACTCCTGGATCGGTCACCACCTTCTCCATGTTTACTCCCAGCCAATTGACGGCCATTTTCGGCTCTCAACTGGAATCCATCCAATTCTCCGCTACCGCCTGCACCCGGACCAACGGCGGGCCCACGGGATTCACCCGGTTTACGATGTGGATTACCGCTCCCCGTTTGGATCCAGCCGTTCAAACGACACCTTGGAATCGAGCTTCCTCGTCAATTCAAGGCAATTCAACCGCCAAAATCGACAATATCGGAGTAGGAGCCAATACCTACAGTTCTACCACTCTGGGCGGAATTACTTCGGCCAATAACACCGCCAATCTGGTGCGCGTGTCCGATGGTGATCCGGGCAGCTACAACTCCTGGATGGGTGTTAGTGGCGATTTGGGCGGCACCTTCCAGCAAGGTTCGATCGAACAGATTACCCCGACTTCATTCGCTTCCGGCAGCGCGGTGGTGCGCAGTGATTTTTATCAACTCGTGCCGGGCAGTGGCAGTGGCGTATATCTGGGTTATTTTGAATTTTCACCGACTGGAACGCTCACCTTTACGGCGGCTGGCGGAGTCACCCTCCCGACGCTTTCGACGAGTGGAAATTCCGTCACGGAAAGCGGGACGGCCACGACCCTGAATTTTACGGTCACTCTTTCGACCGCCTCGGCCTCCAACGTCAGCGTCAACTACCAGACCTCGGATGGCACTGCGATTGCCGGGACAGATTACACGGCAACTTCGGGCACGTTGCAAATCACGGCGGGCAATACTCAAGGGACTATTAGTGTTCCCATTCTGGCTAACAGCAAATACGGAGCGAACAAGACGTTTAATCTCACTCTCAGCAGCCCGGTCAACGCGACGCTGGCCACTTCGACTCCGGTCACTGGCACCGTTATGAATGGGAATCCGGCGCCGACGATCACGGTCGATGATCTGACGGTAACGGACGGAGATGTAAATTCTACCGCCAACTTCACCGTCTCCCTGTCCGCCGCTTCCGGGCTGCCGGTAACGTTTAACTACGCCACCGCAAATAATACAGCCGTCGTCAGCAGTGACTACCTGGCCGCTTCCGGAACCATTACCATTCCGGCAGGCAACACTTCGGCGACAATTCCCGTGACCGTCGTCGGCCAAAGTACCTATCAACCGACTAAGACTTTTTACGTAAACCTGTCCAATGCCAGCGGTGGAACTCTAGCCCGCACGCAAATTACGGGAACCATTCTGGATAATCATCTGCCCGCCATCACGCAGATAAGCAGCATTGCGAAAATAAATGGGGAAAATGTCATCCAGCTTAATACCACCAACGGCTTGCAATACACATTGTATTACACCAATTCGGCCGGACTTACCGCGCCGCTTTCGCAATGGGGCGTGGCCGCTCCAGTCGTCAGCACCGGGGGCATTTTAAGTTTCACCAATTCGACCGCGGACAGCACCCGGTTTTATCTTATTGGAGTCAGCCGCGTGGCCAACTGAACCTTTCGGAAATATGGCCCACCCGGAACAAACTCCCGTTCGCAAGTTCGGGAGTTTGTTTCGTTTCCGGCCAGCCGGTTTAACCTTTGCCAATTTTTCCACCGTGTTTTTTCGATCGAAAGAAGTTCATCAACGGTTTTCTGGAGGCGAAAAGAAATTTATTCCATTGCCGCCCGTTACCTTTACGCAACAGACACATGAAGCGTCTCCCAACAACGTAACAAAGCACCGCAACACATTTAAAACGAATGAGTTGCAGGGTGAAAAACGCAGGCCTGTTTCAGCGGGTTTATGTCCTGTAACTGACGGTGGAATTGTTGAACGTCTTGTAGTTTTTGCCGCGTGATCAGGTGGTCACAGGTCAACATCAATAAACAACCCTATGAACAAAACAGTCAGAAACCTCCTCCTTATTGCTGCGGGGACTGTGCTTGCCGCACAGAGCGCACGCGCTTCAATAACGTATTCGGATCAAGACATGCTCCTCGGCTTCTACACGCCGTCCGGAACCACGGATCTGCAAGTAGACCTCGGCAGCGTGAGTCAAATCACCAGCATCTACGGCACTGGCAGCACGATCTCGTTCTCCAGCAAGTTCAACCTGTCGGACATCAACACTGCGCTTGGCAGCATCAACAACATCAACATGGGCATCGTGGCCTCGGAAAATAACACCGGGGTTTCCGGCTATGTGAAAAAAACCCTCTGGTTGACCTCCGATCCCAACAGCGGTTTCGGTCCGTTGCAACGCGGCAGCGCTTCCGTTCAAGGCAACAGTCAGGCCAAAATCGCGACCCTCGGCGGCGCATTTGCCAACCTCACGGCGAACGGCAGCAGCTCGGTAGCGGCGATCGTTTCCACGGGCAGCGGCAATACCTATCAGGAAGTGTTGGGCACAGCGGGTAACCTCGGCAATACGTTCAATCAAACCAGTGTTGAAACCACGACTCCGTCCAATCTGAGTTCTGGTGGCAGCGCCCGTTTGGACTTCTACGAATTGCTCCCGACTGGTTCCACCGGCGGCACTACCGGCACCAGCTCCACGAGCGGTGACGGCTTGTACCTCGGTTACTTCCTGTTGAACAGCAACGGCACGTTAACCTTCACGGCGGTTCCGGAAGCGAGCACCTATGCGGCGATCTTTGCAGGCGGCCTGATGCTGCTGGCACTCGCTGGTGTGCATCGCAAGAGCATGGCGTAATCAACTCAAACTGAATCAATCCTAATCCTAAACGTAAAATCGAACTCGTACTATGAAACTGAAAACAATCGCACTCGGGCTGCTGGCGACGGTCGCCGCTGCTCCCTCCCTGCTGGCAGATGTGAACATTTATCTGACCGGCTCCACGGCCTTCCGCAGCGCCGTCATCACCACTGTGGCCGCCATGTATGACGCTGGCGCCACGGTTAACGCGGACAACAGCCCGGCATCGAAAGCCAATCACGCCACCTACAGCGGCACCATGACCGCGCTCTACGGCGGACAGATCGTCAATGTCTATATGTCCTGGTCCGGTTCCGTGGAAGGCGTTCAAGCCGTCACGGCGGGAGCCAATCAGTCGTTTCTTCCGGTCGGCAACGTGCTGAACACGACGAACAACAACTACTCGGTCAGCACTCCGGCAGACTTCGCTCTGTCGGACGTGTTCCAATCCACCACGCCTTACAGCAGCCCGGTGTTGAACCAGGCGACGGTATCCGGCGCACCTGGCATCGGGGTTGTTCCGTTCACGTTCATGCACAATAACAGCACCGCCGCCAACTCGATCACCAACATCACCCATCAACAGGCGATCACGCTCCTGGCCAACGGCCAAATGAGCTTGCGCTTCTGGACGGGCTCCTCCAGTGATCAAGGCACGATGGTTTCGCTCGTTGGTCGCTATCCTCTGTCCGGCACCCGCTACACGATTCAAGCGGACACCGGCTACGGCGCCCGCAGCGTTTCCGACTTGTGGGAACTGATCGGTGGCGTGTGGACGGATGTGGGTGACGCGGGTTACTCCTCCGGTGGCAGCGTGGCGACCGACCTGGGCGCGACGGTCAACAATGGTCCGGCCATTGGTTATCTCGGTACCAGCGACGCCGCTACGGCTGCTGGCCTCGGTGCGACGTACATCTCCTATGAAGGCGTGCCTTACAGCGTCACCGCTGTGACCGAAGGCACCTACAGCCTCTGGGGTTATGAACACCTCTACTGGAAAGGCACGTTGGACGCGAACCACACCACGTTCAAGAACGCGTTCGCCACGAACATTCAGAGCAACTTCGGCGTAGCCGGTATCGCGATCTCGCTGATGAAGGTCAGCCGCGGTGGCGACGGTGGCGCGATCGGTACGCTCTACTAAAATTGACTTAACTCAATTGATTCATGGCGGCGCAGTCATTCGACTGCGCCGCTTTTCTTTTCCGCGGGGCAATCACATACTTCACCAATAAGGTTCAAAAGCGGATTAGCGAACATGAATCCTGCATGCCAGGAAAGCCACTGGTAGAACGGTTACTGTATCAGTCCCAAAAATCAGTTGCGCAAATGCCGCGCAAACGACTGCGGATCGGCTTGATACTGAGCGTAGGCAGCATAGCCGTAAACCGACCGGATCATCTCTCCTTGATCCGTAGGTGGATCACTGGCCAAGGTAGCGACCGTGGGGATTCCGCTATTGGGTCCAGCCGCATAGAAATTTCCAACCGGGCCACCAACCGGATTGCTCGCCACTGCCGCGGCAACCGGTGGTGTCAATGGCGGATGATATGCCGTTGTCACAGCTGCCGATAAGGTGCTTAAGACCGCGCTTTGCTCAGCGTTCAAGCGTTGGATTTGAATCTGCGCCTGGCCGGAAATGACATCGCTGTTCGTCACCGTTTGCCGACGGGATTCATACAATGAAGCCAGGTCCGCCTGGATGATGTCACGAATGGTTTGCTCCGGACAACTGATCCGCCGCAAGTTTTCGATGTAGGTCAGATAATTGGTAGATTCAAGCTGATTCCAATTAAAAGCGGTTACGCGAGGCGGCTCTATGGGTTGCGAAGAATTATTCAACGGAGTTGCCTTGACCACCGCCGGGGTCACAGATTCTGAGGGCGTGTTGTTTGCGGACCAACGGGTACTGAACAGCCAGACCACCGTGCCCGCCAGCCCAACGTTAAGCCACAAAGAACAGGTCATCGCCGGACTGCTTTTCCGTTTCCACGTGCCATTTGCCATGACCACAACTTACTGCTTGCGACATTTTTGGAAAGCGAAGTTTGGCGCGCAGGCCAACAGTTTTCGCAATAGTCACGCGTTTGACAATTGACTGTAACCCGGCCCTGCAAGCCTGCGCGTCGCAATTATGCAAGGGCCGTTGAGCTTGTGTTTGGAACATTTGTCCGTGAAGCAGGGAACCGATTGGTTTCCCGACACGGAAGGCCTTGTACTGGTGCGGGTGCAGTCCGGAATCGGCTACTTTTTATGCGCTCAAATCGGCCACGAATTAACGCCTTCGGACATCGTGGTTTTCGCCACTGCTCCGGGCACTTATTTTCGCTCCAGCCAGCTCAGTGCTCTGGAAATCCAGTATTTTCTGCTGAAACCGGATTTGTTGAGCGGTGTGTTGACGCTCGCGGAACGGGCGGCGTTTGAAACTATTACCAGCGGGATCACCCGACAACCCCGGCTTTATTCAGAACCCAACCCAATCGTGGCCGAATTCAGGCAAATTGCCACCAACCCCAGCAAAAGCAGCTTCGCCTTTCGTTGCCAAATGCTGCAATTGGTTTCCCTTTTGTTTGAAAAGGAAATGCCTCAGCCAGTGCTGAATGACGAACCAGCCAATGCTGCTGAACGTTTTTATTTGCTGATCAACAAACTCTCGGAAACGGATTGGCAAAACCTGCGGCTGCCGGACCTTGCCAAAATGTGCGGCTGTAGCGAACGCCACTTCAGCCGGTTATTTCATCATCATTTCGGCATGGGAGTCAGATCCAAACAAATGGCGCTGCGCCTGAAAACCGCCAAACGTCTCCTGCACGAATCCGATACCAAAATTATCAATGTGGCCCTGGAAAGCGGTTTTAGAAGTCTCGGTTTGTTTAACACCATGTTCAAAAAGCACTTTGGGATGACGCCCTCTGATTGGCGTCAACAATCTAACCGCAAGCGGCGGCGTTCACCCTTTACCAATGCGATTGCGGCACTTTTGATGCTCCAGTTCCTCGTTTCAACCGGAAAGGCAGCGACGAATAGTCCGCCGGCTCAACCGGTTTTCAAAGTGGATACGTACCACGTCACCGGCAATACGCTGCTCTCGCCCGCCGAAATCAGCACCGTGCTGACCAATTTCACCGGCACTAATATTTCCGTGGCACAAATCGTTCAGGGCCAAAAAGCGTTAAATCTGCTCTACCGCCGCAAGGGTTATGTCACCATCAACACGACGCTGCCACCGCAAAAGATCACGAATGGCGTGGTCGAAATTGTCGTTACCGAAGGCCGTTTGTCGGACATCACCGTGACGGGCAACAAAACAGCGAGATGACCCCGGCAATGATCAGGCCGGTGCCGATCGGCGCCAGCCCCTCGCGCATGGCGCGGTGCCACTCCTTGTCGCGATGGGTATTGGTCAGCCGGAAGACGGCGTAGCAGAGCAGCGACGAGGGCAGGAACAACGCCAGCGAAGCGATCAGCGCGCCGAGCCAGCCGGAGACTTTCCAGCCGATCACGGTGGCGAGCATGGTACCCGGCCCGGGCGCTGCCCGCGACACGCCGAAGAGATGCAGGAACTCCGCCTGTGCGCACGGCGCCTGCCGTCCGGTCTCGGCGCAGGTGCTGGGCGAGGATGTCTCCTCGCCGAAGGACATCGCGCGC
>JBEHZA010000070.1:0-14173 GCA_048497895.1 Verrucomicrobiota bacterium
CTCCGCCATCTGGTCATAGATGCGGCGCACCGCCAGAGCCATCTTGTAAGTCACCGTGCCCGCCACAATCATCAAGTCCGATTGCCGCGGGGAAAAGCACATGACTTCCGAACCAAAACGGGAAATATCAAAACGACTGGCGCCACTGGCCATCAATTCAATCGCGCAACACGCCAGCCCCATCGGCATGGGCCAAAGGGAATTCTGGCGGAACCAGTTCAAGGCGGCGTCCACACGGGTGACGACAACATCGCCTTCCACCTTCGAATTGTAGCCAATTTCAGTGCTGCTTTGCATAATACGCAGGCATACGAATGCCAGACTGATAAAGGTAATCACCGTCAAAAATATTAGGCAAGAAGTTTGTGATTTTTTTCACAAGCTCACCAGATCAACAGGTTGCACATGATATTAGCCGGGCGAAAACAACTCTTGATGACTTAGAAGAAATCCTTGAATCGATCCCCTGCCCCGCTCACCCGATTTTGCCAACCCTCTCGGAATTCAGGTGACAAAGCGGGGCTCATAAACCGGCCCCAGCCCGTGTTTGCGGAGCAACGTAATAAAATGGGCCAGACCACGTTTCTCATCCGACCCGAGGTGGTAGTGAATATGCCAGCCGAGATAGTCTTTACGGAAATTCAGGTCATACTCCGAACTGCTTGCAATAATGTAATCCAGCGTATCCAGGCCAAAATCCCGCGCTTCCCGCAAAATCCGGCGCAAAGCCCGGTTTTCAACCCCGCGCCGTAACGCCCAAACCGCAAAGACAAATGGAAGACCGGTCATTTCATACCAGGCTGCTCCCAGATCAAAAATCTCGTGCTCATGCGGAGCGCGTAAAAAATCGATGGCCGGATTGCCAATGAGCATCACAAAGTCCGGCATTTGGTCCGGCGCATAACTGGCCAATGGCTTGAACTCCGGCTTTAAGCCGCGTTCCGCCAATAAAACCCGCAACAAATTGACGCTCGTGAGCGAAGCGGTGTCGCAATACACCTCTTTGACCTCTTCCAGCGGGCGTCGATGGGCCAGAAACACACTCTTCACCTCTCCTAACGAGGCAATGGCAATGCTGTCCAGAATATCGTAACGGTCATGGAACAGCACTTCGACCACGCTCACCAACGCCGCGTCCAGTTCATCCCGCTGTAATAGTTCGGCCAGTTTGGACGGCACCACGAATTGAATCTGATTCTCCAAACCACGCGTGAGCGGGACCGCGTTGAGGTAAGGCACGGAGCCAATACGGAAATCGAGCGGCGACGCTTCCAAATTCGTCTCCCGTTGCAGGGTGAGCGCCCGTTTTTCTTTTTCAAAACGATGCGCGAGTTCTTCCGGCGTTTCCGTCGGAGCCATCTGCAATTTGGGCAACTTCGAGGAGTCCATGAGTTAAGCGGTGGCCAAATTGCGCTCCAACATTTTGGACGGTTGTTCGCCATTCGCCTCCGCAGGCGCAGGAGTTGAGTCCCAGACTTTAATCGGCTCGTAAAAGGTATTGCGCTGAACCGGGGTGCGGCCCACTTCGCGAATCGCTTTCACGAGGTCCAATTCCGTTTGCAATTGTGGCGAGGTAGCGCCGGCCATGTGGAAAATATGCTCCTCAATAATCGTCCCATGCAGATCATCCGCGCCATAATTCAAAGCCACCTGCGCGAGCTTCAACCCCATGCCCACCCAATACGCGGTAATATGATCGAAGTTATCCAGATAAATGCGGCTGATGGCCAGCGTGCGGAGGGAATCAAACCCGGTTGGCGGCGTTTTCACCGGAATATTGTTATCCTCCGGTTGATATGGCAATGGCACGAACCCGGTAAAACCGTGCGTTTCATCCTGCAACTGGCGCAATTGCCGCAAGTGATCCACCCGATCCGCCAGCGATTCAATGTGACCGAATAACATGGTGCAAGTGCTGCGTCCGCCCATTTGATGCCAGACGCGGTGTACGTCCAAATATTCCTCTCCCGATTCCTTGCCTTTGGCAATTTGTGACCGCACTTCTTTACGAAAGATTTCTGCGCCGCCACCCGTCAAGGAATCCAGCCCGGCCGCGCGCAGTTCAGTGAGCGTTTCTTTCACCGATTTTTTGGCCAGCCAGGCCAGGTGCAAAATTTCAATAGCCGTGAAACATTTCAACTGCAAGCGCGCGTCGAGCGTCTTCAGCGCACGCAACATCTCGAGGTAGTAACTGAACGGCAGCGACGGGTGTAATCCGCCGACGATGTGCAGTTCGGTAATGCCAATCTGCAATGCCTCACGTGCCTTTTGCACGATGTCTTCGATCGATAACTGAAACCCATCCGCATCGCGCTTCTTCTTCGCAAAGGAACAAAACTGGCAGCTCAGGATGCAGTAATTGGAGTAATTGATGTAACGATTAAGGATGTAGCTGGAGCGATCCGCATTTTTGCGTTCACGCACCAGATTGGCAATCGTGCCCAGCGCATTGAGATCTTTGCATTCAAAGAGCCGCAGGGCATCCGCTTCATTAATGCGCTGGCCCGCGGCGACTTGATCGTAAATATCCCGTAATCCGCTCTGTTGAATCAAAAAATTCATCGTCCAAAATTAAATCGAGGAAACACTACTTCCGCCGCCGTCACTGCCAAAAATATCATGCTGATCAACGCATTCAGCCGGAAAAACGCGAGATTGACCCAATTCAAACTGCGCCGCCGCGCCAGCCAATGCTCCAGAAGCAGACTGACCACGATAATCATCATTCCCACCAAGTATGCCACGCGGAAGCCCGAAAGCAAACCGAACACACACAAGAGTTCGCACATCACCACGTGCGAAAGGAAAGAAAACTTAAGCGCGTTACTGACGCCCCAGCGCACCACCAGCGAATGCAACCCATGAGTGCGATCAAATTCATAATCCTGAATCGCATAAATCACATCGAAGCCGATCAGCCAGCAAACCACGGCCAGCGACAACAATACGGGCAGAATAAAACTGTCTTTCAACGGCCAGATGTTGAATCCACCTTTCACTGCCAGCCATGCTCCCAAAGGCGCCAGGGCCAAAGCAATCCCCAGAAACACGTGGGTAAAATCCGTAAAGCGTTTGGTGAGTGAATAAAAGAGGACGAAAAATAACGCCACCGGCGACAGATAAAAGCAGATGGGGTTCAAGAGATACGACGCCACGACCAGCCCCAGACCGCTCAACAAGCAGAGCGCCCACGCACTGGCCAGGGAGATTTCGCCTTTGGGCAAATGTCGTTGCGCGGTGCGGGGATTCGCCTTGTCGAACTCGCGGTCAGCAATGCGATTGAAAGACATGGCACAGGTCCGGGCGGAAGCCATGGCCAATAAGATTAACCCAAATGTACGCCAGCCCGGCCAGCCGTGATGATCACGGGCTGCCACCAACATGGCCGCGAGAGCAAACGGCAGGGCAAAGACAGTGTGGGAGAATTTTACAAATTCAGCCCACTTGCGCAATTGCGACCAGAGCGCGGACAACGGATTAAGCGCCATACCGTTACTCCTTCTCCTCCTGCCAGCGCTCCACCAATCGCTGCGGCAAACCCAAATGATCCAGTACGCGCGCTACGACGGTATCAATGACCTGCTCGACCGTTTGCGGCCGGGTATAATAATGCGGGTTGGCAGGCAAAATTGTGGCGCCCGCCAGCAACAGGAGTTCCAAATTCTTCACGTGAATGAGGCTCAATGGGGTTTCCCGCGGCACCAGCACCAGTTTCTTTCGTTCTTTCAACATCACATCGGCCGCGCGCAACAGCACATCGTCGCTGATGCCGTGGGCGATGCGGCCGAGCGTGCCCATGCTGCACGGAATCACGACCATGGCATCAAACGGATTCGAGCCACTGGCAAACGGAACGTTCATGCTCTTGAGCCCATGCAACGGCACGCCCGCAGGCAAACGCAAACCGCCGGGCAATTCTTCGCCGATGACCATTTGCGCATAGGAACTCAACACCACGTGAACTTCGTGATGAGCAACGTCAATATTGTCCAGCAAACGCTGGGCATAGAGCGAACCACTCGCTCCAGTGATAGCAACCAATATTCTCAAGGATTAAACCTTTCCTACTGCATCGATGCCCCGAATATGGCGGTCATTGGGTCAACGGGCAAGTCCGTTAAAATCTGCGCGCCCGGAAGGCAGCGGATCAGATCAACACATTCCCGTTTGCTTCAAACCCTGAAATCATGTTGTCATCAGCACGGATTTCCGATGACTCCGTTTTCATTACAGCGGCGCGATGGGGCAATGAGCGTGATGATTGCCCTGATGACACTGGCCCTCTTCTGGCCAGTTTATCATCACGATTTCATCGCTTACGATGACGGTGCGTACATCGTAAACAACCCGATGATTAATCACGGGGTCACGTGGGAAGGCATTCAGCAGGCCTTTACGAAGGGGCATTTCTTCATGTGGCATCCGTTGACCAGCTTCTCACACATGCTGGACTGCGAATTTTTCGGCCTCAATCCCGGACCAGCCCATCTGGAAAACGCACTCTGGCATTCGTTGAGCGCCGGATTGTTATTCCTGCTACTGCGCAGAATGACCGGCGCGTTCTGGCAATGTGTCATGGTCGCCGCGTTGTTTGCGTGGCACCCGTTGCGTGTCGAGTCCGTAGCCTGGGCGGCGGAACGCAAAGACGTGCTCTGCACCTTGTTCTGGCTGCTGACATTCCATGCTTACGTCACCTACATCCAATCGCCCGGCAAAAAAACTTACGCTCTGCTCCTTGCCACGTACGCGCTGGGGATCATGACCAAGCCGATGATCATTACCCTGCCCTGCGTCTTGTTGCTCCTCGATTTTTGGCCACTGAAACGTTTGGACTGGCCGTTTGCAAATGGTGAATCGAATGGTCGCACACTGCTTCCGCTGATTAAAGAGAAGCTCCCTTTGTTTGGATTATCTCTCGCGCTGGGCGTTGTCTCCTTTGTGATGCAACATGGGGGCGAAGTGGTGGTCGGCACAGCCCGGCTCCCGTTGAGTGGCCGGGTGGAAAACGCCCTAATTTCTTATGTTCGCTATTTGTATCACTTGATTTGGCCGCAAGATTTGATCGTCTTTTATCCACATCCGCTTACGTGGCCGCTGGATCAGGTCTTAGGCGCCGCCTTGATGCTTGTGGCCATTACGGTGGTGGTTTGGAAATTGGGAAAAAATCATCCTTATCTGATGACTGGCTGGGCCTGGTTTCTCGGCACGCTCGTTCCCGTGATTGGATTAGTGCAGGCGGGCGCGCAATCGATGGCGGATCGTTATACGTATGTTCCGTTGATCGGTTTGTTCATCATGCTGGTTTGGGGCCTGGGTGAAATGACCGCTAAAATGCAGGTGCAAAAGCTCCTCATGAGTTTACTGGCGGGGTTCGTAATCGCTACATGCTTATTGCTCACTCATCGGCAACTCACATACTGGAAAGATACGGAGACCCTCTTTAAATACGTGTTAACAGTCAGCCCGGATAATTATGTGGCGCACACGAATCTTGGCTATGCACTGGCCTCACAAGATAAGATTGACGAAGCACTCGTGCATTATGATCGGGCGCTGGAAATCAAACCGAACAACAGCAAGCTGCACTACGAATTGGCCCTCGCGCTGGAATCGAAAGAACGAACTGAATTGGCCCTGAAACATTATCAGTCCGCGCTGGAGATCAACCCGGATTACGCGGATGCTCATTACCATCTTGCCATATTGCTGGGACGTTTAGGCAGGAAAGAGGAAGCGATCCAGCACCAGCGGCAGGCCTTTAAGCTCAAGCCATCGCTGCAATGGAATCTGGCTCCGAACACATCGCCGGCTTCTCCGTAAGCGTTATTCGCACCGGGGAAATAAAAACTGCTTGAGTCAACGGCAAGCATCCGCACAATGCCGACCATGTTTCATGCGAAGAACGCAATGGTTTGGGGTTTGCTTCTTCTCCTTTTCACTGGCTGCCGCATTGCTCCGGACGCGAATCACAAATTAACTCCGCTCACAGCGACCACTCCGGAAACCATCAGCGAAAAACCAACTCCGCCACCAGTTCCTCCACCACCCGTTAAAATCGATGTGCCACCACCGGTAACGGCACCGCCGCCCGTCATGCCAGCGGAAACCAATGCGTGGGTGTTGTGGGAGAATTGGACTTCCACCAACGCTTTCAGCAAGCCGCAACACTGGGGAAACACGACGAATGCCGTTTACCAGGCGCACCATGATAAGGGCGTAATCGCTATCACCATCGGCAGCCGGATTGCCGCATGGAATGGAACCAGCTTTTGGCTCGGCTTCGCGCCGCAACTGACGAACGGACAACCGTGGGTTCAATCGCTCGACCTCGCCAAGATTTTCACTCCTTTGCTGACGGAACCGCACCATGGTCCGTTCGGCGGACGGGTGATAGTCATTGATCCTGGTCATGGCGGACAAAACAGCGGCACGCGCAGTGTGCTCGGCGAACATTTTGAAAAGGATTACACGCTCGACTGGGCGCGCCGGTTGAAGCCCTTGCTCGAAAAACAGGGGTGGACCGTATATTTGACACGGGATCACGACGTCGAACTTTCCCTGTTCGACCGCACCGCTCTGGCTGATAAATACGAGGCCGATTTATTTCTCAGCCTGCACTTCAACTCCTCATTCCCGAAACAGGAAGCGGCTGGATTGGAAACGTATTGCCTGACCCCCATGGGCATGCCCTCCAATCTGGTTCGTGAAGGCGAGGATGATCCGGCGCAATTTTTCGCGAATAATCATTTCGATGAACAAAATTTTCCGCTGGCCCTCCGGTTACACCAGCAATTGATCAGGACCGCTGGTTGCCTGGACCGGGGCATCCGGCACGCCCGTTTTATGGGGGTTTTGCGCGGGCAAAACCGGCCAGCAGTGTTGATTGAAGGCGGTTATTTATCGAACCCGCATGAAGCCCGGTTGATTCAAAACCCGGATTACCGGCAAAAGTTAGCCGAAGGAATTGCGAAAGCCTTGGAATAATTTCATCCTTCCGGGTATCATCCCTCCGATCCATGACCGCCAAACGCCATATTCTTGTCACCGGGGGAGCCGGTTTTATCGGCTCACATCTGGTCGAGCGTTTAATCCGCGAAGGCAAATCCGTTACCGTCATTGATGATTGCTCCACCGGCTCCCGGGACAATCTCAAGTCTCTGCTGTCCCACCCTTCCCTGCGCTTTATCCAGAGCAAAGTATCCGCCTGCGCGGAACTGGATTCGTTGGTGGCAGCATCGGAATCGATCTACCATCTGGCCGCAGCGGTCGGAGTGGAACTGGTGGTGAATTCCCCCATTCGCACGATCGAAACCAACTTGCATGAAACGGAAGTAATCCTGCGGGCAGCCAGCGGGCACGGAACCCCAATTTTGATTACCTCCACTTCTGAAGTTTACGGGAAAAGCCAGAAACCGGCCTTTGCGGAAGCGGATGATTTATTGATCGGCCCGCCCACACTGGGACGCTGGAGTTATGCCTGCTCCAAATTAATGGATGAATTTCTGGGATTGGCTTATGCGCAGGAACGTCAGTTGCCGGTAACCATTGTCCGCCTGTTTAACACGGTAGGACCACGGCAAACGGGCCAATATGGCATGGTATTGCCCCGCTTTATCGCTGCGGCTAAAACTGGAAAAGCGCTTAAGGTTTATGGGGATGGCCGCCAGACACGCTGCTTTTGCTATGTATTGGATACGGTTGAAGCGCTGATTCGCTTGCAGAATTGCCCGACGGCACGGGGAGAAGTCTTTAATATTGGCAGTACGGAAGAAATCGAAATCGTGCAATTGGCCAAATTAGTGGTGGAACAACTCCATTCCACCTCCAACCTCGAATTGCTGCCGTATCACGAAGCTTACGCTCCGGGATTTCAAGATATGCTCAGGCGCAAGCCGGTCGTGGACAAATTATTTCAATTCACCGGTTTCAAACCGGAAACACCCTTGCACGAAATCATCCGGCATACGTCTGCCTCCATGTAATTCATGGGGCGCACGACCAGCCGGAGAGGGTGGAGATTTATCTCCCTGCATATGAACAAAAAAAAGAGGCACCCTTGCGGGTGCCTCTCGTGTTTAAATGCTAATCAACGGATTACGGAGTGCCGTCCGTGAGAGCTTGCGGGAACATGAAGTTGTTAAACCCAGTGCCGTAGCTCGTGATGGCCGTCTGCAATTGTTCACCGATACGGTCCTGGCTGGCTTGCTGCACGCTACCGTCAGCCAAACCATAGTTACCGGCCACATCATGCAACGGCGTGATGCCAGCGGCAACCACTTTGGACCAACGGGCCGTGGTCAACACCGAAGAGGCATAACCAGCGAACAGGCTCGTGTCGTTTACGCCCATGTGACGGTCACCCGTCAACAGCGCTTGCGGCTTGGTTTCTTCCGCGTCCAGACCGACGAAGTAGCTGACCGCTGCGTTCGGGTTCGGGGTCACGTTGACGAACGTGGTGTTGTTCGTGGCAGTGATACCGAAGTCCTTGGCGACGTTCTGCAGACGAATCGTGTCACCCGGGCAAACCAACACCTTGGGCGAGGAGATTTCGTTCGACATCATTTGGAAATGATGCCAGGTCACGGCGTCCTGAGTCGTGGTCGGAGACGCATTGTACCAGGCATACTGGTTGAGGGCGGACTTGTAGGGGAAACGATCATCGTTGTCGTTGGAGAACATGCGGAAAGAAACCCCGATCTGCTTGAGGTTGCTCGTGCACTTGATGCGTTGCGCCTTCATTTTGGCTTTGGCCAAAGCGGGCAAGAGCATGCCGGCCAGAATGGCGATAATCGCAATAACGACTAACAGCTCAATGAGCGTGAAAGCCCCAATCTTACGTTTGAGTTGTGGTTGGTTCATGGTTTTTTGTTCAGGTTACAAGTGACTCCATTCTGTTGTACCCGCAGGATGCGTCGACTTGTTTTGAGAATCATATAGCAGACGTCATGCCAGCCGTGAGAGGCATTGATTATCAACGAAATATGCAAACCCAACAGCTACCGGAGTGCGCTCTTCACGCTTCACGCGTGAATTCAACACACCAACCGGAGGAAAATCACACACAAGCGCGGCACTACGGACTTTGTCAGAGTTAACCGGGTCAAATGAGGACGAAGCGGGTTCTTTTGCCGGACGAACTGATTTTGGCCATTGGTAACACATTCTTGGATCGGCTCTAAGTTTGCGGCTTCCGGATTGAAAACGCAAATCATCCCGGCGCAAACGGAGACATCTGGAAATTACGACTGTCCATTTGGCAGTAACCGTGCGGATTTGCAATTGCATTCGGTTTTTCAGCAGCGGGCGAACAATTTAATGCACTAACTGAAATGCGTGCTTGATTGGCGCGGGAGCGCTGGAGTATTTTCTCTTGCTCGCGGTGGAATGGATGTCGTATTAACTTCCCCGCAAGTCGCTTTGGTCCAAATTGTGGGTCGCGAATAAGCAGCGGACGAAGCGAAGAAGAGCAGATTGTGCCCGCGTGGCGGAATTGGCAGACGCGCTAGATTCAGGTTCTAGTGAGTAACATCGTACAGGTTCAAATCCTGTCGCGGGCACCAACTTTGAAGCAGGATCAAGTTATTATCAGGGCTCTTCAAGCCAACGGGAAACACGATTAACTTTCTTAAGATTCATGCCTTTAACCATTCGCGAGAGCACCACTGAGGACGCACTTAAATGGGTGGATCTCTTAAAATCGGCTTTAGGAGATGATTTTCCGGCACGCGAAGTTTACAAGCTGGACTGGGCGCGCAAAGAGCTGGGGCCGCAAGCCGATAACAAAACCTGGGTGGCGGATTTGGATGGCAAACTGCAAGCCAGCGTTTCCATACTGGGCCCAAGCCCAACCGGCAACAGCCCGATCGCCAATCTGGGACGCAATGTTTTTCGGGCTGACAGCTTTACCAATGGAGCAGCGGAAACGCTGTTGCGGCATCTGGATACGCTCCATGAAGCGGCCGGCAAAACGTCCATCGTAAGAATTCTCGCCTCCGATAACAGCCAGCAAATTTTGTTCGAGAAGCTCGGCTATGCCTGTATCGGCTATCAACCGTTCAAGCATTTGCACCGGTCCCGTGAGGGTGTGCTTTTCTACATGAAGCACGCCAAGGAACTCCTGAATACGAGATTGCCGCTTTCAGATTCACTCCCGCAGATCAGCGAATTGGCGGAGGCAGTTCTGACAAATCTGGAAATCCCCCGCCCCACTTCGGTGCGGGATGGAGTCACCGGCTATCCGCTCAAGACGGAAGTGACTTTCAAAGAATCGACCATGGAGGATTTCGATTCCCACCGCGCTCAGGCAGAATCCACGAATCCAGCCCGGGAAATATCCGGCGCTTTCAATCGTGGTTTCGGCTACTTACGCATTGGGCCGAACGCTCCGCTCCGCTCCTACCTGGGCCAGCGCGAGGACAAAGTGGTCGCGGGAATTTCTTACTATTTCGATGAACAGGATCGCTGCACCCGCATCGTAGATTCTTTTGCGACTGATGATTTATCCATGGGGGCCATGCTTCACCACGTGGTTAAAGCAGCCCAGGATCAGTTGAGCGCCGTGTATGTGGAAATTGACATTCTCACGACGGCCCCGCGCCTGCTCAAGAGTTCCGAGCAATTGGGTTTCGTTCCGATTGCCTATCTGCCAGCCTGCTATGCGAAAGACGGCAATTTTGCAGACGTCGTCAAGATGGTTAAGCTCAACATGGGCTATGCGCTGGAAAACACCTCGCTAACCACTCACGCCAAAAACATTGTCCGGATCATCGACCTCAATTTCCAGGATCAGAAGATCGGGGTCGCCATCATTAACCTGCTGCGCGCCTTGCCAATCTTTGAAGGTCTGGGTGACGGTGAACTGCGCAAAGTCGCGCGTTTGTTCACTCAAAAACTTTATCGTCCTGGAGAAAAGGTTTTCAACAAGGGCGATTCCGGCAAAGAAGCCTTCATTGTCATGCGTGGCCAGATTGATATTTGTCTGGAAGAAAGCACCCCGGCCATTGCGTCGGTGGGCAATGGGCAAATCTTCGGTGAGTTGGCCTTTTTGGACGGTTCGGCCCGCGGCGCGTATGCCATTGCGAATCAGCCCAGTATTATTCTGGTCATCCAACGGAGCGCTTTTAATGACGTCGTGCAGCGTGAACCGCACCTCGGCATGGTGGTCATGCGCAATATCGCGATGGATCTCTCCAATAAACTGCGTCGGGCCAATACGGTGATGTCTCCCGCCAGAAAATAGGCCTACCAACTCACAGGCACGGAAAGTTTGTTGCCAAACTTATTGGTGTAAAAAAGCTGTTTGTACTGGTTGCCGTATTCGTGCACCAGCTTGGTAATTTTCACGTCGTAGCAGCAATACTCGGCAATATCCACGAGTTTGCCTTCGCGAAACCAGCGAATCGCCTGCAAGCCTTCCGACGTTTTTTCCACGCCCAAAGTAGCCGACGCAATTGAGTCCAGAGAAAGCCGGTGCTGCAATGTTTTCTGGATTTCCACCAGCATATCGAGAGTGGGGGTTTGCCGTAAATCCATGATGGTGTAACCGTGCAGCACTTCGTAATCAAAACGCAGATTATTAAAGCCCACCACCAGATCGGCTCTTAATAATTCGTTGACCAGTTCATCCACCTCTTTTTCCGCATAAATCCGGTAATCCCCACGGGCCGTGCTGTACGTCACGCCGATACTCATCTTCATGTCCCGGATTTTGTCCCATCCACCGACGTCGTCAGCGGATTTCTGCGTTTCCAGGTCAAAGTAAACAATGTTTTTCATCAGGCAAATGCACGGATTCAGCCGGGATAGCAGCCAACTCAAGTCAGGCCATCCCGTGAATGAACAGCCCAACTCTAATGGCAAGTGAACCGGTGGGAAAAGAAAAAGCTGCAAGGAAAAACGATCTTTTCGAGCCGTCAGACGGCCAAATGGGGTCGGGAAAGAATCGCCAACTTCATCATTATGCGCTTTTCAAGATATGGCCACTGACTAAGATGAAGGCATGAAACATTCTGGCAAGGCAAACGATGCCGCCATAAAATTAATCGGGATAAGCTTTGTTTTACTCGCCATTATTCTGGCCGTCGGACTGGCAGCCGCCTTGCTGGGTTCGTTGATCAAAGCGCTGGCGGCCACTTTGGTGGTGCTTTGGGGATTGTTCGCCGCTTTCACTTTCTATTTCTTTCGCGATCCGGAACCGAAAGTTCCCGCGGACCCGAAAGCCATCGTCGCTCCGGCCCACGGCAAAGTGGACGTGATCGATGAGACCACGGAAAACGAAGTGATGGGTGGACCATGCCGCCGGGTTTCCATCTTTCTTTCAGTCATCGACGTGCACGTGCAACAATCGCCGGTAGCCGGAAAAATTTCCTACCTGAAGCATACTCCGGGATTATTTCTCAACGCGTTAAAAACCGAATCCGCCGCGCATAACGAAAACGTTTTGATCGGGATTGATTCCACGGAAAAGGCCGGCGAAAAGATCGGGGTGCGGCTTATCACTGGATTGATTGCCCGTCGTATTGTACCTTGGATCGCCGTGAGTCATGAGGTTGCCCGGGGTGAACGGATCAGTTTGATCCAATTCGGTTCACGGGTGGACATTTACCTGCCGCTGTCGGCCAAAGTAAGTGTTCAACTGGGCGACCGGGTGGTCGGCGGAGAAACGATCATCGCCACTCGCAGCTAAAATATTATGGCGCAGGACCAAACCAAACCACCGTCTCCCGGCATCACTGAGGATGGGAAATTAAAGATTTATTTCCTGCCCAACCTGATGACCGCTGGCAATCTGTTCTGCGGGTTTGTGGCTTTGACCAAAATTGTGGAGGCGGAAATCGGTTCTCCCAGTTTTCCTTCTATTATTAAGCAGGCACTTTTTTTCATCCTGCTGGCTTGTTTGTTTGATTTGCTGGACGGACGGGTGGCCCGCATGGGCGGCAAAGAAAGCCCCTTCGGCCGGGAATTCGATTCCCTGGCAGACGTCGTCTCCTTCGGCGTGGCACCAGCCTTTCTGGTGCATCGTATTGTGTTGCGCGACGTGCTGCCTGCCACTCCGGAAGTCGGCTGGTTCATCGCTTCCATTTACTTGATCTGCGGGGCTCTGCGGCTGGCCCGTTTTAATTGCCTTTCCGCCGCCGGCATTGGCAGTGGCAAAGAGTTTCTGGGATTCCCCATTCCTGCCGCTGCCGGTTTGGTGGCCTCGATTACCCTCTCGATTATGTGGTATGAAGAACGCAGCCTGACGGTTGGAAGCTGGCGTTATGTCTTGCCCTTTATCATGCTGCTCCTCTCCTTTATGATGGTGAGCGAAGTGAAATATCCCTCCTTCAAATCACTGGATTTACGGGCTCAAAGAACTTTTCCGCGGACGGTTCTGGCGATTATGTTTGTGGGTTTGATTTTGATTTTGCGTGAAAAAATCCTCCCCCTGCTCCTGCCGGTCCTGTTCACCGCTTATTTGATTTACGGCTGGGTCAGGCCCCGTATTTCACGCCAGATTCGCCGGGAAATTGAAGAAGAGGAAGAAGATCCATCCGATCCGCATCCTTGAAAAAATCGCGCTGTGCCCGGATCGGATTCAATGATCAGCGCGAACGGAGCGTGAACGATGGAGGAAAGGAATCACGTATGAGGTTAAAATCTTCAGGCACTTATCAGCAACGCCAGAGCGTCATCGTGGTGCTGTTTAATCTCATCGTCCGCCGGTCTGACCGCTTATGTCGTTGAGCGAATTTCATCCCTTTTTATTAGCCTGGTCCAAAGGGTTTGCCGCTGGCTTTATCGCCTCGGTGCCGGTCGGCCCCATCAACATCACGATCCTGCACGAAGGCGCTCAGCGCGGCTTCCGTTGGGGACTGCTCATCGGGTTGGGCGCGGTCACCATGGACACAGTCTATTGCACCCTTGGGTTTGCCGGCTTTTCGAGTTTGTTTGAATCAAAAATGATTCGCGCCATTATGGAGCTGACCAGCTTCGCGCTGATTCTTTATCTCGGCTTGAAATATGCGTTGGCGAAAGCTTTGCCAAACACCCCTAAAACCGTGGCTGAAGTAGAAGAACGTTTGCATCCGCACACCGCTTTTATGAAAGGTTTTGCGCGGGTGTTGGGCAATCCTGCCGTGTTCTTTTTCTGGGCTACCATTGCGGCTACCTTCCTCTCGCATGATCTGGTTGC
>JBEHZA010000071.1:0-14115 GCA_048497895.1 Verrucomicrobiota bacterium
GAAATAGTAAAGCTTCCGCTGACTCATAGGTCGGACCCAATGTGTGCCCGGAACCGTAAAATTAGACTTGGCAGAACCAAGTGCAAGTGAGCATTTAAACGGATGCTTTAAGCCGGGGTAAAGGAATATTTCGAAAGGGCCGGTTTAGCCGTGGCCAAAAGCAGTTGACTTTCGGGGCAAATTAAGCGAAATTTGGTAAATATTAGTATCTTTAGTAAATAACTTATGATTACGACCGAGCAGCCAGTCAAGCTGACGCATAACGAGATTTTGAAGCAGAATTGCCCGACTTTGGCGGGTACGCTCGCGCAGACTTTGCAGGACCCTTCCGCGGACCGCTTTTCCGAGGACGATACGCAATTCCTGAAGTTCCATGGCTCCTACCAGCAGGATGACCGGGACAAGCGGAAGGTGGCCAAGCATTACATGATGATGATCCGTGGCCGCATTCCCGGTGGCGTGATGACGTCCAAGCAGTGGTCGGTGTTTGATGATTTGGCCACGAAGTACGGCAACAATACCCTGCGCATCACGACGCGCCAGAGCATCCAGTTCCACGGCGTTGTTAAGAGCGGCCTGGGCCCGCTCGTCAAGGCGATCAACGAATGTCTGCTCTCCACGCTGGCTGCTTGCGGTGACGTGAACCGCAACGTTATGGCTCCGCCCACGCCCGCGTTTACCAAAGCCCGCGAACAGGTGTTCAAGGATTGTGAACGCGTTGCATTCGCACTCGCGCCGCAAACGAAAGCGTATCACTCCATCTGGATTGATGGCGCGCAGTTGGACCTGGAAGACAAGGCCAACAAGGACTTTGTGGACCCGCTCTACGGCAAACAATACCTGCCGCGCAAATTTAAAGTGGCGTTTGTCATCCCGCCGTTGAATGACATGGATGTGTTCACGAACTGCCTCGGCTTCATCGCCGTCATCGAGAACGATCAATTGGTGGGCTACAATCTCTCGGTCGGCGGCGGCATGGGCCGCAGTCACGGCAATGAAGCAACGTATCCGCGGCTTGGCAGTGTGCTGGGCTTCTTCAAACCGGAACATCTGGTAGAAGTCGCCAAGGCGGTGCTGACGATTCACCGTGATTTCGGTGACCGCACGGATCGCAAACACGCGCGTCTGAAGTACGTGGTGGAGGAAAAGGGTGTGGACTGGAGCCGCGCCGAAGTGGAGAAGCGCGCGGGCATCAAGCTGGAGCCGGCCCGTTCCTACAAGTTCACGACGACCGGAGATATTTACGGCTGGCAGAAGCAAGTGGATGGCCGCTGGTTCCTGGGCTTGTTCGTGCAAACGGGCCGCGTGAAAGACGAAGGCGATTACCGTCTCAAAACGGCGCTACGCCAGATCTCGGAGAAGTTCAATATCGAGTTCCGTTTGTCCGCGAATCAGAACGTGATTCTGGCGAATATTTCGGACACAGATAAAACCGCCATCAACACGCTGCTGAACGCACATGGCGTGAAAACGGAAAATCAAGCGCGCGTGCTGCACGCTCAAGCAATGGCGTGTCCGGCGTTGCCGACGTGCGGTTTGGCGCTCGCGGAATCCGAACGGATGCTGCCGGGATTGGTGGATCGCATTGAGGGGCTGGCGGCGGAAGTGGGCCTGACCGATCAGGAAATCATTATTCGATCGACCGGCTGCCCGAATGGCTGTGCCCGTCCGTACATGGCGGAAATCGGTTTCGTGGGCAAAGCTCCGGGCCGTTATCAAATCTGGCTGGGCGCGGATGCAACCGGCACGCGTTTGAACCGGCTCTGGAAAGATGGCGTTAAAGACCCGGAAGTCATCAATGAATTGCGGCCGATCTTCACGCGTTACGCGAAGGAACGCCAAACGGCGGAACGTTTCGGCGATTGGTGCGACCGCGTGTTTTTAAAGGAACAGCCGGTGGTGGCCGCCAACTAGAAACTTAATTATCCAGTGAACGAGTGCCGTTTAATGCGGCACTCGTTTCTTGCTCTTTTGACGGGTATGACGACCGCAGCGACAATTGATTTTCAGACCGAAGTGCTCGAGCACACCGGTACAGTAGTGGTGGATTTTTTTACCCCCGGCTGTTATCCGTGCCGGATAATGGCGCCGCTGCTTGAAGAAATTGCCCGCGAAAGCAACGGCCAATTGAAGGTCGTGAAGATTGATGCGAGTGAGAATTTGGAATTGGCCGCGCAGTTCCAGGTGAACGTCGCCCCGACGTTTCTCCTTTTTCTTAATGGCCGGATCAAAGGCCAGCGGATGGGCTCCTGTTCCAAGCGGGAGTTTCTGAACTGGATCAACAGCTCCGTGAATTAACCTTTTATCAACACCATGACTGCTGAACAAATTGCTCAATGGAACGCCGAGTTGCGTGACAAGTCGCCTTTAGAAATCACCCGCTGGGCCATCGCGCAGGCGCCGGGACAGGCGATTGTTTCCACGAACTTCCGTCCGTATGAAGCCGTCATTCTGCATGCGGCCACGCAAGTGCAGCCGGACATTCAAGTGCTCTGGGCGGATCATGGTTACAATCGCCCGGCTACTTACAAGCACGCGGAGCAATTGCGCCAGCAACTCAAGTTAAACATCAAAGCGTTCGTGCCGAAGATGACCGCAGCGCATCGCGATGCGATTCACGGCCCGATTCCTACCCCCGAACAGGAAGCCGAACTGAAAGAGTTCAGCGCCGTTTTCAAACTGGAGCCCTTTTTGCGCGGCATGAAGGAACTCGCGCCGAAAGTCTGGCTGACCGCCTTGCGCAAAGTGCAAAACCCGAACCGCGCTGGTTTGGACATCGTTTCACACGATCCTAATTTCGGCACGCTCAAGGTGAGCCCGGTTTTCTATTTATCCGATGCGGAGATGGAAGCGTATCTCAAAGAATTTAATCTGCCGAACGAGTGGGATTACTTCGATCCGGCCAAAGCCGATGAAAAGCGCGAATGCGGCCTGCACGTGGCGTGGGGCGGGAAAGCAGTGAAGAGTTAAAACCGTTAAAATGTTAAAAACGGAAAAAGTGGTTGCATTGGCCAACTAACGCTTCGAGCGAATGCTTGATATGAAAGCGAACAAATCAATCAAATATAATGAGCCTGCGCCTGCACCCGCGCGTGAATTTCGGACGTTTGAAGATTTGGACGTTTATCAAGCGGCTCGGAAGTTCCGGCAAGCGATGTACGCCGTTACACGTCAGCTTCCAGCGTTTGAAAAATTTGAGCTGGCGAGTCAAATTCGCCGGGCGGCGGTTTCGTTAACGAACAATATCGCCGAAGGGCATGGACGCTTTCATTACCTTGAGCAGATCAAATTCACTCTTTATTCGCGGGGATCAATCCAAGAATTGATAGATGATCTTAACGTTTGTGAAGATGAGCAGTATTTACCAACCAACGAAATCGCAGACTTGAAGCAACGAGCCTGGCTGGTTCACAAACTGATCAATGGTTACCTCCGATATTTGCGCGAACGAAAGCAAGGTGCGGCCCTGGGATTGCATGAAGACTCTCCCGCGCATGATTTGACGGATGCGGAACTCGATGTGCTTTTGGCCGAACCCGGCGACGACGCTTCAACATTTTAACTTTTTAACATTTAACAATTTGTGAAAAGCTACCATTTAGACCATTTGCAGTACCTCGAGACCGAGGCCATTCACATCATGCGTGAGGTCGTGGCGGAGTTTGAACGCCCGACGATCATGTTCTCCGGTGGCAAAGATTCCATCTGCCTCTTGCGTCTCGCGGAAAAGGCGTTTCGCCCTTCGGATATTCCAATGCCGTTCCTCAACGTTGAGACCGGGCATGAATTTCCTGAACTCATTGAATTTCGCGATCGTCGCGCGAAACAATTAAATGCGAAACTGATTGTCCGCACCGTCGAAGATGTGCTCGCTTCCGGCACGGTGGTCATTACTAAAAACGAGATCAGCCGCAATCATCTGCAAATTCCCGCGTTGCTTGGAGCAATTGAGGAATTCCGTTTCGATTGTTGCATTGGCGGTGCGCGGCGCGATGAGGAAAAAGCCCGCGCGAAGGAACGCTTCTTCAGCTTCCGCGACAATTTCGGCCAATGGGATCCGAAGAATCAACGCCCGGAAATCTGGAATGTGTATAACGCCCGCCTGAATCCGGGTGAAAATATGCGCGTGTTTCCGTTGAGCAACTGGACGGAAATGGACGTGTGGGAATATATCCGCCAGGAAAAACTCGAGGTTCCCAATATTTATTTCAGCCACAAACGCCAATGCGTCCGGCGCAACGGCCAATGGCTGGCGGTGAGTGATATTCAACCTCCAAAGCCAAACGAACAGGTCAAAGAAATGGTCGTTCGCGTGCGCACCATTGGCGATATTATCAGCACCGGCATGGTGGAATCCCCGGCGGATTCGGTGGATGACATTATTGCTGAAATTGCCGCTGCCCGCGTGACGGAACGCGGTTCCCGCGCCGATGACAAGGCTTCCGAAGCGGCGATGGAAGACCGCAAGAAGCAAGGGTATTTTTAACATTTTAAGGCGCTACCATGTCCATTCTTTCTCATCATCCGGTTGACATCCTCCGCTTCAATACGTGCGGCTCAGTCGATGACGGCAAGTCCACGCTGATTGGCCGTTTGCTCTACGATTCCAAGAACCTCATGGAGGATCAGCTGGAAGCGTTGGAACGCTCAGCCGACATCACCGGCGGCGGTCAGATTAATTTGGCGAACCTCACCGACGGTTTGCGCGCTGAACGTGAGCAAGGTATCACCATCGATGTCGCTTATCGCTATTTCGCCACGCCGCGTCGCAAGTTTATCGTCGCCGACACGCCGGGGCATGTGCAATACACGCGCAACATGGTCACCGGCGCTTCGACCGCGAATCTCTCCATCGTGCTCGTGGATGCCCGCCAGGGTGTGATTGAACAAAGCCGTCGTCACACGTACCTCGCTTCACTGTTGCGCATTCCGCATTTAATCATTGCAGTGAACAAGATGGATCTCGTGGGCTGGAGCGAAGAACGGTTTCGCGAAATCCGCGATCATTTTGAAGAATTTCTGCCGCTGCTCGAGATGAAGGACGTGACGTTCATCCCCATCAGCGCGCTGAATGGCGACAACGTGGTGGATGCTTCAACCAATACACCGTGGTATCACGGCCCGACGTTGCTGGGGCATTTGGAGAGCGTTCATATTGCCAGCGATTGGAGCATGAATGGCTTCCGGCTGCCGGTGCAATGGGTTAATCGTCCGAATAATCCGCAGGATCAGAAGCTGCACGACTTTCGCGGTTTCAGCGGTCAGATCGCCGGTGGCGTGGTCAAGGTCGGCCAAAAAGTCATGGTACTGCCGAGTGGCTTGAAGAGCACCGTGAAAGAAATCTGGACATATGACGGGCCGGTTGAAGAAGCCTTTTGTCCGCAATCGATCACGCTGGTAATTGCCGATGACATCGATATCAGCCGTGGCGATATGATTATCGGCCAGGATAATCTGCCGGGTTTGGGAACCGAATTGCGCGCCCGCGTGTGCTGGATGAACCAACGTCCGTTGCAGGCGAACCGGAAATATTTTATCAAACACACGACGCAGAATTTGCAGGCGGTCGTCACCGCGTTGGATACCCGCATCAACATTCAGACCTACGAATCGGAAACGAATCCGCCGGAACTGAAAATGAATGACATCGGTGAAATCCGTTTAAAGACCGCCAAACCTTTGGTTTATGACGGCTATGCTTCCAACCGGTTGACGGGGGCTTTCATTCTGATTGAGCAAGGCAGCAATCTCACCGTGGGAGCGGGCATGCTGTTGCCGCCGACACAGCCGATTTCACTCGATTATAATGATTTTGCGATTTAACGGAAAATGGCGGCTCGCCATCCGAATTGAATCTGGTATAAGCAATTCATGAACGGGCACTGCCGGGCGATTGATTTTCAATGAACACATCCGGGGAATCTCAAAGGCCATCACCATCGGTATCCCCAGCGAAAAACCGCGGCTGTATTATTTGGCTGACCGGTTTTTCCGGGGCCGGCAAATCCACGATTGCCACTGAATTGCATCGGGAACTGCTCAGTCAGGGACAGCTCGCGTATATGCTCGACGGTGACATCATGCGGCGCGGCTTGTGTTCCGATCTGGGATTTTCTCCGCACGACCGCAAAGAAAATATTCGTCGCGTGGGTGAAGTCGCCGCGTTATTTGCTGATGCCGGAGTGGTAGCCATCAGCGCCTTTATTTCACCCTACCGTGTGGATCGTGACCGCGTTCGCAGTCTGGTAGCTCCCGGCCAATTCGTTGAAGTCCACGTCAGCACCCCGATTGAAGTGTGTGAACAGCGGGACACCAAAGGTCTCTATGCCAAGGCGCGGGCGCATAAGATTGAGGATTTCACCGGCATTTCGGCGCCGTACGAACCGCCTTTGAATCCCGAAGTAGTCGTGGATACGAGCCAACTTACCGTCGCGCAAACGGTGGCGCGCGTGCTCCAGTATGTGTTGGGGAAGTCTTAGTTGGGGAAGAGTCGTTTCAGGTAAAAGATTTCATTCCACCCGAATCCCCGCCTGACGCATTTCTTCGTAAGCGCGTTCAACGTCACCGGGACGCAAGTTGACGCCACGGCACGCCGCTTTCACCACGTGCGTGTTGAGCGCCAGTTTCTGGCAATCCAACGCTGTAAACTTCACGCAGTAATCCGTCGCCAATCCCCCGATCGTTACATCCGTTACGCCGTGTGTTTTTAAGTATTCGCCCAGGCCCGTGGCCTTGCGATGGCCGTTGTCGTATAGCCCGCTGTAACTGTCGATGCCCGCGTCGGTTCCTTTGTGAAAAATCTTCGTCACGCGTCGCAGGTCCAGACCCGCTACAAACTCGGCGCCTTTCGTTCCCTGCACGCAGTGATTCGGCCACAAGATTTGTTGCAGTCCGTTCAGCTCAATCACATCGCCCGGCTTTTTCCCGGGATGATTGGAGGCGAAGCTGCCGTGATTGGCTGGATGCCAATCCTGCGTGGCGATCACCAGGTCGAAATTTCCCGATAGCTCGTTAATGACGCTCACCACTTTGTCTCCGTCCGGCACGGCCAGGTTGCCGCCCGGAACGAAGTCGTTCTGAACATCGACGATAATTAATGCGCGTTGGCTCATGATTTGAGCTTTCTCCCAGACATATCGGGTTTCATTTCAAAGTAAAAGCCGTTTCCCTGCATTTTATGATAGCGGCGTTTGTCAAATTTGTAGCATGGCTCCGCCTTTTTCTGGCCGCGTTTCGCCCTGGTTTTCACCGGCACCAGAATATCCGCATCGAGAATCCGTTTGCCAAAGGCAAACGTATCCATGGGCCAATCAATGATGCGTTCATACACGTGTTGCAATTCCGCCAGGGTAAATTCTGCTGGCAGAATATCGAAAATGATCGGCACATGAATGACTTTGCCCCGCAACCGTTCAATCGCCATTTCCATGATTTTGCTGTGATCAAACGCCAGCGGTGGCAGTTTCCGGATCGGGAACCACGAAGCATGCGCTGCGTCAGAAGCAGCGCGGATCTTGTGATCTTTCAATTTCACCAGCGAATAATACGCCACGCTGATGACGCGTTCGCGCGGGTCGCGTTTCGGCTCGCCAAACGTATGCAGTTGTTCCAGAAAAACTTTTTCCAACCCCGTTTCTTCTTCCAGCTCGCGTTGTGCGGCGACGTCGATGCTTTCGTCAATCTCCACAAATCCGCCCGGCAACGCCCAGCATCCCCGGTACGGCTCATTCCCGCGCTGGATGAGCAGCACCTTCAGTTCATCCTCGTGCAACGCGAAGATAATGGCATCCACGGTTACCGCCGGGTGCGGGTACTGGTAACAATACGGTTTATTCGGCTCACTGCTGCTCATAATCCTTTTGTTCGGCTCCTCTTCTTCGCGGCGGGTTTGCTGTCCGTGGAATTCAAATCGGCCAATTCCCGCGCGTAACCTCCCGAAAGAATCGGGAAACGGCACCACGTTTTCGGGTCCAGATTTTCGTCATCCACATGGAAGGACGGCGCATAACGCTCCCGCTTCCATTGATTGCGGCACCACAGCGTGAAGAAGCGGCGAATCCATAACTTCAATTGCTCGCTGGAATATTGCGGGAACATCTGTCCCATCGCGTCCATGATTTCCGCCGGGTTCAACTTGTCACGGATCGCCGCGCGTTCAATGGCATCCAGCAAATCATACGGCATCAAATCCGCTTCGTCCGTCTGCTTGTTTTCGGGCGGACGCAATTCCGCCGTCGGCGCCTGATCGTTGACGCAATCCAGAAAGGCGAACGCATGCACTCCCAGCGGCCCTTCCTTTTCCAGCCAGCGCAGCCAGTGGCGGATAAATGCTTTGTCGATGCCCGCAATGGGCGAAAGCCCGCCACTCGTATCGCCATCCATCGTGGCGTAACCGACCGCCGCCTCTGAACGATTGCTCGTTGCTACGAGCAACGCCCCTTTGATGTTCGCCAGCATCCAAACCCCCGGTGAACGCACCCGCGCCTGAATGTTTTGCAGCGCCAGATCATCCTTCTGCCAGCTCAATTTCCGGCCCAGCGCTTTTTCCACCTGGCGCATGTATTCCTGCACCAGTGGATCAATATCCAATTCGTAAAATTCTGCGTTCAGATTTTCCGCTACAGTGCGGGCGGCATGGCGCGTGACGTCGCCGCTGTTGCGTGTGGCCTGATACGCGCACGTGAGCAACTGCCGCATTAAAATCGGTTCCGGCGGCGCGCCAGCGGGGAATTTCAACTCCGGCAGATGGCGCACCTTGGCCAGGAATCCTTTCAAACCCAATTCCTTTACGCCCAGCGCCACCATTAAATAAATCAGGCACGAGACGGTTGCGGAATCAGCGCCACCGCTGAGGGACACGACGAACCCGTTAGACCGGCTCTTGCGCATGTAATCAAACAGCGCGAGCGCTTCCGCCCGGGAAAACTCCTCCTCTTTCAGATGGGCGCTCTTTTCCCACGCCGCGATCTCTGTGTGGTGGAAAGAGGGTTTAACCTCGGGAAAATCAAAGGCGCAATAAATGCAATCCTGCCGGGTTTCCTCCAAGTTCGGTTTGAAGCTCGACGTGCGCGCTTGATTCAAGCGTGTGGCTTCCACATCCACCACCGCCGTTGTAATTTGATGATCGGCAAACGAAAAGCGCGGCCCTTGCGCGACGATCCGTCCTTGCGTGGCGATCAATGCGCCCCCGTCATAGATTACCCGTCCCGCATCATTGCCGAGTAGGTTCGCATACACGTAACTGACGCCAAACGCCCGTGAACCTTCCGCCACAAACCGTTTGCGCACTTCATGTTTTCCGAACGCAAAGTGCGACGCGCTGGGATTCAAAATCACATCCACCCCGCGCAAGGCCAGTTCCGAACCGGGCCGGGTTGAAACCCACGCATCTTCGCAAATTTCAAAGCCGATCTTGATCCCGCTGCAATTGTAATAAAGATCACCAATCGGATACGTCTCATTGCCGAGGCGCAAAGTGCCTTGCAAATGGCGCGGCCACGGTTTGAAAAAGCGCGGCTCGTAATGAATGCCATCACCCGCGAGGTTTTGCTTGGCCGTCAACCCGGCGATTTTTCCATCCACCACCACGCACGCGCAGTTGAACAGCGCGTTTTGATGAAACACCGGCAGGCCAATAGCCACAATCATCCCGCGCGTTTCCGGCAGAATTTCCTGCAACACTTCCCACGCAAGCTTATGCACGCTGGGCGAATGAAACGCATCCTCGCAGCCGTAACCGGGAATCGCCAGTTCGGGCAGGCAGAAGATGGAAATGCGCGCGGCCCGGGCTTCGCGCAGGGCGGCCACAATGTTCTGCTTGTTCTGCTCCCAATCGAGAGCGGTTTGATTTAAGGCCGCCGCGCCTACTTTAATGAGTTTCATGCGCTGGCAAGGTATTGGGTCAACAATTTAGCCACCGACTCTACGCGGATTTCGTTTTTGGGCAAACCCAGAACGTTGGGGTGCGTATCCGTGCAGCCGATGCCGTCTAAAAATCCCGACGCTTTAATTTTCGCCCACGAATCACCCGGAAATACGCCGTGCGTAGCCACGGCATAAACCGCTTTGGCGCCCGCCTCGCGATAAGCCCGCGCCGCCTGCATCAGGGAACCGCCGGTGCGGATCATGTCGTCGTAAATCACTACGCACCTTCCCTGCACGGTCGCGCTTACGCCGGTGATTTCTGTTTTCTCACCGCTCAGGCGTCGCTTGTACACGAAGGCCGTCGGCACTTTCATTTCGCTTGCGAGTGATTCCACCCACTTCGCCCGTCCTGCATCCGTGCTGGCCAGGACAAAATCTTTGCCGCCAAACCCGCGCGCGAGTTTGATCGTCTCCGTCTTGGCGTAAAGATGCACTGGCCGCACGGCGCCTTCAAAGTAATGCGGCAACCCCGTGGCGTGCAAATCCACCATCACCACCCGGTTGCCGAAGGGTGCGGAAGGAATGCTGGAGAGCAAGCGGGCCCGGGTTTTGGCGACCACAACTTCGCCCGGTTTCACCGCGCGTTCCATGGTGGAATAGCCGAAGTACGGAACCACCAGCGTTAAACTGCGTGCGCCATATTTCACGACGGCACAGGCCAGTTCATAAATTTCCAATGTGGTGCAGTCGGAGATAGTCCCGCCGAGCAGGATCACATCCCGGCCGCTGACGTCGTCCACGATCCGTTGATAACGTTCCCCATCGGGAAAGACCTGCCGCTCCAGTTGGCCTCGTTCAAACGCGCCGTGCCGTTGAATGGCCGTGAGCAAATACTCATATTCCGGCACCGTGTAGAGCAGTGGGCGCGCTTGTTTCATTTCGCAAAACCACGCGCTTCCAGGATCAAGCGCGTCTTTAAATCATGTAATCCCGGTTCCAACCCCACCGGATAAATGTGCGGGTTCACGAACCGCCGGATGCTCGAATGGAAACCACTCTCCTGTTTCTTCACATACTGGCGGATCGCCTCCACGCCCGGCTGGTGGTAAACCACCTGGCCATTCCGGAAGACCGGCACCAGCAAATCAAAATGTTCCGCGTTTGGCGGAATGCGCTTCCGCTTCGTCGGATCAGCCGGATCAATAATTACATGTTCTGTGGGAGCGCCCGCTTCCGTATTGTAAATCATGTCGCCAATAAATTGACCGTCGCTGGAAAAGCGGCGCACCTGTTGAATCCCCGGATTGGAAACTTTGATCGTTTGTTCTGAAAGTTTGATCTTATTCTGCCACGGGCCGCCCGGTTGCCGCACCGTCGAGAGTTTGTAAACGCCGCCGAGCGCCGGTTGATCAAACGCGGTCACCAGCTTGGTGCCCACGCCCCACACGCTGACCTTCGACCCCTGATCCTTCAAGCTGTCGATGATGTTTTCATCCAGATCATTGCTGGCCACAATCAGCGCATCGTGAAAACCGGCCGCATCCAACAATTTGCGCGCTTCAATGCTCAGGTAGGCCAGGTCACCGGAATCCAGCCGGATACCCGTCATCTTATGCCCATTTTCGCGCAACCATTTGCCCGCTTCGATGGCCTGCTTCACCCCGTTCAACGTGTCGTAGGTATCCACCAGGAACACGCAATTATTTGGCATCGCCTTGGCGTACGTCTTGAACGCCTCGGCTTCGGAGTCAAACGACATGATCCAACTGTGCGCATGCGTGCCGCGCACTGGAATGCCGAACATTTTTCCGGCCAGCACATTGGAAGTGGCCGCACAACCGCCCACATGCGCCGCCCAACTGGCCGCCAGTGCGCCATCAATCCCTTGCGCCCGCCGCAAACCGAATTCCAACACCGGTTCCCCGCGGGTGGCCTGGCAAATCCGCGACGATTTGGTGGCGATCAACGTCTGAAAATTGATGATATTGAGCAGCGGCGTCTCCAGAATCTGACACTGAATAATCGGCCCTCTCACCCGCACCATCGGTTCATGTGGAAAGACTACGGTGCCTTCCGGAACCGCTTCGATGTCGCACGTCAGTTTTAAATCTGCGAGGTAATCCAAAAATCCCGATTCAAACAGCGGTTTACCGTCATTGCCTTGCAACGTGGCCAGATACTCAATGTCACTCGCCTCAAACCGGAAATCGCGCAGGTAATCGATCAAGTACGTGAGCCCGCAAGCAATACTGTAACCACCCTTGAACGGATTCTGCCGGAAGAACAGGTTGAAGACCGCTTCTTTATCCGCCGCGCCCGCCTTCCAATATCCATAGGACATCGTCAATTGGTACAGGTCGGTTGCCAGCGCCAGCCGATCCCGGTAGATGCGACGAAGAATGTCCATAATCAATGGTTAAATCCGAGTTGGCTCCAGTTGAAATTTTTCCCGCGCCTGACTCAATCACAGCCTCCGTTGCCAAGTGACCGCAGAACGGCTGCCCAATGCGGGACTGGAAGGTCATAACAAATTAAGCATTTGAAGTCCAAGTTTTTCATTTTGAACCATCTGGAACGATTTCTGCCTGAATTCGCATTTCAAATTCGCGCTTTAGATTTGGAGTCGATGTTCCAACTTGGATTAGCGTCAAATTCAGCAGATTAGTGGTTTGGTATTCGGGTTTCTTTCGGATTTCGTCATTCGGGACTTTGTCGTTTTGCATCCTCCCATTCGCATAAATCCGTGTTAATTCGTGTCATCCGCCATTTGTTACCAGGAAATCTTCAAATGGAATCAATATTTCCCCTGCAATTTCGTCCAACCCACTATACCATGTGTATTCGCCCATGAAATTACCGCTGCCCAGACTTTGGCTGATCCTGTTGATGAGCAACTGCCTCACCGTTTCCGCCAAATTAACTCCCGAGCAGATTCGCACCCTGCCCCCGCCTGCCAATCGCCCGGTCAATTTTACGGCGGACATCAAACCCATCTTTGAAGCCAGTTGCATCAAGTGCCATGGCCGTGGCAAAGACAAAGGCGGTTTTCGTCTCGATGACCGTAATGCGTTGCTGACCAAAAGCGATTCCGGATCCGCTGTGCTTCCCGGTCACAGCGCGGACAGTTATCTGATTGAACTCGTCGCGGGTCTCGACCCGGACACTATGATGCCGAGAAAAGGCTCCCGGCTGACGGCGGAACAAATTGGGTTGCTGCGTGCCTGGATTGATCAAGGCGCGCCCTGGGATGACGGTATTACCTTTGCCCGTCCCGCGCCCGTCAATCTGAAGCCCGGACAGCCCGCTATTCCCAAAGCCAGCGCCAGCCTGATCAATCCCATTGACCGCTTTCTCGAACCTTACTTCAAAGCGAACAAGGTCAAATCCGCTAAACCTGTGGATGACCGCGCGTATGCCCGCCGCGTTTATCTCGACGTCATCGGCCTGCTTCCGCCGAACGATGAGTTGGAACGCTTCGTCGCCGATAAAGCCCGTGACAAACGGGAACAACTGGTCAAACGCCTCCTCGCGGACAATCAAGCCTACGCCCAGCATTGGCTCACCTTTTGGAACGACGCTCTGCGCAATGATTATAAAGGCCCCGGCTACACCGACGGTGGCCGCAAACAAATCAGCACCTGGCTCTACAAGGTGTTGGTCGAGAATCTTCCTTACGATCAGTTTGTCGCCCAGTTGATCAATCCCACGCCGGAATCCGAAGGCTTCGTCAAAGGCATCGTCTGGCGCGGAGTGGTCAATGCCAGTCAGACGCCGCAGATGCAGGCCGCGCAAAACATCTCGCAGATTTTCATGGGTGTGAACCTCAAGTGCGCCTCCTGCCACGACAGTTTTATTAATGACTGGTCGCTCGCGGACGCTTATGGCTTCGCCGGCATTTATGCCGATGGCCCGCTCGAGATGGTACATTGCGATAAACCGACCGGCCAAACCGCTGCGTTGAAATTCATTTATCCGGAACTCGGCGGCATTGATGCCAAAGCCGATCGCGCCACGCGCTTGCAGCAGCTCGTGACCATCATCACCGGCAAGGCTGATGGCCGTCTTTCCCGCACCATCGTCAATCGCTTATGGGCGAAGTTCATGGGTTACGGCCTTGTTGAGCCGCTCGATGACATGGAGCAGCCCGCGTGGAATCCCGCCGTGCTCGATTGGCTCGCCGAAGATCTGGTGGCCAATGGCTACAATCTCAAAACCACCATGGAACGCATCCTGACCTCGCGCGCTTATCAA
>JBEHZA010000072.1:0-14036 GCA_048497895.1 Verrucomicrobiota bacterium
CATTACGATAGGTGGGACGGTGATAGATGAACGGGGCATGCCTCTGTCTGGTGTGCGGGTTCGGGTTCGTGGGCGCGGTTATAGCTACTCTCAATCGCAAAACCGGCAGCAGGAATATCAGGAATATTGGAACCACTCGCGGTTTAGCCCTCCGCTTCTCACGGATTCCCGGGGCCATTGGCAGGCTGGCGATTTTCCGCGTAATCTGGAAAATATAACGATTGAATTGACGCGTCCTGATGGCTCCTCCCAAACGTTTATTCACGACGAGTTTGAATTCAATCAGACTATTGGCGAGCCGCTCAAAGTCGCTGAATTACGTCAAGGGACGGCCATTCTGGTAATGAAATCCGGTTATGATGTTCGTGGATTGGTAGTGGATCCGAGTGGTAATCCGTTATCGGGAATCATTATAAAGGATGGTTACGGAATCTCAAACTTGAAGAAATTGGGTGAAGCAGTCACGGATGCCCAGGGGCATTTTATCCTGTACAACCGATCACGCCATCAGCTTATTCTGACGGCACAACCTGAAAACTTTGCAATCTCCAGCACAGTTGTGGAGGTAAAGATGCAGACTCCAGAAGTGCGTCTGCAGGTTCAACCAATGAAGCCGTTACGGTTAAAATTCACTGATAATACAGGGAATCCTTTGCGCGGCGTTTCGCTTACCGTGGATAATTACCGCAATGACCAGGGGCAGATCCTGGATTGGAAAGGGACGACGGATGCCGGGGGATGGGTAGTTTGGACCAATGCACCACTGGGGCCGGTATTTTTACAGGCATATCACGCTGGCTCAGGGGTGCGCCGCAAAGTCAAAGCAATCGGAGGTAGTGACCAAAATGTGAAACTGAGCAAAATGGATAAGCAACAAATCCATATCAAAGCCATTGATGCAGTTACTCATCAACCCGTAGTAGTTCGCGCAGTCTCTGCAGTTTTAGATGCGCCCGGAACGAAGCCGCCCAAATCGCTCGCGCGACCGATGACTAACGATTTTACAGTAGAACTCAAATTGAGTGACTACCGCGCTGGCTGGTATCCCAGTGCGCAGTTGGAACTGGAAGCAGACGGTTATGAAAATCTCATTGCTGACCGATTGGACTACGATCTTGGAGACCAGGATCTGAAATTGTCCTTTGTGACGGTAAAAAAGCCTGAAGGAGTGATTTATTTGCCGGATGGTCGGCCGGCAGACCGCACTACCATGTGGATTCGTCCAAATGAAAACGTTTCGGGCCTTTTTATTAATGCGCCGCAGGGATATTATGGAGATCAATGCAAAAAATCATCCGCCGGAGCAAACGGCGAATTTTCCTTGGATAACCTTTCCGGCGATCCTCCGGTTGTTTTTACTCATCCGGACGGTTTTTTGGCGACGACACTCGAAGCGATAAGACAAAATGGTTCTATCAAACTGCAGGCCTGGGGGCAGATCGAAGGCAGACTGCTGATTGGCGGACAACCCAGGGCTCATGTTCATGTTTATTTGAGCAGCATCGGTTGGGGATATAAATCGGGTTTCCATTTGTTGTATGTCACCGACTCCCGGACGGACGGTAGTTTTACTTTTATCAATGTGCCGCCAGGCGATTACCTGCTTTATCGGACTTATCTGTCGCTGAACGGAAGGTCAATTATAGGCAGCCATCAGCAGATAGTAGTGGTTAAAGCGGGGGAAACAACCCATTTGGACTATGGCAATTCGGGGCGGCAGATCACTGGTCAAGTTATTCCCGATGTGCCGGATGCGGCGGTGGATTGGCAAAATGATTACCATCTATTGAGCGTCAGGCTGCCGGAGTTAAAACGTCCGAATTGGGAGGATTTTGCCAAGGCCGAGGCATTTCAAAAAGCACGGCAAGAATTTCAGGAGAAGAATGATCAGCGGGAACGCGAAGTAAAAAACTACGCGCTCGTTTTTAGTCGCGATGGGGCCTTTCATGTCGATGATGTGCCGCCTGGCACATACCAGTTGCGAATTGAACCAACTAAACCACTGGATAAAGGACAGAATTATCCGCTTTTCGACAATGCAGAGCGGTTGGGAATACTCGAACGCGAAATAGTAGTTCCTCCGGGCGATGGCCCGTTTGATTTAGGGACGTTAACCCTGCCAATGAAAGATCGCAGCTCGATACAGAAAACAGTCCCAGTTCAACTTCTGGCAAAGAAATTTGAAGGCGGAACAATGGATTTGGCTGATTATCGAGGTCGGTATGTAATGCTCTGTTTCTGGGCGGCGTGGTCGGAACACTCGTCCGAACAATTGGCATATGTGAAAAAGCTGCAAACCGAAATGGCGGCTGACAACCGTGTTGAATTCATCAGCGTGAATGTGGATCAGGAAATCGATTCTCCCCGCAAGCTGATTGCGGAACGAAACTATCAATGGCCTCAGGCCTATCTGGAAAACCAGAAGCGTGCGCTAGTATTCAAGGCTTTTGGGGTTGAGGCACTGCCAACTATCCTATTGATTAATCCCAAGGGCCATATTGTCAGGCGTGATCTGGAGGGAAATGACATGCGGCTGGCGTTGCAACGCGTCTTACGACAAAATTAATTCGCTAACCGTATTTGCTTATGAAGATCCGGCTGAGAATTCTATGGTTCGTGATCTGGTTGAAGTGTTGCCTGACTGGATTTGGAGCGACTGACTTAAGCCCTGATTTAATGGGTCGGGTGGTAGATGAAAATGGCATTCCTTTACCCAAGGCCAACGTGTTCATTTACACGGCGGGTCCAAAAGATGGAAAGGGTAATATTTGTCCTTCCTGCTATCCCGATTGCCGCAAGAAAACGCAGACCGATGCGTTTGGGAATTTTAAAATTGAAGCGCTGGATGCCAAACTCCGGTTCAAAATCTTGACCGTTTACACCGGACATGAGGCCAAATTCGTTGCGCAAGTGGACCCGGCTACTGGCCCGCTGGACATCGCTTTGAAGCCACTTCCGCCGGACGACGCGAAATCCCGGCTGCGGATTGCCGGGGTGATGATCGGGCCTGACGGTGCGCCGTTGGTGGGGGCGGTGATTAGTGTGGAAGGGGTTGAAAAAGCCAACGTGACGAGTTGGGGTGGCAATGAGAAAGATGTCGAACCACTCGCTGTCACCGATGAGCAGGGGCTATTCGTGTTTCATTGTCAGGAGGGTGTGAAAACGCTTTTTGGCATTGCGGAGGCGCGTGGAGTGGCCAAGCGTTGGGTGCAGTTGAAAACAGGTGGGGATCATTTCATTCAAATGTAGGAAGGGGTTACTGTGGCCGGACGAGTGGTGCGGAACCGTGAGCCGTTGAGTGGAATCGCCGTCGGGATGACGTCCGTCGATCGCACGTGTGGAAAATATTTTAGTGATCTGGATAGCGCGACAGATGCCCAAGGGCGTTTTGTGATTGGAAATGTTCCGGCTGATATCAGTTTTTATTTGTATTCAAAAATGGAGTCGTTGCGATCCAGGGGCGCGTTGCCCGTGCGCACGATTTCCACCCGCGCGACCGGCACCACGATCGATCTGGGTGAGATCGAAGTAAAACCCGCCTTTCGTGTGGCCGGACGGGTGGTGTTGTCCGATGGCAAGCCGGTTCCGCCGGATACCCGGTTGTCGCTGGGCCGCCAGCAGGCCTGGGATCATGCGGAGGTTATACTGGATGCCGAGGGGCATTTTTCTTTTGAGGGTGTTGCTGCTGAGTCCATAAACCTGAACACCCGCCTTAAGGGCTACAAATTTTCCCAGAAAAATCCGAGTCTCGATTGGTTGAATGGTGGTCTGATCGGGACAGTTGATAAGGATATTTCCGATCTCGTGATTCTATTGGAGCCCGGGACCTGGCGTCTCAATCATGAAGTGGATGATCTTCCCGCAGGCGCTGAGCAGCAGCCAAGGAATGAGCCGTTGCGCGGGATAAAATTATGATCTTATGAGCCGCCTGCGAAGGCGTTGGCCTGGGTGGTCAGGCGGTCTTGCACGGTTTTGCAGACAAGCTCACAGAGTTTGAAGATGGTGGGGTCGGCGATGTAGTAGTACACGTTGAGGCCGGCTTTTCGGCGGCCAAGAATCCCGACTTCGGTCAGGGTTTGGAGGTGGCGGGAGGCGTTGGCCTGGGTGAGGCCAGTGGCCTGCACGAGACCGGAGACATTGCGTTCGTCGTTTTCGAGGGCGATGATGAGTTTGAGGCGGGTGGGTTCACTGAGCGCGCGAAAGCGGGCGGCAATCATTTCCAGGGCTTCCGGTGAGAGTTGGGCGGGTGGTTTTTTCATTACGACAAAATTAAGGTAGCATCCGTTGTTTGCTTTTTCAATATATGATTGTATAATCATATAACGAATTGAGGCAGATAACCTGATTACGATATGAAAATGGAAAATGCGATCCGGATTCTGGCGGGGACGATGATGTTAATCAGTGTTTCACTAGCGCATTGGGTGAGCGAGTGGTGGCTGTTGCTGGGCGTATTTGTGGGGGTGAATCTGATTCAGTCTGCGTTGACGGGTTTTTGTCCGGCGGAGGTGATTCTGAAGAAGGCGGGCGTGGGGGCGGAAAAGTCCGGTTGCGCCGCCAAATCGGATCAGCCGTAAGCTGGGGCGGAGCAAAAAATGAAAAGCGGTCGTCAAATCCGGGGCAGCAGCGGTGCTGTCACGGGTTCACTCTGAGGCTGTCTATCCGGGGCTGGCGTCGAGATTGGGAATGAACATGAAAGTTAATCACTTGAAGGCATGGTTGGGGTGGGGCTGGCTCATGGTGGCGGCCGCCGGGACCAGTTGTTCACCGGAACCGGCGGCTGTGAAGGCGGAGTCTTTAGCGCCGGCGAGCGTGAAGGTGCAGGCGGTGGCGTTGAAGCAACAGGCGGTTACGGAAGAGGCTGTGGGGACGGTGCGGCCGAAGTTGAAGGCGGCGGTTTCGGCCAAGATCAGCGGGCGGATAGAGAGTCTGCCCGTGGTGGTGGGGCAGGCAGTGAAGATCGGCGATTTATTGGCGGAGTTGGATGTGCGGGAAATCAAGGCGCGGCTGGATCAGGCGCTGGCGATGCGGGAGCAGGCGGAGAGCGATCTAAAGCGGTTGACGAAATTATTACAGCAGGAGGTGGTTTCCAAATCCGAATTTGATGCGGTGAAGTCGCGCCAGCAAGTGGCGGAGGCAACGGTGCGGGAGGCGGAGACGATGTTGGGGTATGCCAGGGTGGGGGCGCCTTTCACGGGGGTGGTCGTGCGGAAATGGTTGGATGTGGGTGATTTGGCGACGCCGGGACGGCCGCTCGTGGAACTGGAAGATCCGGTGTCACTGCGTTTTGAAGCGGATGTGCCGGAGACGTTGATCGGGCGGGTTACGCCCGGTGGCACAAACCTGATTTACTTTGCCGCCAGCGCGGAGGGGCTGGCTGGCGTCGTCAGTGAGTTGTCGCCCACGGTTGATCCCAACAGCCGGACGATCCTGGTGAAGTTTGATTTGCCGGCGCAGGCAGGGGTGCGTTCGGGGCAATTTGGCAGGGTGCGAATCGTGGTGAGTGAAGGGATGGGATTGAGGGTTCCGGCGGCTGCGGTGGTGCAGCGTGGACAAATGGAACTGGTGTTTGTGGAGGCGAACCGGCAGGCCCAGTTGCGGCTGGTGAAAACGGGCAAACGTGTGGGATCGGAGGTGGAATTGCTTTCCGGGGTGAGCGCGGGAGAACGGGTAGTGACAGAAGGAGCCGCGGGCCTGGTGGATGGGCAGCCATTGCAGGTGCAGCCATGAAGCGGGAGATCCGTCAGGCCATGGGCAGGGAACCGGGCATCGCCGGCCGGGTGGCTCAGGTGTTCATCAATTCCAAACTAACGCCGCTGATCATCGTTACCTCGGTGTTGCTGGGATTGGCCGCGATCTGGTTGCTGCCCCGGGAAGAGGAGCCGCAAATCAAAGTGCCCATGATCGATGTGCTGGTTTCGATGCCGGGCTTCAGTGCACAGGAGGTTGAAGAACGGGCGACGCGGCCGATGGAGAAACTGCTTTGGGAAATTCCGGGCGTGGAATACATCTACTCAACGTCCAGCCCCGGTCAGAGCCTAGTGATAGTTCGGTTTTTGGTGGGGCAGGAGATGGAGCGGAGTCTGGTGAAGCTGGAGCAAAAGTTGCGCTCCAATTTCGACCGCATCCCGCATGGGGTATCGTTTCCGCTGGTCAAGCCGCGTTCGATTGATGATGTGCCGATTCTGGCGCTGACGTTTCACAGCGCGGTTTACGATCACCTCACGCTACGGCGATTGGTATCGCAAGTGGATGACGCGGTGAAGCAGGTGCCGCTGGTGGCGGAGACGACGATCATCGGCGGAGCGAAGCGGCAATTGCGGGTATTGCTCGACCCCAGCCGGCTGGCGTCTCGCAATCTGAGTCCGGCAGGTTTGATTCCGCTGTTGCAACAGGCGAACCGCCAGTTTGCAGCGGGCGGTCTGACGAGCCGGAATCAGGAGATCGTTATCGAAACTGGCGCATTTCTTACCAGCGCAGAGGACGTGGGCAAGGTAGTGGTGGGCGTTTATGGCGGTAAACCGGTTTACCTGCGCGAAGTGGCTCAGGTGATTGATGGCGCGGAGGAACCTTCACAATACGTTTTCTACGGGGAGGGAGCCGCTCGCTCAAATCTGTCTCATGAAGAGCCAGCGGTGACGCTGAGCATTGCCAAGCGCCCGGGGGCGAACGCGATTTCCGTAGCGGCGGACGTGCTGAAGAAAGTGGAGACGCTCAAAGGCACGATCATTCCGCGCCCAGTGGAAGTTTCCGTCACGCGGCATTCCGGCGCCACCGCGGCGGAGAAGTCGAACGAATTACTCTGGCACATGTTAATCGCAGTGCTGGGGGTGTCAGCATTGATTTTGCTCACGCTGGGCTGGCGTGAATCCGGAATTGTAGCGATCGCGATTCCTTCGACGCTGGCGCTCACACTACTGGTATTTTACTTGTACGGCTACACGCTGAACCGGATAACGTTGTTCGCGCTCATCTTTTCCATCGGCATTCTGGTGGATGACGCCATTGTGGTGGTGGAGAATATCGTGCGGCATTTTCATTTGCGGCAGAATCAGGGACGCGATTGGGCGAAGGTGGCGGTGGAAGCGGTCAATGAAGTGGGAAATCCGACGATTCTGGCGACGTTTGCGGTGATTGGAGCGGTGTTGCCGATGGCATTTGTGGGCGGATTGATGGGGCCGTATATGCGGCCGATTCCGGTGGGGTCGAGCGCGGCTATGCTTTTCTCACTGGCGATCGCCTTCATCGTGACTCCGTGGGCGGCGATTCGTTTCTTGCGCTGGCGGACCAAGTCGGCTGTCCGGTCCGCAGGTGCGGAAACGGAAGCGTTGCCAGCTCTGCCCGACGCGCATGAAGAGGATGTTTTTACGCGATTCTACCGGCATATCATGGGGCCGTTGATTGGGCATCGGGCATGGCGCTGGGTGTTTCTCGGTGGCATCACTTTGCTGTTGCTGGGAGCGATGGCGTTGGTGGGGATTCAATGGGTGAAGGTGAAGATGCTGCCATTTGATAATAAGAGTGAGTTTCAAATCATTTTGAACATGCCGGAGGGCAGTGCGCTGGAACTGACGGCGCAGGCGGCGCGCGAATTGGGCGCCGCGGTGAGGCAGGAGCCGGAGGTGACGGATTACCAGATTTACGCGGGGGTGGCGTCGCCGTTTAATTTCAACGGGCTGGTGCGGCATTATTTTATGCGGCGGGGCGCGAATATTGCGGATGTGCAGGTGAACCTGGTGAAGAAAGCTGAGCGCCGGACACAGAGCCATGAGATTGCGAAGCGGGTGCGTCCACGCGTAGCGGAAATTGCGGCGAAATATCATGCGCGGGTGGCCCTGGCGGAAGTGCCGCCGGGACCGCCAGTGTTACAGACCCTGGTGGCGGAGATTTACGGGCCGAACGAAGCTTCACGTTTGCGGTTGGCGGAGAAGGTGCGCGACATCTTCAAAAGCACAGATGGGGTAGTGGATGTGGACGCTTACATCGAGGCCGATCAGCCCAAGACGAAATTCGTGATCGATAAAGAAAAGGCGGCGCTGCATGGTATCAGCGCGGAAACCATTTCCCGGACCTTGCGGATAGCGGTGGGCGGCGAATCCATTGATCTGGTGCATCAGCCGCGCGAAAAGGAGGACGTGAACATTCAGTTGGAGTTGCCGCGACAGCTGCGGACGACGCCGGAGGAATTGCTGGCGTTGCGCGTGCGCTCAGGGGATGCGAACGCATTGCCGGAGCCGGGTGCGACCAGTGGAACACCGCTCGTGCCGCTGCGCGAACTCGTATCACTGGAAACCACGGTGGCGGATAAGAGTATTTACCATAAGAACCTCATGCCGGTGACCTATGTCATTGGCGATGTGGCAGGCAAGATTGAGAGCCCGGTGTACGCCATTCTGAAAATGAACGAGGCGTTGGCGAAATTAGAGACAAAGAATTTTGGCGGCAGCGCGGGAAAATTGAACATTCTCAATGCGAGCCTGCCCTTTACGGACACGCAACCGGCGATGAAGTGGGATGGTGAATGGCATATTACGATTGAAGTGTTTCGCGATCTGGGACTGGCGTTTGCGGCGGTGCTGATTTTAATTTACGTGTTGATGGTGGGTTGGTTCCGTTCGTTTATGACGCCGTTTATTGTCATGGTAGCGATTCCATTTTCACTGGTCGGGATTCTGCCGGCGCACGGGGCTTTGGGGGCGTTCTTCACGGCGACTTCCATGATTGGTTTTATGGCCGGCGCGGGAATTGTGGTGCGGAATTCGATCATCCTGGTGGACTTTATCGAGCAACGGCTGGCGGAAGGCCTGCCGTTGGCGGAAGCCGTCGTGGATGCGGGAGCGGTGCGATTCCGGCCCATGCTTTTGACAGCGCTGGCGGTGTTAACGGGAGCGGCCGTGATACTCTTCGATCCGATATTTCAGGGCCTGGCGATTTCTTTGATGGCGGGAGAGGTGGCCTCGTTGCTCATCAGCCGGATGGCAGTGCCAGTGCTCTACTTCATGGTGCATCGGGAGAGGGTTGGGGGTAATTGAAGAACTCCTGGTTCTGACCGGTTGGGCGGGTGTAGGTGACTTTTAATTCGGCGCTATCGAGGACGAGGTCTTTAATGGCGGTGAGGAGAACTTCGCGGGTGACTTCACGGGCCGGTTGATTGAGTTGAGGCGGGGCGGACAACGCGTAGAGGGTAAGCACGTAGGTTTTTAAGCCGGGGCCTTGGGAGTGGGGCGGTTCGTAGCCGATTTGGCCTTTGAAACCGGGACCGGACTGGCCGACGTTTTGCACATTTTTGGGCAGGCTCGTCACACTGGCGGGAATATTCCAGAGCGTCCAATAACACTTCATGACGTTGCCGGGCGCCAGGTGATCCATGATGAGCGCGTAACTTTTGGTGTCGGCAGGAGCGCCTTTCCATTCGAGCGGCAAGGTGGAACCCGCTCCGTCGCCGGTAAATTCCGTTGGTAACGCGCCGCCATCGGCCACCGCAGGACTGAGCAGGGTCAGGCTGCCAGTTCGTTTGGGAATGAAAATGGCGGGACGGGTGGACAGTTCGGTTTCCCGGGGAGGACGGGCATCGACGCGATCATCCGGGGGACGATTTCCTGTGCGCCCGTTGCTGTCGCGCGGGGGACCCTTTTTCCGGACGTCCGGACTTTTAGGTTCACCGGGAGGGCGTCCGTCACGGGAGCGAGGGGGGTAGGTTTGTGTTTGGTTCTGACCACGTTCATCAATGAAATCGAAGCGCACAGATTGGTCATCGTTGATGACGTAGTTGACGTAATGGATGGCGCCGCCGATGGCGTATTTCAGACTGTAGCTTTGGTTCTCTTTGGCAATGAAACCGGTGATGCGCGCTCCGCGGAGCGGAGCTTGATCCGGACGAACGGATTGCGCCCGGGGTTGAGGGTCGACCTGGTTTTCGCGTTCGACTACTGCGCCGTGGAAACCGCCATTCACGTAAGGATATTTCAGAGAACCGTGATAGTGATAGCCGAGTCCGGGTGTTTCGTGTCCGTTGAAGGCGTCGAGATTTGCGGGGCTGGAACCATCGGGCTCCGTTAGTCCATAAAGGGGATAGCCATCCAGCGCATAGGCAATCGGGGCGCTTTTGCCGACGATGCTTTGCAAATGCAGAGGGGCGGCGTGATAATGGTAATCATCCGCGCGTCCGCAATGTCCGCCCCAGTGGTCCAGTTCCCCGATTTCCTGAGAGATTTCGCCGCGGTTGTTTTGGGGATTAAAAATGGGAATGCCGTTTACGGCCAGGGCGATGGCTCCGCGCAGGAAGCGGCCCTTGATGGAGACCGGGGTTTTCGACGGGACGGGAAAGAGGGGAAGGCGCCACGCATTGTTGCCGGTGTACGATTGAGGCAGGGGAACCTGTTGTTGCCAGGCGGTGATGCCGGTCATCATCTCGTGCGCAGGAATGCCGGTGGATTCGACGTAGAGGAACTGATTGTCTGCATGTGTTTTCACGCGAGGCGAGAAAGGGGCAAACACAGCGGCAAGCCGGGCGGCGATGGCGCCGGGAGAATTACTGTCGATGGTGGCCTTACCGCCCAGCCCGGACAGGGGTTGATCGGGATTGGTGGCGGCCAGCACGATGACTCCGTGGTCTTCATCCAGATTATGCAGGACGATGCGGGTGGGAGGAGCAATGCTGAAATTATAGTGAGGCGCGCCGGAGTCATGGTCTGCATCCCCAATGAGATGGGCGCGGGCGGGTGGCGCGGAGCAAAACAGCGTGAGAGCGGTCGCCCCAGCGAAACAGATCAAGTTCATATGAGTTGATCGAATGGGCAGAGGAAACTTATTAACCGGAATGCCCGAAATGTCGAGATCGTCGTGGGAATCCCAATCTGTTCGGCTGGCTTCTTCGGGAGTTGTAAAAGCGGGGTTTATGAAATTGCCTGTGATCTTTCCGGAGTCCTGGATAAATCCGGGAAGAATAGACTTTTCTTTGGGGAGGTATTGCGGATAAATGTCGCCTTCAATCCGACAATAAAGATAGCCGCTCACGGGCCGGGATATTTGTCTGGTCGTTTCGTTGAGAGCGTTGTGGCGGCGGTAGCGAAAGAGATTTGAATCATGAAAAAATCAATTCAGTTCCTTGGTCTGGTGGTGACTTTGTTAATGGCATTTACGGTCGGCGCGGAAGAATTGGCGTTGGTGCCGGCGCAGGAATGTCATCCGCGTAACGGGTTGCCGAATTTTCTGGCGAAGGCGAATAAACCGGGCGCTGAGGTGAAGATTGGTTATCTGGGCGGTTCGATCACGGCGCAGGCTGGCTGGCGGCCCAAGACGCTGGCGTATTTTCAGAAGACGTATCCGGCGGCGAAGTTTTCGGAAATTAATGCGGCGATTGGCGGGACCGGTTCAGACCTCGGAGTGTTCCGGGTAAAACAGGATGTGCTGGATGCGAAGCCGGATTTATTGTTCGTGGAATTTGCGGTGAATGATGGAGGAGCGCCACCGGAACAGATTTATCGCTGCATGGAGGGCATTGTCCGCCAGACCTGGCGCACGCTGCCGAACTGTGACATTTGCTTTGTTTACACGGTGACGGAGGCGCTGGTGCCGCCGATGTTGGAGGGCAAATTCCCGCGCGCGGCGAGTGCGATGGAAAAAGTAGCGGATCATTACGGCATCCCGAGCATTCATATGGCGATGGAAGTGGCGCGGCTGGCAAAAGAGGGAAAGCTGATCTGGAAAGCGCCGCTGCCCAAGACGCCGGAAGAGAAGGCGGCGGTGGGGGACAAGTTTGTCTTTGCGCCGGATACGGTGCACCCGCATCCAGAAACGGGGCATGAACTGTACCTGGAGGCGATCGTGCGTTCCCTGACGCCGATTCGTGAGGCATCAAAAACCGTGGGGCCGCACCAGTTGGGTGCGCCGTTTAATGCGAAGAATTATGAGGCGGCCAAACTGTTGCCGATTAGCGAGGCGACGTTGTCCAGCGACTTCAAGCTGCTGGATGCGAAAACCGATCCATTCGGGAAACGCTGGGCGAACCGGATGACGGCGTTGCACAAGGCCAATAAACCGGGAGCAACCGTAACCTTCAAATTCAAGGGCACGAGTGTTTCGATTTACGATATCATCGGGCCGGATTGCGGGCAGGTGATCGTGACGCTGGATGACAAAGCGCCGCGGACAGTGGCGCGTTTTGACAGTTACTGCACCTATGCCCGGTTGTCCACGTTATGGATTGGCAGTGATTTGCCGGAGGCGGTGCATACGGTGAAGATCGAGATTCATCCGGAGCAACCGGACAAGGCGAAGATTCTGGCGCAACGCAACGAGAAGATCGACAAGCCGGAGCGTTTTAACGACACGGCTTTTTATCCGGGGGCGATTTTGCTGGTGGGCGAACTGGTGAAGTAACGCAATTTCAGACAGCGCTAAGGTTTTCTCCGGACGACGCTGGCGAGCTTTAGCAACTGAGCGCTGAATTTGAGACCGGATTCTTCGGCTGTATCCAGGTTGATTTCAAAGCGGACTTTGGCGGCTTCCACCGTAAAGGTGATGAGGCCGCCCTGGTCGCCGAATTTTTTGGTTTCACCAATGGTGAGCACGCCGGCTTTTTGCAGAGATAACCGGCCATTCATGAATAGTTTTTCCTCTCCAGCGGTGACAAAGAGCACATCCACGGAGGTGGCTTCTTCCAGAGAAGTGACTGTTTTGATGCGAAATTCACGACCGCTGACCTGTCGGTTTTTAATGATTTTTTCCAGTTCATCGCCGAAAGGATTTTTCCCGAGCAAACCGATTTGGATGGGGCTATCGGTGGCAGCGAAGTGAGAGGGAGGCCATTCCACGAATTTCGTGAAGTTGTATAAGAAAGCGGCCTTAATCTGGTATTCTTTGGAAACCTGTGCCCGGGCGGCGTTGGTAAAAAACAGGAGAGCAAGCAGCCCGGTCAGAAATACGGTGGCGCGCTGAACCCGACGACGGCCCGAATGGCTGACGACGGCTCCTGGCGGCAGCTTCAAGTGGGTGAAGCTGTTCATGGGCAATGCTTCGGCACAATTAAAAATGCCACGTGATTTTTCCGTAGAAACCACGCGGAACTTCCGTAGTTACTACGGCCAATGGGGCAGCGCCCTGCTCAGGATGCTGGTTGTCAAAGAGGTTTTGTCCGACCAGTGCAAGTTCGAGTTTATCGGTGATCCGGTAGGAAAGCCGGACATCTGCGGTGACGTAGGCGGGGACGGATGGGATGGCACTGACGTAACGAAGTTGAGCGTCGAAGCTGAACTGCCGGGTGAAATCATAGGCCGAGCGCAGCATGACCTGGTGCTTGGGAGGATCGACCACCAGTGCCTGATTGGCGCTGGCTGGACCGCGAAGCTGACTGAGCAGCAGCGAATAGCTCGCGGTGAGCCGCCATGAATCCATAGGGGAGACGGTTACGGAAGCCTCGCCGCCATAAGTTTTTCCGCTCAGCAGGTTGTTCCACGGAATTTCCGCCGTGCCGACGGGCACGCCGGGTATATAGGTGGCCACACTGTCATAGCTGATCAAGTGGCTGTACTCATTGTAATAGGTCGCAAGATCAATGCTGACACGATCGGTCGGTTGAAGGCGGTAACCCAGCTCATAAGCCAGGAGCACTTCGGACTTAATATCGGGATTACCGACGACGGTGGGAATGTAAAGCCCGCCGGGACCGGGAGTGGGGCCGGCAATGCGGAAGCCAAACGTATCCTTGCCTTCGACTTCATCCGGGGTGCGCACGGCGCGGGAAATAGCCGCCCAAATGGTTTGGCGTTCCGTGGGTTTCAGCGTGGCCCGGATGCTGGGCTGGATTTCGAAACCGGTATAATCGTTGTGCTCGATTTTGGTGCCAGCGGTGACAATGAAGGTATCCGGGATAATTTTAAATTCATCCTGCACGAAAGCACTGAAGAGCTGGAGGCTGCGTTCTCCGTCCCGCACCTGGATGGTGGGAATGGTTTGTTCGAACTTATTGTAGAGGTAGCGGTAACCAAGGCCCCAGATTACGTCGTTGCGTTCGCCCAGTCCGAAGGTGTGCTGAG
>JBEHZA010000073.1:0-14002 GCA_048497895.1 Verrucomicrobiota bacterium
GAATTATCAATCGCATAGGATTCTTCCAATGTGCTTTGAGGCTTGAATACGCTGCGGCTGGTCTTCGACACAGCCGCGATCCGGGAATTTTACACCTCGTTTGCAATTCCTCTTTCCTCGGACTATTCTCTTTTCCATCCGGGCGAATTCACGCTCAAAATTATCACTGAGAGGCAATCATGAAACGTAAAGCATCAGCTATTTGGCGCGGCGGTTTGAAGGACGGCAAAGGCTCCATTTCCACCGACAGCGGCGTACTCAAGGAAACTCAATACTCCTTCAGCACCCGCTTTGAAAACGGCATTGGCACTAATCCAGAGGAATTAATTGGCGCGGCGCACGCCGGCTGTTTCTCCATGGCGTTCTCCGCCGAACTGGGCCGGGCGGGCATTACCCCGGAGTCCACGGCCACGATCACAATGGATAAAACCGAGGCCGGTTTTACCGTGACCGAATCTCATCTGGACGTAACCGCCAAAGTTCCCGGCGCGGACAAGGCCAAAGTTCTCGAAATCGCCAATGCGGCGAAAGCGGGCTGCCCCATTTCCCGTTTGTTAAATGCGAAGATTACCATGGAAGTAAAACTGGAAGGTTAGTTCCCCGGCTTCAGTCTCAAAACGCGGCGGACCCCAATGCCGCCGCGATTTCTCGTTCTAATTTTCAAAAATTCGTAGCAGACAAGGCGGCGGCGCTCTGTTACGAACGTTAACGTGTTTTTCCAAAGGAAGCCAGGGTTGCCCGCCACAGGGTTGAGAGTCCTGTTAATACCGGACGTGACGTTGTTTATTTCGTTCCGGCTGCTGCCGATTCTGCATCGGGCCGGATTCCAAGTGGATGTTTTGTGCGTCGAAGGCGATCCGCTGGCGCACAGCCGCTATACCGCCACCGCCATTCAACAACCTAATCCAGCCGCGCAGTTCCAATGGTTGAAGCGTGCGCTCCGTCAATCCCCTTCCCCCTGGAGCGCCATCATTGTTACCTGTGAACCTTTCGTTCAACAATTGGCCGCCAATGGTGACGCGGCTCTGCTGCAAAACTGGCAACCCGGCCTGCTGGACCCGTTGGTCCGCGATTTCTGCATGAGCAAATTCGGGCTCACAGCGGCCCGTGCAAAATGGAATTTGCCCATTCCCGAAAGCCGCGTGTGTCAGAATAAAACGGAAATTGAAGCATTTGGCGAAAGCGTTCGCTGGCCAATTATCGTCAAGCCTCCGCAAAGCAGTGGTGGTGGCGGGGTTCTCAAGCTGGAATCACCGGAAGAAATCCGTTCGGCGCCGGAAGAAATTCAATTTCCGATCCTCGCGCAAAAGTACATTCACGGGCGGCGAGGCACCACGGAGATGTTCTGCTTCCAAGGCCGCTGCCTGGCCTGGTTGGCCTCATACATTTTAAAGACCACGCATGGCCCCTATGGACCTTCAACGGCGCGGGAATTTCTGCCACTGCCAGGGCATCAATCACTCATCGATGAACTTGCTCAGTTCACCCGCTTTGAAGGTTTCTGTGGTTTTGATTGGATCGAAGAAACCGGCACGGGGCAGATTTATTTGCTGGAATTTCATCCGCGCGCAACTTCCGGCGTTCGTTTTGGCTCGGCTTGCGGGGTGGATTTTTCCGAAGCGGTGGCGGTCTGGTCGGGAAAAGCTGCTGACAGTATAACCCCTGAAGTTCAACCCGCAGGCAACCGGGTGCTCGCCCATTATTTTACAGTAGATTTGTTCCGATGCTTTCGCCAACGCGATTGGGCCGGGTTAAAAGCCTGGCTGCCCGGCAGCGGCGCGTGTCATGATGTTTATTGGGATGATTTACCGCTCTTTTTCGCCTGGGTGTTCTCCCGGTTTCGTGCTGTATTCCTTGGCCAACGCCAGCTCCCCGGCTATACTCCGGAAACAAAGCCGTGTGCCGATGAACAAGCAACGCAAACGACGTAACCTGAAATCCCTGTTCGTGAAAAATCACCTGATTCTCGCCCTCCTGTTAACCGCACTTCCCCTGCCCGGTTTCGCCGCTGATCCGGTCAGCGTTTCGAAAACCGCTCAACCGCTCACAAAGATTCCGCGTTTTTCCGTGGATTACATGGATCGCTCAGTGGATCCGGGAACTGACTTTTATCAGTATGCCAACGGCACCTGGCTGAAGAACAATCCCGTCCCGGCTGATAAATCATGGTGGGGCGGCTTCATGGAATTGCGGGAACGGAACTGGCAATTGCTGCATGACATTCTGGATGCCACAGCGACAGACAAATCCGCACCGGCCAAATCACCGCGGCGGCTGGTCGGTGATTTCTATATTTCGGCCACGGATACGAATCGACTGGAAAAACTGGCCCTGACTCCGCTGATTCCGGATTTTAAACGGATCGCCGCCATTAAATCCTCAGAAGATCTGCTGCGGCTCCTGGCTGAGTTCAACCTTTCCGGCATTGAGGGCGGCATGTTCTCGCTGTGGGCTTCACCGGATGACAAGGACACCACGGCCTACACGCTTTATCTGGCTCAAGGTGGATTGGGCATGCCCGATCGCGATTACTATTTGACCGAACGTTTTGCCAAAGACAAAGCGGCTTATCTCGCGCATGTCACCCGCATGTTCCAACTAACGGGAGAAAAAGAGCCGGAAGCCCGCGCCCATGCCACCACTGTGGTGGAATTGGAAACTGCGCTGGCCAAGGCAAGCAAGCCGCGCGCCGAATTGCGCGATCCCGTGGCCAATTATCACAAGTTTGCGGTTTCTGAATTACCGGCCAAATACCCGTCGTTACCACTGCAAAAATTCCTGACCGCCTCACAGTTAGGAAAATTATCCACCTGTATTGTGCGTCAGCCGGAGTTTTTTGATGCCTTGGACAAGTTGGTTAAGGACCGGCCCGTGGACGATTGGAAAGTGTACTTGCGCTGGCACGTTCTGCACCAGGCGGCGGCCTACTTGAACGCCGATTTTGAAAATGAATCCTTCGCTTTTTATGGCACCACCTTAAGCGGCAAGCTCGTTCAGGAACCGCGCTGGCAACGGGCCACCAAAGTGATCGACACGCATATCGGCGAAGCTTTGGGCCAGATTTACGTGGAGAAATATTTCCCGCCCGCCGCACGGGCGCGGATGAATGAATTAATCGGCAATCTCAAAGTCGTGTTTCGCGATCGACTGCAAAAACTCGAATGGATGAGTGAAACCACCCGCGCAAAAGCAGTGGTGAAATTCGATCACTTCACGCAAAAGATCGGTTATCCGGATAAATTCCGGGATTATTCAGCCGTGAAAATCCGGCCCGATGATTTGCTGGGCAACGTCCGCCGTGCGACCGCGTTTGAAACACATCGACAATACAGCCGCATTGGCCAGGCCGTGGATCGCACGGAATGGGACATGACCCCACCGACGGTTAATGCCTATTACAACGGCTCCTTCAATGAAATCGTGTTTCCGGCGGGCATTTTGCAACCGCCGTTCTTTGATATGGAAGCGGATGATGCGGTGAACTATGGCGGCATTGGCCTCGTCATCGGCCATGAAATCACGCACGGCTACGACGATGAAGGACGCCAGTATGATGGCGATGGCAACCTCAAAGATTGGTGGACCGAAGCCGACGCGAAAGAATTCAACGCCCGCGCCCAAAGAATCGTCGAGCAATTCAATAATTTTGAAGCTCTGCCCGGACTGCACGTCAACGGCAAGTTGACGCTCGGAGAAAATCTGGCCGATCTCGGCGGGGCAAACATTGCCTATGAAGCATTGCAACGCGCGCTGGCCAAAGACCCGTCCAAACGCAAGTTGATTGATGGTTTCACCCCGGAACAGCGCTATTTCATTTCTTTCGCGCAAATCTGGCGCGAAAACAACCGGGAAGCAGCTCTCCGGCAATCCATCACCACCAACCCGCATTCGCCGGGACGCTTCCGCGTGCTCGGTCCGGTCAGCAACATGCCGGAATTCTACAAAGCCTTCGGGATCAAAGCGGGTGCGCCCATGTGGCGCGCACCGGAATTAAGAACGCGGGTTTGGTAACCTGCGCGCCGGTAAAAATTGTCATTCACAGGCCCAGTCCGGCCATAAGCTGCCATCTGCGTTGCGATTGCGTTAAGTTCTAAAAAATATTCCGCGTCTTATATTAGCAGATGTTTTAGCCGCTAGCCGATCAGCACAATCGTCCCCGCTCCCCTTGCAAAACCGGCGTACGTCGGTTCTGTTATAGGTGGAGCATGAACCGATTTTTTTACTGGATGGGGTTGCTCGCAATCGCGTTGCCCAACGGAGTCTTTGCGCAAATCAAGTCCACGGAAGTAAACCTGGATTACGTTGCGGAAAAAGCTTTGGCCCGCGCACAGAAGCCGTTTCATTCTCCACGCAAGGATTTGCCGGACGTATTGCAGGCGGATAAACTGAATTACGACAAGTATCGGGAAATTCAATTCCGCCATGAGAAAGCCTTGTGGACCGCGGAACAGCTTCCGTTCCGCGTCGAATTTTTTCATCCGGGTTATCTCTATCAGGAACCCATTCACTTAAACGAGTTCACGGCGAACGCTTCCCAGCCAATCCGGTTCGTGCAGGATTTCTTTAATTACCGGACGGCTACCGACATCGCTGGACGAATTCCCGCCAATACCGGATATGCAGGGTTCCGCCTGCTCTATGCTTTAAATGACGAGCACAAGCTGGATGAGCTAGGCGCGTTTCTAGGAGCAAGCTATTTCCGATTGCTGGGCAAAGATCAACGATATGGTCTGTCCGCTCGCGGCCTGGCGCTGGATTGCGGCGAAACGGATGACCGCCCTGAAGAGTTTCCGTTGTTCACGGACTGGTGGCTGGGGAAACCGGCACCTGGTGATGGCCGGTTGAAACTCTTCGCCCTGCTCGACAGTGTCAGTTGCACCGGCGCTTATAAGCTGATGATTTATCCCGGTGAAACCACCGTGCTGGAGGTGGAAGCGATCCTTTATTTTCGCGAGCCCGACCAGATTCGCGCCGCCAATCCGCAACGAAAACCGCTCAAAAGCATCGGGATTGCCCCGCTCACCAGCATGTTCTGGTTCGGCAAGGCGTCCGAGCGGAGATACAATGATTTCCGTCCGGAAGTGCATGACAGTGATGGTCTCTTAATTCAGATGAGCAACGGCGAACTGCTCTGGCGTCCGCTGACAAACCCGGTCGAAATACGGCATCAGCGCATCGCTGCCCGAAATCTGCGCGGCTTTGGCCTATTGCAACGGGAGCGGGATTTTTCCGCTTATCAGGATTTATCTAACTATTATCAACAGACTCCCAGCGTATGGGTCGAGCCACACGATCAATGGGGTGAAGGCGAAGTCAATCTGGTCGAGTTGGCGGCGCATTATGAAGGCTTCGATAACATCGTGGCATACTGGGAGCCGAAGGTTAAACCTCCGCCGCTCCAGCCTTACCGTTTCAGCTATGCGCTGTATTGGACCCGGGAAAGCAACCGGGCATTGTCGGAAAATAAAGTTCAGGCCACCCGCATAGGCGTTGATCCGGCCAACCCGCAACGGCGTCAATTCGCCATTGATTTTATCGGGCCAAAGCTGAATCAGCTTCCGGAAAATCTGGTCCCGCAAGCAACCGCCAGTTGCAGTCCGAACGCAACAATCGTTGAGAATCAGGTGTTCCGGAATCCCTTCAGCAATGGCTGGCGCGTCATGCTCAAAATGGAGCCTAAACCCGGCAACAAAGACCCCGTGGATCTTCGTTGCACATTACAAAACGGACAGGAGGCGCTAAGCGAAACATGGACTTATCTCTGGAGTCCGCCCTGAACGGCGGTGAATCGGCGGGCGAGCCAACGGGCTATCTCGATGGACGTCCGCTGGAAGAATGGAATGCAGCTTACACGCGGGTGGAAAGCTATCTGCTGGCGTTGCGCGTCCGTAATCGTGAGCTGCTGGGGCAACTCGTAATTCAGGTTCTGCAACGCGCCCGACGTCGGGCCGCACGTGAACCGCAACGCCCGCCGATCGAACTGGCGGCGGAAGAATTGGATTCCGTCGTTACGGACTGGTTCGCACAAGTATTGCAGGAGTCACCCGGAAGCACCGATCATCTGCTGACGACCCGGGGAAGATTGGCGTTGCTCATGGCCGATATGCCGGGCAAGTGGCAGGACCAATTCCTGCATCCAGGACCGTGGCCAGAGGCTTTTACCTCCGCCATGCGGGAGGCTTACCTGCGGGCCGGGCCAGACTTTCAACGTTCAAAAATGCCCCCACGCCCACTGGACCTCGCGACCATCACGACTCTAACCAGTTTGAGCCGGACACCCTGGCTCCGGATCGTCTTCATCTGGGCGCTCGTTGCGCTGGCCCTCATTCTCTATTTCGTCCGGACTCATTAGGAATCACCGATGCCCATTCAGGAACCAAAACCTGCACCGATTATTTATCCGCGCCGCCCAGTACGGCACGGTTTCCGGTTGTTTCTATTCTTTTCCTCTGCCTTTTTACTCACCAGCGTGGTTTCGCTGCTCTTCGCCGATCTACTCTGGCGCAATGGCTGGACAGCCACCTGCACGATTCTGTTCGCATTATTCGTGATCCTCTTCTTTCTCATTGCCCTCGGCTGCACGCACGGGATTTTCGGATTCGTTCTGCGAATTCGCGGCGATCCCAATCGCATCACTCAAACCGGCGATTACCGGTCGAGAAGTATTGACGGCATCAACACCGCGATTGTCATTCCGACCTGCAATGAAGAAGTCGCCCGCGTGATGGAAGGATTGCGCGCGACTTATCTTTCGCTGGCTCAAACCGGACAACTGGAACGCTTTGATTTCTTCATTTTGAGTGATTCAAGCGAGCCGGATAAATGGGTCGAGGAAGAACGCCGCTGGTTTGAACTGGTCACGGAACTGGATGCCCTGGGACGAATTTATTACCGGCGACGCAGTTCTAACGAAGGCAAAAAGAGCGGTAATGTCAGTGATTTTCTCACCGCCTGGGGACAGCGTTACCGCTATTTTATCGTCTTCGATGCCGACAGCCTGATGCTCGGCAACACGATCGTAAACCTCGTCCAATTGATGGAGGAACATCCGCTGGTGGCGCTCATTCAAACCGCGCCTGCGCTCGTCAATGCCGAATCCCTCTTCGGGCGCATTCAGCAATTTGCCAACCGCTTGTACGCTCCCATTTTCCTCGCCGGATTGAATTATTGGGCGCAGGACTTTGGCAATTACTGGGGACACAATGCGATTATCCGCACCGAGCCGTTTATGCGCCATTGCGGCTTGCCCAAACTGCCGGGTCGAAAACCCTTTGGCGGCCAGATTCTCAGCCACGATTTTGTCGAAGCCGCGCTGTTGTTGAAGGGCAATTGGCAGGTCTGGTTCACTTATGATCTGGCCGGCAGTTACGAAGAAGCGCCGCAGGACATCATCAGCAACGCTCAACGCGACCGCCGTTGGTGCCAGGGAAATATGCAGCACAGTCTCGTGCTGTGCGCGCGCGGTTTGCGCGGTCTCAGCCGCATTCATTTGTTGATGGGCATTTTTGGCTATCTGGCCAGTCCGCTCTGGTTGTTATTTCTGCTCGGATTCAACGGAGCGCTCTGCCTGAAACTGCATTCCGGCCTCTCCGATATTGTGGTGCATCCTTTCACCCCGTTCTTAAATCTGAACGGTCCGGACCATGCCTTGCTGATTTTCGGCATTTGCATGACGGCGCTATTTCTTCCCAAAATTCTCGCTTTAATTGACCTCGCTTTGAATCGCCGTCGCGGGGCTGCCTTCGGGGGATTGTTCCGGGCCACTGCCAGCGCAGTACTCGAAACCCTGTTCTCCGCCCTGCACGCACCGCTGCAAATGCTGTGGCATTCCAAATTTATCGCTGCGATCCTGTTTGGAATGGGCGTGAATTGGGGCACACAGAAACGCACGGCCAATGGCATCGCGTGGAAAGACGCCCTCCGGCAGCATTGGGGACATACGCTCATTGGGCTGAGTTGGGGGTTGTACTTATCGTGGCTGGATATGCGGTTATTCTGGTGGTTCTCACCCGTCATGGCCGGCATGGCGCTGGCCATTCCGTTAAGCGTCTGGACAAGCCGCAGCCGCCTTGGTGGCAAAGCCCGTGAGCGAGGACTATTCCTGGTGCCGGAAGAAACTTCATCCATCCCTGAACTGGCCACGCTTCGTGTGCGCATGGCCCTGCTGGCAAAAGCTCAGGCCGCGGGCCTACCGCCTCCAGATGAGATCATTGCTAAAGTCGTACTGGACCCTTATCTCAACGCCATCCACGTCTTTCTACTGCTCGAAAAACAATTAAACCCGGCCAGTTCCACAGCGTTAGTGAAACCGGAAAGCGGTGGGACGAAAGTGTGCGAATTAAGTGAAAGGCTTTTAGTGCAAGGCCCTCAGGCGCTCAACTCACAGGAAAAGATGCTCGTCCTATCCGATGCCGACATCATGCTGCAAATTCATCGGCAGGCCTGGATTCGCTCCGGTCAGGCGCTCGCGGAATGGTGGCAAAATGCCATTCGCGATTACGCGCATTAAATTAAATGCGCGCAATACCGGCCAAAAAGGAGGCCGATCACGTTCGGCACCTTCCGCCTTGGATCGGGCAAGAGCCGGATTCCTTCGCCGCCACACGGCGTGGCCGCGAAGGCAAATCCAGACCTCAACCCGCTCAAAGTCGAAGATAAGCGCGGACTTTCGCGAGGAGTTTCGCGCCCATGCCTTTGACCTTCACGAGTTCATCCAACGAAGAAAAAGGACGCTTGGCGACAATGGCTTCGGCAACTTTCTTCGGCAGACTTTTGACGGAAGCCAATTCTTCGATCGAGGCTTGATTGACGGAAATTTTTGTATCCGCTCCGATGGCGATTGTCTTGACCGGCTTAACCGCTGCCGGTTGCGCTTTTGTTTCAGCAGGTTTGCTGTCGGCAACCACGGGTTTGGGTTCAATCACCGTCACAGGGGACATTTCCGCTACTGGTGCGGCCTCTTCCGGGAACGAAACCCGTTCCGAAAAATTCGTGAAATCACGGGTGACAAATCCCGCCGGAGTCCATTCGCGCAACATCAGGACGATCTGCCAGGTTCCCTTCGGCGGACGGGTAAAGGGCAGGTCAAAGGATTTAAAAATCGTTTCCTGCTGGCCGGGCAAGGCTTCAAAAATAACCCCCGCCAGCGGAGCGCCATGAAAAGCGCCACCGGTATAAACTTGAGGCAAGGCCCAGAGTTCGAGCGAGAGGGAGCCGCTGAGATTATCGGCCGGACGGGGATTCTCGATCTTTTCCACGTCAATGCGAACGCGTTTGCCATCCAAACGGTAACCGATATTTCCCTGCATTTTGGGTTGGATGAACTTTTCGGGACAGGCATAGGCCGCGAAGTCGTGCAATTCATCAAACTGTCCTTTTCGTCCGGAAACCAGCGCGATCACCATAGTGAACGCATTGGAACCGGCCGGCGGACAGGCGAAACTGCGGACTTCAAAGCCTTCGTTTTCGTCGGCTACTTCGCCAATGGGCGGCAAAGCCGCTTGCGCCACGAGGTGGCCGCTGAAAGCGACGGAATCCACGGGAGCAATGGGGCAGGCCCAAAGCTGCAAAGCCCAGACGCGCCCATGCGCTGCGGCATCCCGGATTTCAAACATCGCATTTAAGGAAACGCTTTCACCTTCAAAACGGTAACCATGCCGCGCACCCAGGCGGGCCAGTTGCAAACCGGAGGTCAAAGCCAAAACATTTTCAGACAAAATTTCGTTCATAAAGCCGGATAAGAAAATACAGACCACATCATTTGTCAATCTTATGATCCATGAATTCTTTTCAGGATTTTCCTGAAATAAATGAGTTCCACGTCGAACTGGCTGGCGCTCACTTCGCCAGCTTCGGTGAACTCGTCAGGTGCGCGAGCCGGACTCCCTTTTCCGAATCGGCAATCAAGCGATCCAGACGCCGGGAACGCGTTTCCGCTTTTTTGGCGCTGACGACCCACCATGTGGCCGTGCGCCGATACCAAGGGGCCTGTAATTGGAAAAATTTCCACGCGTTTTTATGCGCGCGAAATTGCTTTAACCCGGCGGCATCAAAAGAGCGGGTTTCATTCTCGAAAGAGTAAACTCCCGAGCGTTTTGGATCCCGCGCTGCAAACGCTTTGAGACCCGCCGCGTGCAGGCGGCCAAGCTGCTTCAATTCCCCTACCCGCTTTGTGTTTACAACACTCCAAATGCTGCGTGCTTTCCGCGGCGTAAACCGGATGGCGTAACTCACCTCATCCACCCGCTTGCGCAGGCCATCAATCCAGCCAAAGCACAATGCCTCATCAACAGCTTCGGCATAAGTAATCCCTGCCCGCCCCGATTCCTTACGGTAAAAGCCCACCCGGATTTCAGCAGCGACAGCGTGAGATGCCGTCAACCACTGACGAAATTCAGACGCAGAAACGAAAAAGACTATCGACATGGCCCATCTGCTTTTGCGCTCAGTTCTTATTCTTTGCCTCGGGAGTGGTAAAGGCCTTCATGCGTTCACTTACCTCTTCCGGAGTAACGTCCTCGATGTGGGTCATCAACGTCCATTGATGCCCGAAGGGGTCCGTCACACACCCGGACCGTTCGCCATAAAACTGGTCCGCCACGGGACGGAGAACTTTCGCTCCGGCACCCACCGCCCGTTGGAAAGCAGCGTCCACGTCCGGCACATAGAGCAGTAAAGAAACCGCTGTGCCATTCAATGATTGCGGCGAATGATGGCCGCATTGCGGGTTTTCATCCGCCAGCATCAGGATGGAATTCCCAATCAACACTTCGGCGTGACCGATGCGGCCGTCGGGCCCGGCCAGGCGGAAACGTTCGGTGGCTCCAAAAGCCTTCACATAAAAATCGATGGCTTGCGCCGCGCCTCTAACGCCCAGGTAAGGAGTCAGTGAATGAAATCCGTCGGGAATGGGTTTTACCTTGGTATTCATGCTGGACCTTTAGCATAAAAGCCCGCGCCACTCCAAGCGAAAGTGCGGTGTCATTTAGGAAACGTTTACGCTCCTTTTCCGATATTCCAATTGTCGCCCACCGGATATGCGGGTAGTTTGAGAAATAGGCATGGAAAGCCCAACCCATCACTCGTCTTTAATCCGCGCTTATCCGAAACCGGGCGGGACGATTGTGTGCCTGCTCCTGGCGGCACTGGCCCTTTTCATTGCGGGTATTTTTCGTCCGTTCACGTCGGTCACCAAACTATGGCTCTTTGAGAATCAAATTTCTGTGTTTAAGGGTCTGGTTACTTTATGGCACGGGGGTGAGTTATTTCTCTTTTTGATTCTCTTCCTGTTCACGGTGCTGTTCCCCTTCATCAAGATTAATGCCTTGCTCGTCCTGTGGTTGCGCCCGCATCTGGCGGAAGAGCAAGCCCGGAAAATGTTGCACTTCGTTTCGCATCTCGGCAAATGGTCCATGCTCGACGTATTCATTGTGGCGATTCTGGTTCTGACGGTGAAGTCGGGCGGACTGGCCAGCATAAAGGTGCAGGATGGATTTTTCATGTTCTTCGCGTCGGTCATGCTGACGCAGGTAGCTTCGGCCTGGACCGGCAAGGTGGCAGCTTATCTGGTCAGGTAATTCACTGGCGGAAGCACCGGCCAACAGCCTACGGCAACGGATCAACTCACCGTCCTGCTGCCGCTTAAAAACAGACGTTGACAGAGAGGCGGGAATTGTTGTCCCGTAGATCAATCAACAGCCCGAAAACATTAGCCAATGCCATGAACCGATCATTTCTTTCACTGCTTGCGGTCGCCACCCTCGTCATCAATGTCCACGCCGCGGAATACAAAGCCATTCCGGATTGGCTGAAGCTGCCGGAAGGCAAACCGCAACTGGGCAATCAGCACGGTGACGTCGCCGTGAGTTCCAAAGGCGAGATTTATGTCAGCGTGATGGACCCGAAAGCCGGGCTGCAAGTTTACGGCAATGACGGAAAATTTATCCGCAACGTTCCCGATGCGCCGAGCGATTTTCACGGTTTCGTGATTCATAAGAACAGCGAAGGCGAATTCATTTATGGCCCCCGGCTCGGTGGTCAGACCATCGTGAAGCTGACGTTGGAAGGGAAAAACGTGCTGACGATTCCGGCTTCAGCCATTCCTGATGAATTCAAAAACAAGGACAAGGACGGCAAACCGATCTTGCGTATGACTGGCATGGATGTAGCGCCTAACGGCGACCTCTTCGTGACCGATGGTTATGCGAGTGACTATGTCCATCAATTCGATAAGACCGGCAAATATCTGAAATCCTTTGGTGGGAAGAAGGAACCGTATAATTTCAAGACCCTGCACAAAATTGCCATCGACACACGGTTCACGCCCGTCCGCATCATCGCTTGTGACCGCGCCAACATGCGCGTGGTGCATTTGTCCTTGAACGGCGACTTTTTAGGGGTGATCGCCAAAGACCTGCTGCTGCCGGCAGCGGTGGCGATTCATGGGGATTATGCGGCGATTGGCGAACTCAAAGGCCGCGTGACGGTACTCAACAAAGAAGGCAAAATCGTCGCTCAACTCGGAGCGAACACCGCGGCAGACGAGATCGGCACCAACAAGACCGAACCGGCCAAGTGGCGTCCGGGCATCGTGACCGCGCCGCACGGTGTGGCCTTCAATGAACATGGCGACATCTTTGTTTCCGAATACAGCCTGTTCGGCCGGGTGCATCGTTACAACGCGCAATAAGGGCGGTGATTCGCATTAATCATTCAGCCACTCGAGCGCTCCAGCGCAGAGTGTGCGGGGCGTGCCTGTGAAATGGACCTTGCGGTTCAGCTTTGCAGGCACGCTTTTTTTAGCAACACGCGCAGGTTTATTTGCCCGCCGTTAGCTTCTGCGCCGCCGCTTTCATTTCGTCCAGGGCTGGTTTCGATGCGCTCAGATCGAACTTCGGAAGTGGTTGACCGGTTTCCAACAGACTCTTGAGGCTGCTGAGAATGAGGGGCCAGCCGCGGCGGCCGCCTTCGAGCATTTTATCGTCGAGTTCGATTTGGTGCGCTTCGGTCATGGTGAGGCGGACCAGATCGCCAAGGTCGTCGATTTGGTAAGTGACGAGGCAATCGGGCAGCTTGCGCATTTCCTCAATCCACATCACGCGCCAGGTGACGGATAATTTGCGCGGCGGATCGCATTCGACGACCTGCCCTTCGACATCCAACACGCCGTTGGGCTGCCACAGACGAAAGCTCCCGCCGGGCTTACATTCCAATTCAATGCGGCGGCCAAAGAAATATTGCGCCGTAACTTCGCCGGTAGTGAGCGCGGCCCAGACTTTCTCTGGACGCGTGGCGATGTAGGTGACGTAAACCGTTTTCGGTTTGTAGGCATTGATTTCCATAATCAACACACCTTGGACAGTTCCAGAGCTTTGCCGGTTTCCAACAGGGTCTTGAGGTTGCTCAAGATCGCTGGCCAGCCACCGCTGATCGCACCGAATACTTTGCTGTCCGCATCGAATTCATCGTGCACTACCGTTAAACGAACGGCGTTGCCTTGCAGTTTTGAGCCGGCGTTGAGCGATTCAATCGTGAAGGTCACGCGGGAAGGCCGTTCGTGGCGCCATTCCTCCGTCCAGACGTGGTGAAAGGAATACGAGAGCAGGCGCGGCGGCTCGCAGGCCAGCACGACGCCTTCGTCGGTAATCTCGTCCCCCCGCCGATAGGTCACGGCGGAGCCGACTTTCCAATCGGACTCGATGTTCGTGCCGAACCAATATTGACTGGTGAATTCCGGGCTGGTCAACGCGGTCCAGAGTTTTTCAACGGTGGTGTGGATGAGAGTGACGTAAGTGAATTTCGGCGGGTTCATTGGTTTTCGTAGTTTGATTTTCGAGACGCTGTTTTAAATCGCTCAAGGCCTGGAGGCGCGAGCGTTCATATTTGCCGATCCAGCGTTCGTAGATTTCCTGAATCGGCACCGGGTTGAGGAAGTGTCGTTTTTCGCGCCCCTGCCAAATAGTGCTCACCAAATTGGCTTCTTCCAGGATAACGAGATGTTTCG
>JBEHZA010000074.1:0-13921 GCA_048497895.1 Verrucomicrobiota bacterium
CGGTCTCGCAGTGCGCGTGCTCGGCGAAGTGACCGAGAGCCGTTGCTCGATCCTGCGCAACGCCGATGCCATCGTGGTGGAAGAAATGAAAGCCACCGGCTGGTATTATAAAATCTGGCAGAGTTTCGCCGTGCTGTTGCCCGTGCGCAGCGTTGGGGTCATGGGTGACGAACGCACTTATGATTACACCATTGCCATCCGCGCCGTGGAATCCCAAGACGGCATGACGGCGGACTGGGTGAAGCTTCCTTACGATCTGCTCGAACGTCTCGCGACCCGCATCATCAACGAGGTCAAAGGCGTGAACCGTTGCGTGTTCGATATTACGAGCAAACCGCCCGGCACGATTGAGTGGGAGTAGATTCCACACCGTTTAACCTGAAATCGAAGTCAAAGGATTAGCCGTTAGCTGCCCAACTTTTCGCTTGGGCTTCGAAAACCGCTCTCGATTCTCCTTGTACAGAACCGAAGTAAAGCCTTGTCGCTTACTCTTGCTTCTTTTTCTTCAACTCCGCTTGAATTTCCTCGGCAGCTTCCCGACCGATTTTCTCCCCCCATTCCCGACCAATCTTCATGCTTTCCGCCATGACTTGCGGGAGCGTGGACAGGACTTTTTGACCGGCCGGACTTTCATAAAATGCGTTCACGGCCTTGAGATCCTCCACGGAGTAGTACTTGTCATAGACAGGTATGATTTTCTCAATCATTTCCCGGGTATCCATTTTAGTGGAAAGCCTTGCCCAAAAATCGTCGGGAATCCCAATCTCGCGTCCCTTAAAACCGGAAAGCATCTGCCCTTTGATCTGTTCCATCAGTTTTTCCATACCCGTCAGGCGCAACATTTTTTCAATCTGCACCCGTTTTTCCGGTGAAACCTCAGCCCGTGCTGGAGCAGTGAAACCGACGAAGATAATGATAGCTAAAAATAGAATCTTTTTCATAAATCGAATTCCTTGTAATCAGATGGTCGGGGCGGTGAGATTTGAACTCACGACCTTCTGAACCCCATTCAGACGCGCTACCAAGCTACGCTACGCCCCGAACCACTGTCCGGCCTTTTTAGGGACAGGACGCGAGAATACTAGGTTGCTGCGTCGCGAATTCAACAACTTTCGCCGAAAAAAACTTGCTGGTGAATAATCACAGCGGGAAAGACTTGCGACTGCGAAATACTCCAGGCGAAGGGCCTCGGGAGAAGCGAAAACTCAAAGCACTTTGATGACGACCACCGTAAAATCATCCAGTAACGGCGCGCCCTGGGAAAACTCCCGCACGGATTGATAGAGGGCATCCATGATTTCAGAGGCGCTCTTGTGCCGGTTCTTTTGTACGACTTCGAGCGTGCGTTCCGAACCGTAAAAGGAATCGTCCGGAGCCATCGTTTCTTCAATGCCATCGGTCTGCATCAGGATGGTATCACCGGATTCGAGTTGCAGTGACGGCGCGGCTTTATATTGCGTGTCGGGCCGGATGCCGAGCGGTATGCCAGTGCGCCGGAGTTGCGCACGCAGTTCGCCGTTGGCGGAAATCACGTAGCCTGGCGGATGCCCGGCGCTCCCGTAAATGAGCGTGCGAGTGGCTGGATCAATCTGCGCAAGGATGACCGTGACGTAACGTTCACCGCCCACATCTTCCGCCAGCACGCGATTGGCACGCGTGAGAATTTCGCCCAGATCATCGCGATTGAGCGCGAGCAACCGCAAGTAGGCCCGGGTTTCCGCCATCAGGAGCGCGGGGCCAACGCCATGTCCCGTAACATCCGCCACGACCACACCAAAGCGGCCATGCAGCATGTGCAGGTAATCAAAGTAATCGCCGCCGGCGGCTTCAGCAGGATAGGAGACCCCGGCAATATCGAACCCGGCAATCTCGGGTGCGCATTTCGGGAACAGCCGCTGTTGAATTTCGTGCGCGACTTTGAATTGTTGCTCATTCTGGCGCAATTCCTCCTCGGCGCGTTTGCGCTCGGTAATATCACGAATGAAAGCCACGAACCAGCGTTTGCCGTGCAACCCCATTTCGTTGAACACGATTTCGATGAGCACTTCATGCCCGTTCTTGCGCACGCCAACGGTCTCAAGCATGTGCGGAGCGGAATCGCGCACGCCGGAATGCAGCACGCGCATGTGTTCCACCTGCTGTTGCGGGTTCAAACGCTCGGGCAGAAGCAAAGTTAGATTTTTTCCCACCACTTCATCGGGCGGATAGCCGAACACTTTTTCGACGGCGGGATTGGCAAATTGAATATTGCTCTCGGTGTCCATGAGCAAAACGGCATCAGTCGCCGTTTCCCACAGGAGGCGGTAACGCAGTTCGCTCTCGCGCACGGCGTCTTCAGCCTGACGCCGGGCAGCGCGGATATTGGCCTCCCGCAATTCACGTTCAACGGCAGGAACCAGCCGGGCCAGATTCCCTTTCATCAGGTAATCGTGGGCGCCGGCTTTCATCGAGGCCACGGCAATGTCTTCGCCAATGCCACCGGAAATAATCAGAAACGGGAGATCCAGATTGGATTCCTGGAGAATACGCAAAGCTGCAGGCGCGCTAAAGCTGGGAAGATTATAGTCCGCCAGAATGATGTCCCACTTCTGGGAACCGAGGGCGTGACGCATGGCCTCCTCGGTCTCCACCCGTTCAAAGGCCGGTTCGTAGCCGCCTTTGCGCAGCACGTTCACCAAAATTCGGGCGTCGAACTCCGAGTCTTCGACAATAAGCGCTCGCAACGGCGTCTTCATGATTTGACACCCGCCACAAGATCAGCCGCATGGACTGGCACGGACTTAAACATCATTCAAATTTCCGCCCCAGCCCGCTCACGATCCCCGAGGCATCACTTTCAAATTCAACTACCTGTGAAAACCGGCATTGGACCAATGCGCGCACCACCTGCGCCCTGTCAGGGCGATAACAAATCGCTTATTTTCGCGCCAATGTCAAAGTGCTTCATTAACGATTCACCGACCAGAATGGCCTGCGCTCCACACCGGGCCAACCGCTGCACATCTGCCGACGTGTGAATCCCGCTCTCCGCGACCAGCAACTTCTGACCGGGCGCGGATGAATGCAGTTGCGCCGCCAACCGTTCCGTCGTGGCGAGATCAACTGTAAAGGTTTTTAAATCCCGGTTGTTGACGCCGATAATTTCTGCACCCGCCGCCAGCGCCCGGACCAATTCCGCTTCGTCATGGACTTCCACCAGCGCGGCCAGCCCAACCGTCTTCGCAACCTGAATGAAATGCTTCAGTTGTTCATCACTCAAAATGGCCACGATCAATAAAATCGCATCCGCCCCCCACTCCACCGCTTCCAGAATCTGGCGCTGATCGATAATGAAATCTTTCCGGAGCAAGGGAATCTTCACCGCACCGCGAATTTGCTTCAGGTAATGGAGCGAACCTTGAAAGAATTTTTCATCCGTTAACACGGACAGACAACTCGCACCACCGGCCTCATATTCCAGAGCGATCTTCACCGGATCAAAATCCGCGCGAATGATGCCTTTGGACGGCGAGGCTTTTTTAACTTCAGCAATCAACGCCACTGTGCCGCGCCGGGGATGGCGCAAGCCGGCGGTAAAATCACGACGATCGGTGCGTTGCTGCATCGCGGCCTGGATTTGCGCGACGGAAGGAATCGCGTCGCCCAAGCGGGCGACTTCGATTTTTTTCTCTGCAACAATGGTATCGAGAATGTTCATGCCCTGAAATCTTCCGCGAACATGGGCTTAATCCGCTTCTTCCATTTCCGCCGCAGTCATACGCTTGGCCGGACAACCGGCGCGCAGCCAGCCGTTGACGAATTCATCCAGATCACCGTCCATTACGCGCTGCACATCGCTCGTTTGCACGCCCGTGCGCAAATCTTTCACCATGCGGTACGGTTGGAAAACGTAACTGCGAATCTGGTTGCCCCAGGAGACGCTGCCCTTCTCACCATAGAAGCGTTCCATCTCCGCTTTTTGCGCGTCAACCCGCTGCGCGTAAATACGGGAGAGCAACAACTTCATGGCCGTGGCGCGGTTCTGATGCTGCGAACGCTGGGTTTGCGAAGCCACAACCAGGCCGGTCGGAATGTGCGTAATACGCACTGCGGTTTCCACCTTATTGACGTTCTGCCCACCTTTGCCGCCGGAACGGAAGGTATCCACTTGAAATTCATTCGGCGGAATATCGATTTCGCCGGTTTCTTCGATTTCCGCGACGGTATCCACACTGGCGAAACTCGTGTGCCGCCGTTTATTGGAATCGAACGGCGAAATCCGCACAAGGCGATGCACACCACGTTCGGCTTTACAAAAGCCGTAGGCATTCTCACCGCTCACAATCAAAGTAGCGCTCTTGATGCCTGCGCCTTCACCCGGCAGCGCATCATTGACTTCATATTCCCAACCGCGTGATTCAAACCAGCGTTGGTACATGCGCAGCAGCATGCTGGCCCAATCGCACGATTCCGTGCCACCAGCGCCCGCGTTGATGCTAAAAATGCAGTTGCGTGAATCGTGGGGGCCATTGAGCAGAATTTTCAGCTCTGCGGTATCCAGACCGCGAGTGAAGCGCGAAAGGTCCTGTTGGATTTCCTTGTAAACAGCCGCTTGCGCGTCGGCTGGCTCTGCTTCGCCCAGTTCGACCATCACGCGGAGATCGGCCAATTGTTTTTCAGCGAGGAGAACGGGATCAATGCGGCGGCGTTGCGTGGCCGCTTCATCGATCAGTTTTTGGGCTTGTTCACGATTGTTCCAGAAAGTCTCGCGCGTCATCTCCGCGTCGATTTCCGTCAGCCGTTTTTGCACGTTGGGGACGTCAAAGAAACCTCCGCAAGTGCGTAAGCTTCTCACTGGCCTGATCCAACTGACTTTTAACAACGTCGAACATAGTCAGACCAATCTACGTTCAAAGACAGGGTTTTGCCTAGGCTTTTTTAGGACGCGATGACCGCCACTGGCAGCCCAGGACAAGGACGGCCAGCACCACGCAAATCCAACCGAAGACATCGCCGTGACGGGTGTAGAAGGTTAAAGTGCGCCGCTCTTCTTTTCCGAGCAGCGGAATCTGCGCGGTCTTAAAGCCCGGCCCATAAACGTCCGGAGAGTTGCCGAAGTAAACCTCATGCAGGCGGCCTTGCGCATCAACCCAACAGGTCAACCCGTTATTGGTAGAACGAACCACGGTAATCCTGTTCTCCACGGCGCGAAAAACGGATTGGGCGTTGTGCTGCCATTGTGCGGCGCTTTCGCCAAACCAGCCGTCATTGGTCAGGTTCAACAGAAAATCAGTGTCTTCACTCACGTATTCCCGAGCGAGATCGCCGAAGACGTCTTCAAAACAGATGAGTGGAGCAATCGCAGCTTCCGGTTTGACCATCCGGAAGACCGCGGGCCGTTCACCGGGAGTAAACCCGCCGTCGATGGGAGTGAAATATTTAATGAACGGCAGCCAGCGAATTAACGGCACATATTCACCGAAGGCCACAAGCTTGCGTTTATCGTATTTTCGCGCCAATTCGCCCTGCGGAGTGATCAAAAAAGCACTGTTGAAAAAATTGGCTGCTTTGGGATCGGCACTGCCTTTGATCGGCTCGGCATCGTCCGCACCGAGAATCATCCAGACATGATGTTTCTCTGCCAGTCCGGTGACGACATCGCCAATCTCACGGTCGTAACGCAGGTATCCCGGCGTGGCGGCCTCAGGCCAAACCAACAAATCCGGCTTGAGCAACAAGGCCGATTCCGAGAGCTGAATCACTTGCGAGAACGCTTTGCGGTTTTCCTCCTCGTTCCACTTCATTTTCTGCGGAATACTTGGTTGTACCAATACCACCTTCAAAGTGCGTTCACCCGGTGGATGTGAAAAAGCGACCTCTCGAAACCCCAGGAAGATCACCAGCATCACCACCACCAACGGCAGCAGTAATTCCATGATCCAGTTCCAATACCGGGCTGGACGATGAATGATGGTGAAGACCGCACCTGCCAATGAGGCGGACAACCACACCATCAAAAAAGAAACTCCATAGACGCCCGTCCATGAAGCGATTTGAATGAGCGGCAGAATTTTCGATTGCGAAATTCCGAGGAGCAGCCAGGGAAAGCCGGAAAGAAAACGGCCCATCACCATTTCCAACGCCACCCATAGCACGGCGCAAGACAGAGCCCAACGCAAACGTTGACCAAGGGTGGTATTTAAAAAATCTCCAGCCAGCCGGGACAAACTTCCCGGCCCGGTTTCACTTTTCAAGGTGACCGGAAATAACTTCCAGCAAAGCCATGCCCACAATCCGGTGTAAAGAGAGAGATACGCACTCAGAGCCAGCCAGCCGAGAATGGGAAAGAACGTGACGGGAATGTTGAGCAGCCAGGAAAGTCCCATCAGATAAAAACTGAGGCCCGTCACAAAGCCGCAGCGAAAGGCCATCTTCCCGCTCTGCCCGGCGGTCACCAATAGCAGCAGCGCCGGAGCAAACCACGCCAGACCGGCGAGATCCCATTTCGGAAACGCGGCGGCGAACATCAATCCCGCGAGCACCGCCAGGCTGTAACGGCTGCGTAATAAGGATGTAATTGCGAGTTTGTTCAACGGCGGCAGCTTGCCGGTTTCAAACGAAAAGGCAAGCGGACGCTATTTAACGGGGTTAATTAAACGTGATGAGCAGAACAAATCCCCGAGAGCAACCGAACGGTTTAGCGGAGCGATCATTGACCTCCTCTTTTTAATTTTCTCCTCCACAGCGGAGGAGAAAAGACCTGACGCGCTGGTTTCAGCACTCAGCGGCTTGGCTATATATCATCACTTTCAAACGTCCTCTTACTTAACGGCGTTGAGGCGTTTGATGAAATCGTCTGCCAATTCAACACCGAACAAGCGGAGGCGAAGGCGTTCCTGTCCGTCGCGGCCAATAAAAACAATCGTGGGATAACCAAAGACGGCGTACTTCGTGGCTAATTCGACTGCGGGCGGAGATTTTTCATCGGTCATATCCACGCGCAACGCGACGAAGTCAGCCGCGGCATCGGCCACTTTTTGCTTTGAAAAGACCAGTCGATCCAAACGGTGACATGGCTCGCACCAATCGGCGGAGAAATCGACCAGCACCGGTTTGCCCGCTGCTTTGGCGTCCGTGAGAGCTGTCTCCGAATAGGGCTGCCAGGGAATCAGTGATTTATCGCTCCCTTCATAGTCATCGATAAAAACGTACGCCAGCACGCCGGCAAAAAAGAGCATAACTATGCCGACGGCTACTGCGGCGCCATGTTTCTGCCACCAAAGTTGTAATTTATCAGACATCGCCAATGACCAAAGCAGTGCAATTTAGCACGACCGTCAAATTTGCCGAGACGTGATACGCTCACACGTGCCGGACGGGCTTCATGAAAACAAATGTCAGCAACATTTAACTTTCATGCGGTACGCCTTTGGTTTTAACGTAACGCCCATTAAACGCGAATAAAATGAAAACCGCACTCATTGGACGCAGTTCTCTCCGGGCCAGCCGGATGGCTTACGGTTGCTGGCGCATTGCCGACCGCACGGACTCCGAAGGCATTGCCAAAGGCATCCGCGCCGTGAACGCCGCTTACGAGGCGGGTTACACGCTGTTCGATCACGCAGACATTTATTGCGATGGCCGTTCGGAAACGGTCTTTGGCCAGGCGCTGAAGCAATTGCCCGGCGCACGGGAACGCATCGTGATCGCCACCAAGTGCGGGATTCGCAAACCGGGCGAACCAGCCAATGCGCCGTATCGTTACGATTTTTCACCGGAATATATCACGTGGTCCTGCGAGCAATCGCTGAAGCGACTGGGCGTAGAGACGATTGATATTTATCAATTGCACCGGCCGGATTGGCTGATGAATCCGCACGAGGTCGCCGGGGTTTTCCAGAAACTGCGCCAGCAAGGCAAGGTGCGCGAATTTGGGGTGAGTAATTTTTCTCCGTCGCAAGTGCGTCTTTTGCAACGCGCGTGTTCCATGCCGCTCGTGATCAATCAGGTTGAAATCAGTCTGGCAAAACTGGACGCATTTACCGATGGCACGCTGGATCAATGCCTCGCTGCTAAAATTACCCCGATGGCCTGGAGTCCACTCGCGGGAGGCTTACTGGGCGATGGCGCAAGAAAATTGCTGCCATCTCAGGAAGGTTACCGCACGACGAAAGTGAACGATGTGTTGGATGAACTCGCGCAGGCTAAAGGGACGAATCGCACTGCGGTGGCGCTGGCGTGGCTGTTTAAACATCCGAGTGGCATTGTCCCGATTGTGGGCTCCACGGATTCAGGCCGCATTCAAGATGCGGCAAAGGCCGACACGGTTGAATTTACGCGTGAGGAATGGTACCGGCTGCTGGAAGCAGCGCGGGGTACGCAGTTGCCATAAAATTTATTTGTTAAGAGGAGTTATCTTGAGCACCAAGCCATCATTACCCCGCGAGTTGGGCTATCGCATGCCCGCTGAATGGGAAACCCACGCCTCCACCTGGTTTACCTGGCCGCGTCCGGAAGGCATCAGCTTTCCCGATAAGTATGACACGGTGCCGCCGGTTTACGCGGAACTGATCAAGCACCTCGTGCAGGTGGAAGAGGTCAACATCAACGTGTGGCACGCCGAGATGGAAGCGTGGGTGCGCGAGTTATTGACGAAAGAGAAAACGCCACTGGAACGGGTGCGCTTTCATCACTTTCCGGCTTACGAGCCGTGGTGCCGCGATCATGGGCCGATCTTTTTAGTGCGGGAACGGTTGGGCCAGCATGAACGCGCGGTGGTGGATTGGGGCTACAATGCGTGGGGTAATAAATATCCGCCGTTCGATCTGGATGACGCAGTGCCGCAGCACGTGGCAAAGTTACGCGGATTGCCCCTGTTCTCACCGGGCATCGTGATGGAAGGCGGCTCGATTGAAGTGAATGGCTGCGGGACGCTGTTGACCACGGAGGCGTGTTTGTTGAACCCCAATCGCAATCCCGATTTGAGCCAGGAGCAGATTGAGCAATATCTCTGCGATTATCTTGGAGTAAGCAATATCCTGTGGCTGGGCGATGGCATTGTCGGGGACGACACGGACGGGCACATCGATGATCTGACGCGTTTTGTAAATCCCACGACCGTGGTGACGATCGTGGAAGAAGATCCGGCAGATGAGAATTACGAATTGTTGCAGGAGAATTTGCACCGGTTGAAGACGCTGGAAGATCAGGATGGTGAGCCCTTGCGGGTGGTAACGCTCCCCATGCCGGGCTTGATCGAATACGATGGGCAACGTCTGCCGGCGAGTTACGCCAATTTCTACATCGCGAATAAGATCGTGCTGGTGCCAACATACCGGCACGCGAATGATCAAAAGGCATTGGATATTTTACAACGGGAATTTCCGGATCGTCGCGTGATCGGGGTTGATTCCACGGAATTGATTTGGGGATTGGGCTCCTTTCACTGCATCAGCCAGCAGGAACCGGTCTGAACGCAATCGTTCCGGGCCACCATTAGTTGCAGCGGGCCATTCACATATCCTTGCTCCGCACGGCGGCAAAGAGTATGTTTCCTTGCAGCCGCCCATTTCAACAAGTCATGAATTGCAGCGGCTCCGCAGTTGCGCATGAACTTTGCACAGGAAATCGAAACGCTGATCCGGGCCCGTTATCCGATCATCTACGTGGTCACCAGCGAAGAAAACCGGCTGCAAGGGCTCATGCTCGAGATCGCGCATTTGCGGCAGAAAAAAATCTACGAGTGGAGCATCAATACCGGGGTGGTTCCAGCCGGGGCCGCGCTGCAAGCGCAGAAGCAACGGAGCCCCACGACACGTGATCCCGTAGCGGCGCTGGACATGGTCATTGAGCAGGTGGAGCCGTCCATTTTTATCTTCAAAGACCTGCACCCGTTTCTGGGCAAAAGTAATTTTCCCGTGGTCCGGAAATTGAAGGAAATTTCGCAGCATCTCAAAAACAGCCTCAAGACGATTATCCTGGTTTCCCCGATCATGGAAATCCCGGTGGAATTGGAGAAGGAAATTACGGTCCTGAATTTTCCGCTGCCGACACTGGAGGAACTTTCCGAGTTGCTGGATAAAGTGATCGAGGAAGTAAAACAGTTCCGGCAGGTCAAAGTGGAACTGGACGAACCGGGACGGGAACGGCTGCTGCAAGCGGCGCTGGGACTGACGCTCAACGAAGCAGAGAACGTGCTCGCCAAAATTATTGTCAAAGAAGAACGACTGAGCGCGGACCACGTGCCGGATGTGCTGGATGAGAAGCAGCAGATTATCCGCAAGAGCGGGTTGCTGGAATATTACGCCACGCAGGAAAATTTCACGAGCGTGGGCGGATTGCCCGTATTGAAGGACTGGCTGCAAAAGCGCGCGGCGGCATTCACGCCGGAAGCTCACGCCTTTGGACTGCCGGCACCGCGGGGGATTCTCATGCTGGGGGTGCAAGGCTGCGGCAAGAGCCTCTGTGCAAAGGCGGTCTCCAGCCAATGGCAGCTTCCCCTGCTCCGTTTTGATATGGGCCGGATGTTCGGCAGCCTGGTCGGTTCTTCAGAAGAAAATGTCCGAAGAGCGATTGCGGTAGCAGAATCAGTCGCACCCGCAATCCTGTGGGTGGATGAAATTGATAAAGCGTTCGCTGGGTCGGAAGGATCCGCTTTTACGGATGCGGGCACCTCAGCGCGAGTATTAGGAACATTCCTGACGTGGTTGTCCGAAAAGACGGCTCCGGTTTTTGTAGTGGCGACGGCGAATGATATTTCTCAACTGCCAGCCGAACTTCTGCGCAAGGGGCGCCTGGACGAAATCTTCTTCGTAGATCTCCCGACTACAGAAGAACGGCGCGAAATCTTCGGCATTCATCTCTCCAAGCGCGACCGGAACCCACAAGCCTTTGATATTCAATTACTCAGCGAATGCAGCAACGGCTTCAGCGGGGCGGAAATTGAGGAGGCGATTAACAGCGCTTTGTATGACGCTTTCTATGCGAAACGGGATTTAACCACGGAAAGCATTCTCAACGCATTAAACCAAACCGTGCCGCTGGCGCGCACGATGTGTGAAAAGATCGAACATCTGCGCCAATGGGCCGAAGGCCGGGCGCGCAATGCCAGTACGGCCCGCAAGGCAGTAGATGGCGAAGTGCATCGGGTGAGTATTTAGTGTCTCACCCGAAATTCATTAAATTTCCGTGTGACGTTCTTAAGGCAGCCCGGTCAAACCAGCATCCCCCCACGTATTGGGTAACCCGGGGATGGCTTGCATCGGTTACCGGGATAATATAGGTTACTGAGAGTCATTAAGTTAACAAATAGCGCGATTTCATGAGCCGATTTGGTAATCTTGAATTCGGTGGGCGAAGTAAAGAAACGGCCACCTTACGCGGAATCATTAAGGATGCCGCGCATTACCTTCAACAAGCCGATGCCGCGTTCACTTCCGGGCAGTTTGAACAGGCTTTGCGCTCTTATTCCAAAGTGTTGGAATATGACCCCCAACACGTCGGCGCCTGGACCGGTCAGGTGCGAATGCTGATCGAATTAGGTGAATTTCAGGAGGCCAAGTTGTGGGCTGATAAAGCGCTGGAACGTTTTCCCAACGAACCGGAATTGCTGGCGGCGAAGGCCGTTACCCTTGGACGCATTGGCGATCACACGGCTGCTCTCGCCTTTTCGGACGCTTCCATGGAAGCCAAAGGCGACACCGCTTACGTGTGGCTGGCCCGCGGAGACGTGCTACTGGCGCGGGCAGAAAAGCGGGCGGATTATTGTTTTGATAAGGCGTTGCAAACGGCACCCGGCAACTGGCTTTACAACTGGCTCGCCTCCCGCATTCACGCGTTCTACAAAAAATTCTCCACTGCCCTCAAATTCGCGCAACAGGCGTTGACCATCAATGCAAGCTTGAGCGTGGTGTGGTTGCAGGTGGGCGAATGTCAATTAGCGATGGGGCTGGTGGACATGGCCCGCAATTCCTTTGAACAGGCGCGTCAATTGAATCCGCAATGCGTCATCGCGCACCAGAAATTGACAGAGATTTCCGAAATCGGCAGTTGGACCCGGTTCTTTAACCGGTGGCGCCGGCTCTTTTCGACATGAGCCACGCGCATAGGCCGTTCGCCCGGGATTTACACGTTCTGGGCTGCTCCGTTTCGCCGGAGAAGCAGCAAGGAGAAAGATGAGTTCGCTCTCGCACATTCTGTTTCAGATCGTTCTCCCGATTCTATCCGCAATCTTGATTCTGTGGGTTTGCCTACAGCAATTGAAAAAAGCGGATGAACCCAAAAAGATACTCATTAAAGCAGGTGTCAGCCTGCTGATTATCATCGGGATGATCTTCCTGCTGCCGCGATTTGGAATTTTTGAACCGTTGATGGCAATGGGTTCAGCCATCGGGCTGGGGCTGATGTGGTCGGCAGAAATTGGCTCGGTCTTTGCCCGCCCATTAACGGGAGTTTTTCTGGAAGGCGATGAGGAGCCGGAATTGCGGCCCTTTTACTCCATCGCCCAGGCGAAACGCAAACAGGGCAAACACGCGGAGGCATTGGCCGAATTACGACTGCAACTCAAAAGATTCCCCAATGATTATCAAGGCATGATGTTGCTGGCAGAGATTTATGCCGACGAATTACACGATCTGAACGCGGCAGTCGATACGTTGGAACAATTTCTCGCTCAGGATGACCACCCGCCGGATCACGTGTGCTACGCGCTCAACACGCTAGCAGATTGGCAGATCAAATATGGGATCGACACGCACGCCGCGCGGGCCGCACTCGAACGCATCACGACGCTTTATCCAGACACCGGCTGGGCGCATAAAGCGTTTCAACGTCTGGCGCATCTCGGCAGCCAGGAGGCACTCGTGCAGAAACAGGAACCGCGCCGCATTGCCTTGCGCAGTTACGAAAAAGATATCGGCATTCAAGGGCTCGCCGCTGAACCGGCGCCGGTGGAAGAAGATCCTGCCGCGCTGGCCGCACACTATGTTCAACAACTCGAGCTGCACCCGCGTGATAATGATGCGCGCGAACAACTCGCGCTGATTTATGCCCGGCACTTCGGAAAACTGGAACTGGCCCGCGATCAACTGGAACAACTCATCAGCTTTCCCAACCAACAGCAAAAGCACGTGGTCCATTGGCTGGGTCTGCTGGCCACCTTGCAAGTGGAACTGACCAATGACGAGTCTGCCGTACGCGCCACTTTACAGCGCATTGCCGATCTCTATCCCGGCACGGCCGCGGCCACGCAAGCCAAAGCCCGGCTCGAACGGGTTCCGTCCGAGTTCCGGGAAAAGGAAAAGAGCCAAGCGGTTAAACTTGGCTCTTATGAAAGAGACTTGGGTTTGAAGAAAAACCTTACTTAACGAGACGCAGAGCAATCTGCTTATCGATCTCAGCGGCGAGATCAATATCCGTGCCGCCCGCTTTGGAACGCACCTGGGTGGTCACCTGAGAAACAGTGGGGTCAACTTCGTCAATTTTAACGAATACGGAACGTTGGTTGATTTTACCTTCCACCACTTTGTTAATGGTGTCTTCACGCACCAGCGTGCCATTGGCGGCGAGAACTTCCTTGGCGGCCGCAAAAATCTGGCCGACCGGACGCTCATAGCTGCTCACAATCTTGTCTTTGGTAAACGGCACGCCCGCTTTGTAATGCCCGTCCACCGTCGAAACGCAACCGGCACCGAAAGTCGCGGCCAAAATTCCTACTGCCAACATCGAAATTAAATTCTTTTTCATTTGTTGTATTGCAACCACATCCACCCTCATCGTCAAGCTTTAATCGAATGGAACCCCAGAGGTATTATCCCCATGAGTAGCAGTGGACAGCTACTAACAAACGCCCTAGCTTCAACTGGTGACGAAAGTTAAGCACACCCAGCCAGCCGAAAAACCCACAGGGACATCCCCTGCTCCAGCCCGTTTGCGCTTGCGAGTC
>JBEHZA010000075.1:0-13877 GCA_048497895.1 Verrucomicrobiota bacterium
ACGGTGCTGTTCTCCGCGCTGACCGTGGCGCTGTCTTACGGATTGCAAGACGGACACCTGCGCGACCTCAACGTCACGGTGGCCGATTTTCAAGAAGCACTTCCGACCTATCACGCCGCGATTGCGGCGTTGAGCCGGTAAAGCAGTAAACCTCTCTTCCCAACTCGCATTTTGGATTCGAGTGTGGTTAAGTGTTCACAGCGAACTGTGAACACTTGTTCAAAAGCATAGAGGATTATGGGCATCCAGGACCGGGATTATATGAAGCGTCGGCCGGAGGATGACGACCGGCGGCATTCCTCATCGGGTTCCGGGGTAGAAGACCGGCTCCGCAGTTTTCTGAATCGCAATCCGCGCTTTTTCCTCTATTTGGGCGTGGCGCTGGGAACATTGTGCCTGCTTGGTCTTATCCTGGCAAAAATGTCGGATAAGAATTAGCTGCCCCAGTTTAGATGCGCATCTCCTTCGATATCGACGACACCCTGGTTTGCCACTTTCCGACGGCTGTCCATGATGCAGGGCGATTTCCGGCTTTCATTCACCAGCGATTCGGCGAGCCACTGAGGAAGGGGGCTCGAGCGATGATACAACATTTGAAACAGCGTGGGTTTAGCATTTGGATATACACCACTTCAGAGCGAACCCCGTTCCAAATTCGCTGCTGGCTGTGGCTTTACAGGATTAAGGTGGATGGAATCGTAAACGCTGCCCGTCACCGCGACCAACTTGCCGGACGCAGGTTCGCGCGAATGCCCTCAAAATATCCTCCCGCTTTTGGCATTGATCTGCACGTTGATGATTCCGAGGGTGTGCGTATGGAGGGCGACGAACACGGCTTTCGTGTAGCGGTGGTAAGCCCGCAAGACGAACATTGGGTGGACAAGATTTTAGGTGCCGTCAATCAAACTGAGAGTGCTGCGACTCCAAAGTAATTTTAGCATCGGGTATGGGCGACTGGCCAGAAATCAGAGGAAACCGATAATACGATGAATGAACCCAGCTTAAAAATCATCGATGAGAGCGTTTATGATGTGCTCGAATCTATTCGGCAGCGACCAGGTATGTATATTGTTGAGCCATCACTCTGCCGACTTGATTCATTTCTGACAGGTTATTCAAGTGGTCTGGGACGTTCTGAAATTATGTTGCGCGACACGAAGGATTTTCACCGCTTTCATGATTGGGTTGCGCAGCGGCTAGGTTTTTCTAATTCCACGAGCGGGTGGTGCAATATGATTCGAAGCCAGAGTCAAAGTGAGGTCGAGGCTTTCCACAAGTTCTTTGAGCTGTTGGCCGAGTTCAGAAAAAGCGCAGCATAAATATCGTCCGTGAGTTTGCGCAATAAAGCCTCCTGAGGAGATGCCGGAAGAACAGTTAACCCACCCACGCCAAAGTTCAAGTTTTGCCCTTTTTGTTCAAAGGACACTCAGAAATTTTGGGATCCTTTATCGTTGATGAAGATAAAGGATTATCCGAAGACTCGCGTTTGTGAATCCAGCAGCGGCTCCGCTCTACTTCGCCCCTTGTTCAATCCACGCGCGCACGAGACTGACTTCTTCTGCGGTTAACGGCTTGGATTGCTGGCCACCCGGGCCGCCTTGTCCGCCGAATCCACCTTGACCTCCTGGGCCTTTTTGCGCTTCCGGTCCACCCGCAACAGCGGTTCCGCCCGGACCGCCGCGACCCGGAAAGTTTGGTTGCGGCAGCGCCTTACTGAGGCCGGCGCGCAGTTTCTCTTCATCCAACGAGCCGCTCTTATCTGTGTCCCATTCGGTAAACCATTTGGCAAACGTCCCGCTCCATTCCTTGCTCGTTACAAAACCGTCCTTATCGGCATCGGCCACGGCAAATAACGCCGGGCCGAGAAAGCGTCCGGGAGTAAACCCACCCCGTTGACCAAACCCGCGTTGGCCTTGCGGGGCTCCGCCTTGAGGTGATGCACCACCCTCTGGCCGGGCGGCTGGCTGCGCGCCGGGTTGTCCTGCCTGCCCAGGCTGACCCGGTTGTCCACCCGGACCACGCCCAAACCCTTGCGGCACCGGCATCAAAGCGCTGAATTTATTGGTAAATTGTTCCAGACTGACTTTGCCCGTCTTCTCCGGATCGAGCTTCGCAAACCAGTTCTCCGCGAGGGCGGTGAATTCGTCCTTAGTCAACTTTTTGTCGCCGTCCTTATCGCCCTGGAAAAGCATTTGATTGCCCAGCATCATACCCGCTCCGCCGCCGCGTCCACCTGCGCCACCCGGACCACCGCGTCCGCCACCACCGCGTTTGGGCGGCATGGCTTTTTCATCATCAATCTGTGCCACGGCGATGACCAGCGGGCTCTCCGCGCTTTTTCCCGGAACTACAATTTTCCCATTCTCACCGCCTTTGAGGACGGCGGCCAGAGTATCGAGGCGCAATTCTCCGCGTTGACGTTGTTCGCCATGGCAGCGATTGCAGGAGGCTTCAAAGAGCGGGCGGATATCCTTCTCATAGGTCACCCCTTTTTTATCGGCCACCGGTGGCAGCTTGCTTAAATCCGGGGCCGCCCACGTTGTGCCCGAAATCAGAACCCCTACCACGACCAGCCAATGCGCTTTATTCATAGTATTGCCACTTATCCCGCAAGCCGAATGGATGCGAACTTCTTCTCACACCAACACTGCGGCGGGAGTAAAGTTGCGAATGCCGGTCTGAAATACCGCGGAAGTACAAAAGGTGGCGTGCTCCCATTTCAGGGGCACGAAGCTTCTGGAGCCGCCACTGTTAGAACGGACTATGAACCGCTGGTCGAAGGCGCTTCGACTTTGGTATGGCGGATGTCGCGGCCTTCAAAGAGATAAACCACCTCTTCCGCCACGCTCTTGGCATGGTCGGCAATGCGTTCCAGGGATTTGGAAACGACCATCAGGTTGAGGCAACGGCTGATCGTCGGCGGGCGTTCGATCATGAAACTCGACAGCTCGCGGTGCAGTTGTTTGTTCAACTGATCGACGTCGGCATCACGCGGAATCACGGCGAGCGCCTTTTCCGTGCGACGATCGACGAAGGCTTCCAGGGCGTCATTCAACATCTCCAGCGCCATGTTGGCCATGCGGGGAATGTCCACGTACGGCTTGAGTTGCGGTTCCTGGCTGAGTTCCAGTGAACGGCGGGCAATGGTCGTGGCTTCATCGCCGACGCGTTCGAGATCGTGGCAGATTTTCATCGCCACGGTGATCAGGCGCAGGTCGGAAGCAAGCGGCGCTTTGGACAGGAGGATGATGGCCATTTCATCCAGGTCGGTTTCAAATTTATCGAGGACGGAATCGTCTTCAATGACCTTGCGGGCCAGATCGTCATCGCGATCCACGAGGGCCTTGATGGCGTTGGAAACAGCGCTGGTGGCATGGCTGGCCATGGTCAGCAGTTCCTGCTTCAGCTCGTTCAGGTCTCGCTCAAAATGGGATTGTATGGGCATGGGCGTATTTCCTTATCTCAACCAAAGCGGCCGGTAACGTAATCTTCCGTCTGCTTCTTACCAGGATTGGTAAATATTTTCAGGGTCGTATCGTATTCGATCAGTTCACCGATGTAGAAAAACGCGGTGTAATCCGAAATGCGTGCCGCTTGCTGCATATTATGCGTCACGATTACGATCGTAAATTCCTTTTTCAAATCGAGAATCAGGTCTTCCACGCGGGCCGTGGCGATGGGATCCAACGCAGAGGCCGGTTCATCCATCAGCAGAATATCCGGCTTGATGGCAATGGCGCGGGCGATGCAGAGCCGCTGTTGCTGACCGCCGGAAAGCCCCAGCGCGCTGCCGTGCAGACGATCTTTAACTTCATCCCACAAGGCGGCACCGCGCAGGCTTTTCTCGACGATTTCATCGAGTTCCGATTTCTTATTTACGCCGTGCAGTTTCAAACCGTAGGCGATGTTCTCGTAGATCGACTTGGGAAAGGGATTGGAACGTTGAAACACCATGCCGACGCGCTTGCGAAGTTCGATGACGTTGACGTCCTTGTTGTAAATATTTTCCCCGCCGATCTGGATTTCTCCCTCAATCCGCACGTTATCGATGAGATCGTTCATGCGGTTGAAGCAGCGGAGCAAGGTGGACTTGCCGCAGCCGGAGGGCCCGATGAAAGCAGTGACCAGCTTCTCCTTGATCGTGAACGAGATGTTCTTCAACGCCTTGGACTGGCCGTAAAACAGGCACAAATCTTTGCACTCGATCAAAGGCGGCGCCTCTGCCGGACCTTTGGACACCGGTTGCAGCTTCGCGGTCTCGATGGTGGATTTCGTTATGGGTGTATCCATAGCAGCAGGCATATCAATGGAGTAAGCGGAGTTTTTTACGCATTTGCGCGCGCACCAGAATCGCGACGATGTTCAGCGCAAAGGTTAACAAGAGCAGCACCAGCACCGTGGCATAGAGAATCGGCCGCGTCTTCTCTACATTCGGTGATTGGGTGGAAAGAATAAAGACATGGTAACCGAGGTCCATGAATTGATCGGTCAACGCTTTCGGCGTGCTGGCCATATAATAAGCCGCGCCCGTAAACAAAATCGGCGCCACTTCACCCGCCGCGCGGCTGACGGACAGGATGCCACCCGTCATAATACCGGGCAGCGCTTGCGGCAGCACAATCTTTAAAATGGTTTCCAGTTTGGTCGCGCCCAGCGCCAGGCTGGCTTCGCGCAGACCTTGCGGAATGGCCTTGAGCGATTCTTCCGTAGCCACAATCACGACGGGCAGGGTCATGACCGCCAGCGTCATCGAAGCCCAGAGGATGGCAGGCTTGCCCCACACCGGCTCGTGATTTTTGGGATAGAACAGAGCATCCATATTGCCCCCCACAAAGTTAATGAAGAACCCCAGGCCGAACAAACCGAAGACAATCGAAGGCACGCCCGCGAGGTTGTTGACGGCGCCGCGAATCACGCGGGTGATGGAAGAAGTCGAGTGCGCGTATTCCGTCAGATAGATCGCCGTAATCACGCCGACCGGGATCACGAAAATCGTCATGATAATCACCCGCGCGCTGGTGCCAATAATCATGGGCAGGACACCCGCCTTATTGACATCGAACATATCCGATTCCGTGCCGGAAACGATAAAGCGCCAGGAGATGCCAGCCCAGCCATTGACAATAATGGTGCCCAGGATAATCGCCAGCATGGCGAGAATGATAAAGGTCGCCACGGCCGTCAGACCGCCGAAAAAGAAGGATGGGAAATTGAACCGCTTGACGCGCAACGTACCGAATTCGCGCGGCTCTTCCTTGAAATGAAGCATTGGAGTTTGCAGATCCATGTTTAAGCCTTCCCTTCAAGTTTATGCTTCAAGCGATGCACGATCAGGTCGCCCGCCAGGTTGGAAAGAAACGTAACGATAAACAGAATCGCCCCGATCAGGAATAGAATGCGGTAGTGATGACCGCCGAAAACGGTTTCGGCCAGTTCCGCCGCGATTGTCGCGGTCATGCTGCGGGTCGAATCAAAGATACTGCCGGAAACAATGCTGGCATTGCCGCTGGCCATCAGCACGATCATGGTTTCACCAATCGCGCGTCCGAAACCGAGCACGATGGCGGCAAACACACCAGGAAGAGCAGCCGGTAAAACAATCTGCCACGCCGCCTGCCATTGGGAGGCCCCCAACGCCAACGCTGCTTGCGTGTAACTGCGCGGCACACTCGTGAGCGCATCTTCCGCGATGGAAAAAACGACCGGGATAATAGCGAGCCCCAAAGCAATGCCGGCGACAAACGCATTCAACCGGGATTGATAATGAAAGATCGGCTGCAAGACGGAAGCCATGACAATCAAGGCGAAGAAGCCCATGACCACGGAGGGAATGCCCGCGAGCAATTCGATGGCGGGTTTCAACCATTCGCGCCAGCGCGGGCTGGCCATTTGCGAAACATAAATCGCCGCGCCTAAACCGAGCGGAACCGAAATAAAGAGCGCGACGAGCGTTGCCTTGATGCTGCCGATCATCAGGGGAACGATATTGTATTTATGGATTTGCGAAACCGGCTGCCAGATGTAAACCGGCTTATCATAACCGGTCCATTGGTAGGGCATCAGCAGGTAGCGCCAGGAGGTAGTATTAACCGCCGCATCTTTATCTTTGGTCTGGTCCTTGGCTTCTTCTACTTTTAAATTCATTAAGTCCCGCAGTGTTTCTTTCTCCATGCCCTTGAATTCTTTGGGCGTAAGTTCCAGGTATTCCTGGATTTCAGCGGGGGACATCTTTTCAATTTCGGCGGCGGGAATCACCTTTTTCGCCACTGCGCTGTTCATCCGGCCGAAGGCCACCGGCAACGCTTCGCGGGCCACAAACAGGAAGATGAGGAAAATCATCACGATCGTGGAAAGCGACACGAGGAAGATCAGCTTCTCCGCAATCCATTCGAGCGGACGGGCCTGATGTCCGCGGTGAATCCCCATCCAGCCGATGGAGCGTTTGGCAGTTTGGCTTTGATTGGACATGCGCTTTTTTTAGACTAAACAGGGCGGGTCAAGGATAGCAACGACGCATTCGCCAGCCAACCTTGCCCGCCCTTTGTATCGCAGGAGGAACCACGATAAATCACTTTCCTGCGTTTATTTCCCGTTTTCTGAGCGGCAATTATTCGCGCAGGTTTTTCGGGAGCGGGTAATAACCGATTTCTTTGACGACTTTCTGACCTTCATCACTGCGAATCCAGTTCAGATAAGCGGCGATTTCGCCCTTATCCAAGGCCGGGTTCACGTAGATATACAGATAGCGCCAGATCGGATACGTTCCGTTGACGACGTTTTCTTCGGTCGGCTCAATGGCTTTGGAAGCTTCGTCCTTCTTGACGTTAATATGCTTGGCCCCCGAACCGTAAGCAGCACCACCGTAACCGATGCCACCTTTATCCTTGCCGACGGCTTGCAGCACAGCAGCAGTCCCCGGCATGGTTTGCGCGGTCGCGGCAAAGTCCTTGCCCTTCAACACGTGTTCCTTGAAGAACTCGTAGGTGCCAGAGCTGTTTTCACGGCTATAAACCGTGATCGCCGCATCTTCACCACCGACTTCCTTCCAGTTCGTGATCTTGCCCGTAAAGATGCCCGCCAGTTGTTCCAGCGTCAGTTCTTTGATCGGGTTGGATTCCGCGACATAGACGGACAGGCCATCCAGGCAGACTTTGTATTCCGTCGGGCGTTTGCCGAAGGCCTTGAGGCAGGCGGCAATTTCCGCGGATTTGATGGGACGGGAGGCGTCCGCCAGGTCCGTGGTCTTGTTCTGCAACGCGGCAAAGCCGGTGCCGGAACCACCGCCGGTAACCTGAATCTTCGTGTCCGCATGGGAGGCCATGTACACTTCCGCCCATTTCTGAGCGAGAATGACGAGGGTGTCCGAGCCCTTGGCAGTAATATTACCTGCCTGGGCGGAGACCGCCATGGCAGCCAGAGCGGCCAGCACGGTCATTTTCTTAATCAACATATTCATTTGAATTTCCTTTCTTAGGGTTCAGTTCTTCAGGAAGCAACGCTTAGAACTTCCACATGATGTCCGCCATGAAGTGGCCGGAGCTGGAGGTAGGAGCGCCCGGAGTCTTGATGATCAGATCGTTCATGTAGTAGGTGAAGGTGAAGTTCAGGAAGTCCGTAAAGTTATACGTCGCCTGAATCAAGTGACCTTTCACGTTCGTGCCGCCGAACCAGCCGTTGGCTTTGCCGGTGCCGACCAATTGACTGTTGCCCGTGGCATACCACGCGCCGTTGTCGTCGTCGACCAGTGCGTCAAACCAAGCGTCCGCTTCAAGCCGTTGGTAACGGTAGCTGAGTTCCCAGAGGCCTTTTTTGCCCGCTTTACCGAGGGTCAGCCCCATCCGGTAACCGATGTTGTTGGCGGGAGCGCCGGGGTTATCCATATACTCGCCCGAGAGCTTGATCGGGAAGTTTTCGCCGTAACCGGGGAAGCTGTCCAGCTTGTAGGTCGCTGCCGCCGTCGCGATGATCGGATTGTAATTGAAGGCCAGCAAACCATTCGCGATGCGGGTATTGCCCGAATTGTAGAACGGTTGCACGTGCGCGCTCAAAGCATCCTTGTTCACGAGGTTGAAGAAGCCCACACCCACCGAGGTATCGATCTTCGGAGACCATTTGGATTCCAACAGAACTTGCGAACCAAACAGATAAGGATCATGGGACGCTCCCACCACCGGTGCCGGAGCCGTGCTGCTAACGGCCTGGTTGATTTCGTCCAGCACGAAGATGCCATTGTTCATCTTCAAAACGTGGTCGCTGGTAATATTGTAAGCCAATTGCAGCGCCGCGCCTTCCGGAGCGATATCATAATCCCAAACCATGTTGGAATATTGAAACGGATTATCCATCTTGCCGATCGTCGCCGAGAGCGTGAAGTCGCCCGTATGAATCGGCGTCCACTTCGCGAACGCAGCATCCACCCAGATCGGCTTGCGCGACCCGAGCGAGTTCATGTCCGTATTCGCCGTGATCGGCTGACCACCGACGAGCGTGCCGGAAGGATTGGTCTGGAAGTTGCCGGAAGCCAGACGGAAACCGACTTCAAAGTCGTCCATCATGGTGGCAGTAAATCCGAACCGGAGACGATAGCGATAGCGGTCCCGCGCATGATACTGGCGATCCGCCGCATCGTTTTCTTCAAAACGGCCGCGGAAGTCCCCGTTGAACTTCATGCTGGTCACCCAGTCCGGTAATCCGGTCTTGAGCGAATAAGCCTTATTAAAATCCTTGTCCGACTCCTCGCGCAGTTCATTGGCCTCTTTAACATTCAGAATGCCCTTACTGACCAGCTTGTCGATCAAGGCGTCCGAGGTCTGGGCCTTTGCATCGGCTCCCAACCCCAGCATGGCAATGCCACACAAGGCTGCCAGTTGCCATTTGTTTTTCACGTTTTTCATGTGTTTTTCGGTCTGTCTTTTTGTTTTGGTGTCTTTAACGACGAGGCCACTTTCCAGCACCCCGGTGACGAACAAATGGCAGCATTGTTACAAACGCGTTACAAAACCGGCCGTTTGCGCAGTCCACTCCAGATGGGCAGACACTTGAAATTCGTGACTGCACCTATCCGGCGCGGCTCTTTCTTCGCCAAAAAACTATCCGGGACCGGTTACAGAGAAAGGTCGGGAAGGTGACAAAGGGGTGACAATAAACAAGTCCGTTACCTGCTCAAATACAGCGGGTTAGATATTTTGAGCAGGCTGTTTTCTCGAAAAAGAAACGCCCGCTGAACCAGTTGAACTGGATTCAGCGGGCGATCCACGCGGCAGGGGCCGGGAAAAAACCGTTACGGGGTGGCTTTCCAGCCGACAATTTCGCCGCTGGGCAGAAAAACGAAGTCGGATTTCGCGGTGTCTTCCGTCCGAGGCTGGCTGTCATCGAGGTAAATAACCGTTACCTGATTGAGTTTAATCACCGCGTTGACCACGACCTTGCCCCGGCGCGTGGCCCGGGCTTCGATACGGTAAGTACCCGGTTCGAGACTGACGGACGCAGGTTCGTCGCTGAAAGTCGTTGTATGATTGGAGACATGCTTGAGCAGCGCGCCGGTGGAGGAGAAAATGTTATAGTCCGAATGACGTGGCGTGCGCGGATCATCGACCGTCATGGCGCTGTCATAAGCTGAATACACCGTAAGTTCGCCACGATTGCCGTGACCCGCGCGGGTCTCCGGCTTCGGACCGACGGGGTCATTGAGCACAATGGTCCGCTGGCTGGCACAACCGGCACACAGGAGTAAAGCCGCGAGTGCGGCCGCTGGATTAATCAAGAGTAATTTGTTCATAGAATTTGAGGGTAATCAGCGCGCTGGCTGAGTTTTAACAGGTTGAGCTGGACCATCAAGAGCGCCGATTTGAAAATTCAAATTGGCGCATTGAATGAAGTAATCGTATTTAGCCGTGGTCTGGGTAATTTCCGCCGAGGTTTTGTTCAATTGCGCCTGACTGAGTTCCACGATGGAACTGGCACCTTGCGTGTAACGGGCCTCCGCCAGCTTGTAGGCCAGCGCGGAACTCTCCAACAGCTTGGCCGTAAGTTCCAGCCGGTCGCGGGTGTAGTTGACATTCTGCAACGCAATCCGCACATCCCGCACCACATTGTTTTCCTGATCTTTGACCAGTTCTTCGGCCCGCCGGGCCTGTAAATCCGCTTCGGAACGCCGGGCGGCATAAAGGCCGCCATTGAACAACGGCACGTTCAGGTTCACCCCCGCTGCCGCAAAATTCGGGCTCAAATGCTCGTCATGCACCGGAATAACACCGATGACGCCGACCGCGCTGATGGTGGGATAAGAAAGATATTTTTCCGCCCGCGCGAACTTGACCGCCGCATCCCGCTCCAACCGCAACCGCACCAACTCGGGACGATGCTTCAGCGCCTCATTGACCAGTTCCAATTCCTGGCTGGAAAAGATCGCCGGAGCCGCTTCCTCCAGCAAATGGAAGGTGTGCCGTTCCCGGTAGCCGAGCAACGTGGAGAGGATTTCAAAGGCGGCATTCAGATCGTTTCCGGCCTTTTGCAGCAACAGCTTGCTCTCATCAAGTGAGACCCGCGCGAAAGTGACATCCAAATCCGATTTCAAATTGTTTTTCGCCAGCACATCCACCTGATCGAAGAGCAGCTTGCGCGTGGACACCGTTTGTTCCGCCACTTCCTGCACGGCTTGCATTTCCTGGGCCACAAAATAGGCCGAAGTAACTTGCAAAGTGATTTGCTCACGCGTCGCCAGCGCATTGGTTTCTTCCGCCCGGGTGTGCAACCGGGAACTTTCACTCAAATTGGACGTGCGCCCGAAGTCCGTAAGCAATTGCGTGACCTGCAATCCCTCCGCATTGCGCGGAAAAATGATGGGGTTATTCAACCCACCCGCTGCGACGCGCGTATTTTTATCATCCGTGCCAGTGCCTACTGCGGTCGCATTCGCCGAAATATTCGGATAATAGGCGGACCGCACTTGCAAAGCAGCTTGCGCGGAGGCCAGCGCTTTCAACTGAGCCGCGGCAATTTGCGGATGATTCTGCGCCGCCAGGTCCAGGGCCTGTTTTAAACTGAGGGGCTGGGCTTCACCGGCATGGATCGGGGCCAGGCCCAATCCGCACCAGAGTAATCCCAGCCAAAAGATGCCTGCTCGTTTCATGTTAAATAGTTTGGCCACCCTGATTTTCAATATTGGTGGGTTTTAGTTTTTCTTTCGCTGCTTCGGACCGGCGGTAGATCAACAGATAAGCAGCGGGCACGATAAACATCGTGAGCACCACGGAAACCCCCAGACCGCCAATAATGGCCTTGGCCAGGGGCGCGTAAGCTTCACTGCCAGTACCCAGTTTCATCGCCATCGGAATCAAGCCGATCAAAGTGGCGAGTGAAGTCATTCAGACCGGACGGAAACGCACCCGGCAGGAAAGTGCCACCGCTTCCCGCAACGGTTTCCCGTCTTCGCGCAACCGATGGGTGAATTCGACAATCAGGATACTGTTCGATACCACAATCCCCACCATCATCACAATGCCCATCAAGGACATCACGTTCAGCGTGGTGCCGGTGAAATACAAAATCAGAAATACACCGGTCAATCCCGGCGGAACCGCCAACAGGATCAACCCCGGATCGGTAAAGGATTTAAACTGCGCGACCAGAATCAAATAGACGAGAATCACGGACAGGATTAACCCCAGACCGAAGCTGTGAAATGAAGCCTGCATGCCTTGCACCGAACCGCGCATCGTTACGCGAACCCCCTTCGGTAACTTCGTTTCCGCCACGATTTTATTCACCGCTTTCATAATCTTGCCCAGATCCTCACCGGCTGGGGCTACATAAATGTCCATCACCCGGCGCAGTTGGTAATGGTCCACTTCCGTGGGCGAATGCGTGTGGGTAATCGTACTGACAGCATCCAGACGCGTGGGCCGCACATTGGTGGGAGAGCGGAGCGGAATGGATTTCAACCCTTCCAGATCCTTCACAAAGTTCTCCGGATATTGGACGGTGAGCAGGTAATCGTTGCCGCTTTTGGGGTCCACCCAGAAGCTCGGAGCAATCATGCCGTCGGAGGTTAAGGCGGTGATAACGTTGTTAACCACTTCCTTGGAGGAAAGCCCCAGTTCGGAGGCCCGTGAGCGGTTCACATCCAGCATCAGCGCCGGGTAATCAATGTCCTGCGGGATCAATACATCACTGACACCGGGCATGGCTTTGACCTTTTGCGCAATCGCCGTAGCTACCTCGTGAGTAGCTTCCAGGTTGGACCCGCTAATTTGAATATCAATCGGCGCCGGCAAGCCCAGGTTCAACACGGCATCCACTAAACCACCGGTTTGGAAATAAGTGCTTAACTGCGGCAAATCCTTCCGCAACCGCCGGCGCACGCGGTCCATATATTCATAACTGCCGACCTTATGCCCTTCCTTCAGACGGGTTTGAACGAAGGCCGTGTGCTGGCCGGAATTGCTGGTATAGATGGCGGAAAAATCCGAGGTCAAACCGATGTTGGAAACAATGATATTCAATTCCTCCGGGGGAACCACTTCGCGGATGATGCCTTCCACTTTGGCCACAAGGTCTTTGGTTAATTCCAACCGCGTGCCGGTGGGTGCCTTCAAGTTAACCACGAATTGGCCGGGGTCCGTGCGCGGAAAAAATGAAACGCCAATGAGCGGGAACATGCCCAGGCTCACCAGGAAAACGCCCAGCAACCCCAGTACTGTGGCCAGCGGGCGCAACAAAGACCGGTTCAATACCCCTTCATAACGATCCAGCATCTGCGTGAATTTATGATTGAACCAGCGGTTGAACCGCTCATTCAAGCTGCCGCCCTTTTGATCCCCCTCCGTTTCATGACCGTGCGCGTGCTTGATCAATTTGGCACAGAATAATGGCACTACGGTCATCGCCACGACATAGGAGGCAAACAGAGATAACACGACTGATAAGGCCAGCGCGGTAAACAGGAATTTGCTGACGCCGTAGAGAAAGGTCACCGGGAAAAAGACAACGACTGTCGTTAACGTCGCCGCCAGCACGGGCAGCGCCACTTCCCGCCCGCCTTTCTCAGCCGCCACTTCCGGAGTTTCACCCAGTTCCAGGTGGCGGAAAATGTTTTCCAGCACGACCACGGAATTATCAATCAACCGCGAAAATGCCAGCGCCAGTCCGCCCAGCACCATCGAATTGATCGTGCTGTCGCCAAACGACAACGCAATGAAGGTCGCCAGCGCGGACAGGGGAATGGAAAGGAACACGGCCATCGTGGCGCGAAAATTTCCGAGAAAGATAAAAATCATGGCTCCAGTCAGAACCAGCCCAATGGCGCCTTCGTGGATGAGATTTTCAATCGCGTTTTTGACGAACACGGATTGATCGAACACGACTTTCGTCACTAACTGTTTGGGAATATCCACCAGATTGGCGACCACCTGCTTGACGCCATCCACGACGGCAATCGTATTGGCATCGCCACCTTGTTTGAGGACGGGCAAATAAACGGAATCCTGGCCGTCCACGCGCACGATATTGCTTTGGATTTGCGCGGCGTCTTTGGCCTGACCGACATCCGCCACCAACACGGAAGCCTGGCCGACCGTCTTCAGCGGCAGACGATTGATGTCATTGATGTCGCTCAACTGGCTGTTCGCATACAAATTGTAATCGAACGGCCCGATGCGCACGTCACCGGCCGGAAGAATCAGGTTGGATTCATTTACCGTCCGCACGACATCCATCACGCTGAGTTGATGCGCTTCCAATTTGAGCGGGTCCACATACACCATGATCTGGCGATACTTGCCGCCAAAAGGTTGCGGCACGGACGCACCCGGCACGCCGGCCACTTGATTACGCACCGTGTATTGGCCGTGATCGCGCCGTTCCGCTTCCGTCATCCC
>JBEHZA010000076.1:0-13826 GCA_048497895.1 Verrucomicrobiota bacterium
GAGGCCAAAGTGGCGTTGAAGCCGATCCTCGATCAAAAAGCGCAAAAGAAATCACCGCTGGAAGCACTTTCGGAGGCGTTGGCCGGTCGCAAATTTGTGAAAGAATGGAAACTGGACGAACTGGCCGCCGTAGCTGATAAGGGCTTGAAGAATCGCGATTACGAGCGCGGCCGGAAAATGTTCGGCGCGGTCGGTTGTTTCGCGTGTCATCGCTTCGCGAATGAAGGCGGTATGGTCGGCCCTGATCTGAGCGGCGCGGGCGGACGTTATACACCGCGTGATTTCCTGGATCAAATCGTCAATCCCAGCAAAGAGATCAATGAGCAGTTCGCGCCAATCGTTGTGACCACCACGGATGGCGAGCAATACACTGGCCGCATCGTGAACCTGCACGGCGACGTGGTGCATGTGAACACCGATCTGTTTGACCCCAATCAACAAGTGAGCATTGACCGCAAGCTGGTCAAGAGCATTGCCCCTTCCAAAGTATCGCCGATGCCGGAAGGATTGCTGAACGTGCTGAGTCAGGATGAAATCATGGACCTGGTGGCTTACGTGCTCTCCGGCGGCAACCGGGAAAACCGGATGTTTGCGAAGCCGTAAACGGCGACTTGAAATTCGGTTAACGGCAAAGGGACGGCTCAGGCCGTCCCTTTTACTTTCTATTACCGTCGTTTAAGAAACTGTTACGCTACAGGGTGATCATCAGACTCCGGCCATTCCCAGTCATCAAGGCGTCCGATGAAATCATTATAGGGGCTGCCTTCGTAGCCGGTTTGAAATGGTTCGATTTGGAATTGTTCAAGCACCTTTAACGTTTCAAAAACTCCCGTCTCCACTTCCTGCGCCAACATTCCAGCGAGAATTTCACGTTCAGATTCGGACAAGCGTGCAAGGAAAAGATTGATCTCGTGCTGCTCAGGAATGGAATCGACCGTTGCATACTGGTTCCATACTCCCTTTCGCACGCGATTCGCACCAATCTGGCCTTGCCCATTACGGCACATCTCAACGAGAGAATCGATCATCTCCCGGTATGTTTTGCGTTTGGATAGGTTGGTCATGGCAGTATAAAATTCAGTGAAATAGAAGTAATCTAGTGTAATCTGAGCCGGGACTTTTGAGAAGTGACCATCTCAACTCTCATTTTTCAATGACGTGATCATGAAGATCGTCCGGACGCTTTCGATCCTGGAAATAGGCCAACTGTCCAATGGCGCGTCGAACTAAGGCGCGCAGCTTTCGGCGGGAATTGATGGCCGGTGACGGCGCGTGGCATGCTTTGAGATAGTCACTGCGCACCCGATCCAACGACGATTTCAGCCTGGTTGCGTCAATCGGGATTCCGGTCCATCTGGACGGATCGTGCGCCTCGATCCACACCCGATGCCGATGCTTCATCATAAGATACCCGCCAAGCAACGGCAGCGAGACAAGCTTCAGCATGATTTCGATTTCTGACATACTCAACGTCGATGGTTTAACTACACTTTGGCCGGTTATCTTGACGGAGTCGGCTTGACTGCGCTGTCCGGTTGATTGGTCTTCCTGATAATCTTTGTAATAGCGGGTTTTTTGGCGTCCATGAAAAAGTAGCAACGTCCGAACAAAGCTTTCATGCCAAACTCGTCAAATTTGTTGGGGCCGAGAGACGTAATTAATACTTCATCCCTGGCCAGAGCCCGCCGATGGTTGGCTTCGATCGTCTTCATGTATTTCCTGGTGATCTCATCAAGAACCACGTTGTATGCAGGATGATTATATTGAACAAGCAAGTTACCGTCATCCATAGACACGGGATTCATGTCCGGGTGATAATTAAAGATTTTCACCAATGTCTCGATCGCCTCTTTTTCCGCATCCTCATCAGAAAGCTTGTCAGAGATAATCACACATGTCCCATGAGTGAAGAGCACAAAGTCCTTCTTGCCGTCAGTATAGTAGGAAAATCGATCAATGATCTTGTCCATCGGAAGCTTAATTTCGGGCTCCCAATCTGGAACTGGCGGAAAGCTCGCATCTTTTTTAGGCTTATCAGCACCAAAGAGTCCGGAGAAAAATCCCATAATTAAAAAGAAGATTAACAGGTTGCGATTCAGATGCTGCTTAATGCGCCCTATTGGGAGACTTCTGCCAGTGCCGCAAGCCCCAATCATAGTCGCAGAATCTAACCGCGTCGATGGTGGCACCCTCTGCAGATGGTTGCTTCTGCGTAACAAGTTCATCCTAAAAACTCCGCTTGGCAGGTTGAGCAGCGCATCCGGACTGGTGTGCCCATTCCGGGAAGGATGCTGCTCGTAAGGGCTGATAAGGGGACGCGTTTCACGTTCTCTACAGCGGTCAAATCAAGCCCGGTATCGGAACTGCCGCATTGCGGGCAACGCCCGCTAAACACCCGGAACTTGGGTTTCCGCTTCACTTTCATGAACACACCGTTTTATGACCTCTCAGGTTCGACCACCCTACGCGCAAGAGCTACGGATTGCAACCACGCACGAACGGGTGCAATCCCAGCTCAAGCGCCGAGAGGTCATCACGTCTGGGATTAACTTCTGAGTCGATGTAATGTGAACACACATCTTGTTACCCCGCCAAAAAATAATGGAATAAGATTACCGATGGCCTTGTTCCGGCTCGCAACCGGGTCGAATCGATAGAGCGCTCCACGCGTTGAGTTTGGCAACCGCTCAACTGCAGGACGGCCAACAAACTGGCGAGGATGTGTCTCATGGTTAAGCAGCCTGATGTTCCTTGCAGGCCTGACAAATATACGGGGGGGGGGTAAAAGACAGCCCGCCGGTGAGGAATTGGCCGCATTGAATACATCGAAACTTACAGTATCCTGGAATCCGATAACACGTCCACGAGACAGCAATTGAAGGACGGTAGGCATCCACAGTGGGCATACTCGCGAAAATGCCGTCGTAATTGCACTCTCGTCCATCGACAGTTCGGAGATGATCAATGTAGTCCCATTCATTGACGTCATTGAAAATCGCCAGGGTCCAACCATTGCTGGCGGTGTAACCGACAATACCAGCATAAACTTCCTGTGGTTCTTGCTCTGGGGTCAGGGTCACTTCGCCACTCTCAATCGACTGCAAAAAGGCGATAACTTCCGATTCGGTGATATTCGTTGGCATGGGCGCAGGCTAGTCGCTTAAGTAATGAAGAGTTGCGTATCGTGCACCCGATCCTTGTTCATGGATTTTTTGTAAGCGCCGGGCAGAACGATCTGTCCACTATTAAACCCTTCTTCAAAGCAGACTTACAAGGTTCGTGTTTTCGTTTACGGTTTTACTAGGCGATAAATTTTCTGTGCGCCAGTGGCAGGCAGGGTGATGCTGATGGATCCACTATTGGTTTGAAAACTACCGGTTACATTGTTCCATGTGATGACAGGCATTAAACTCAACGATGATTCAACCCGATAGCCGGCCGCCGTGTCGGGCCACAACAAGGTCACGGTGTTAGCGAGCGGGTTCAAATTAATATCGAGACCAAAACGAACTGGACCGAGAAGCGCCACATAGTGACCGTAACCCGACGCGATGGCCGCCACTCCGTTTAGCCCGTCTGGAACATTCAAGGCAAGCACCTTACCACCGTTCTTCAAAACCATGGTGCTAGATCCAGCATTCGCAGAAATGGCCATAACGCCGCTCAAGCCAGCAGGAAGAGCTTGATAGGATCCCCAAAGCATAACAGTTCCATTTCTTTTCAAAGCCGCGGTGTGAATAAAACCCGCGGAAATGGCAATCACCCCATTCAAACCGTCCGGAACGATGGACTGACCCAGTTCGGGAAATGGGCCGTCATTCGTCATGCCCGCGCCCCAGGCTACCACCGTACCATCACTCTTCAAAGCGACGGAATGCGCATAACCTGCTGCAATCGCTGTCACTCCGCTCAATCCAACCGGGACGGACGTTTGACCAGCGAAGTTTCCGCCCCATGCCACGACTGTGCCATCGCTCTTTAAAGCCAAAGTGTGATCTCCCCCTCCTGCAATTGCCACTACTCCGGTCAAGCCTACTGGAATAGTCGTTTGGCCAAAAAAATTATCTCCCCAGGCCACTACCGTGCCATCCTGTTTCAAGGCCACGGTGTGGTAAAAACCCGCCGCAATCGCAGTTATCTGACTCAAGGTCTGCCCGTTCAATATGACAGGATTAGCTGCTGCCGAGTAAGGTGAAGTTAAAGTGGGAGTTCCGGTCGTTTGCCCCTGGTAATTGTCTCCCCACGTCGCCACCGTGCCATCGCTCTTCAAGGCCACGGTGAAATTTTCACCCGCCGCGATAGCGATCACCCCTGTCAAGCCAATGGGGACAGAGGTTTGCCCATAGGAGTTGTCTCCCCATGCCACAATAGGACCGGTAGTCAATGGATTCACCGTCAGCATTGCCCCCGCACTGGTGACTGATCCAGCATCATTGCTCACCACCACGGTGTAAATCCCGGCTTGGTTCGTTTGGACAGGACCTAAAATGCAAGTGGAGTTCGTCTGCTCGACAAGGTTGGTTCCCGCCAGTCGCCACTGGTAGCCTAGTGGCGCAGTACCCGTGGCGGTCACAGTGAAGCTTGGGTTCTGACCGGCGTTTACAGTCTGACCCACGGGCTGTACTGTGATCGTGGGAGCAACTGTGAGTACCAGTGCGACCGTGTGACCACTCCCCGCCGAGATAGCAATCACCCCGCTCAAACCGACCGGAACTCCAGATTGTCCATCGCCGTTATCCCCCCATGCCACCACCGTGCCATCGTTCTTTAAAGCCACGGAACAATCACCACCTGCCGCAATCGCCGTCACCCCGCTCAACCCAACCGGAACGATGGATTGACCGTAGTTCGGATATCCAGTTGCGGTGGTACCCGCTCCCCACGCCACCACCGTGCCATTACTCTTCAAAGCCAAGGTGTGATTAGAACCCGCTGCGATAGCGATCACCCCGCTCAATCCGCCCGGAACAGCCGTTTGACCATAAGTATTGCTTCCCCATGCCACCACCGTGCCATTATTTTTCAAGGCCACGGTGTGACTACCGCCCGCCGCGATGGCCTTCACCACACCCAAACCCGTTGGAACCGAGCATTGACCGGAAAGATTCCACCCCCAGGCAACCACCGTGCCATCGCTCTTCAAGGCCACGGAGTGGGCATAACCCGCCGCAATCGTCGTAACCCCACTCAAGCCGCCCGGAACGATGGACTGCCCGAATTCCGGAAAAGAACCTGTGCTTGTCTTTCCTGCTCCCCACGCGACCACTGTGCCACCCTGCTTCACGGCCATAGCGTGAAGACCACCCGCCGCGATGGCCTTAACACCACTCAAGTCGGCCGGAATTGCCATTTGACCAAAAGTGTTGTCTCCCCATCCCACCACCGTACCGTCCTGTTTCAAGACAATGGTATAATAAATACCAGCCCCAATAGAAATCACCCCATGCACACCGGACGGACCGGACGTTTGACCATAGATGTTATTTCCCCACGCAGTCACCGTGCCGGAAGAAGCTGCATTTCCGGGCAGCACCGCCGCCATCAGCCAGAAATAGAGCCCCACCAGCACACCCGGCAAAAACCGGCCACGGATGTGTTCATAGCGCAATTGTCCTTTGCGCATCTCGTGCTGAACATAGCAACAATCGGCGACGGCGTAATCACAGCGCGACGAGGATATTAACGCGTGTTCAGGTCGTGCTTTCATATCGCGATATATATTTTTTTGGGGGGAATCTAAAGCGAGACTGCATCTGGATGCTTTGCATTGCACGCTCGCCAGCACAAAACCGATCGTTATGCTCAGAAACAGTGGGATAGGATCGACCAGGAAAACAGCTCCGTCTGCTGCCGCGCAGTCAAGCGTCCGCTTCGCTGAAACCAATCTCTACAGAAATCAACAATACGAACCTCCATTTCTTCCCTTTTCCTACGTTTTATGAACCTGCCCATACGTGTAATTTGGAGTTCCCTAACAAAAACGAGAGGCATATTGAGCAACCCATCCTTGTTCATGAATTTCTTGTAAGCCGGGTTGAGCGGGCTGTCGATTGTTAAATGCGTGCGGATGAATGAGGATTTAAGAATTGCTCGACCGTCCCTGCGAGACTTTCTGGAAAGCGGTTTGTGCTGGAGGCTTCCATTGCCAGAGAAGACAGTGGGCGAAAGGAACCTAACTCTAAGTTCGGAAAACTGAACGAGCCAATAGCAGCCGGTTTCGGCGAGCTGTCAAAGTTCGGCGGGTTTTCGGCGGGATAAGAATTTCAGCACGCGCCGGGCGGCGATGACTTTCTGGCTGGCGGCCAAGTGAAAGAGTCTCATCGCTTCTTTTCGATCAGTGGGAACGCTTTGCCCATACCAGTAATGTTTGCCAACCCAATAAATTGACCGTGAGTGATCCGCGGCGACCGCCCGGTTGAACCAGAGGAGTGATTCAACGTAATCCTTTTTGATATAAAAGATACGGCCCAAACTGAACATCGCTTTCGGCTCTCCGTGGCGGGCAGATTTTCGATACCACTTTTCCGCTTTTTCGTAGTCCTGAGCAACGCCGACACCGCCCAGATAATACCAACCCATCGCCAAAACGGCGTCCCGGTAGCCTGCGTGAGCCGCTTCGGCATTTAAGGCGAACGACCGCTCGGAATCCTGCGGAACCCCCTTACCTTCAAGGCAGTTGAGCGAATGGTTATAAAGTCGGATTTGCTCGTTAGTGGTCACGTCTCGATAAAGCCTAAGAGAGATTGCGGAGTCGGTCCTTGTTCACGAGTTTCTTGTAAGGTGTGTGAGGCCGGATTGTCGAACTCTAAATGCGCGGAAGAATGATCCGACTGACGCTGGGATGCTACGAGGGTTGCAAAAAATCAGAGGAATTTACCACGGTGGGAAATACAAAGGCGGCGTTTTATGATTGGATGGGAGGGAAAGGAATGACGAATTACCGAATGACAAAGACGAAGCCGGAACGCGGAGTGTGGAATTTTTGGGAAAGGCCAGGGGGATCATCGTCTTGGATGGGCTTGTATGGCTTTGTATGGGATAAACCGTGCGGGGAAAGAATCCATCCCTACCCCTCCCGGGAGGGGAATGCGAAACCCGGCGTGGTCGCGGTAAGGGTTTGTCCGGCTTATTCCGGGCTATTCCGGGATAATTTGAGTGCGGGAGGTGATGAACCAAGGCGTTTTGACAGAATGAACAGAAGACACAGAATCTCAATGGACTGGATTTGCCCTCCTTTCCTTTTGCGCCGGTATCGAATAACTGTTAATTCCTTTCCGTCAACACTCAGCTAAAACCGGCCACTCGTGTGGCCAGTCGAAAAAAACTATGCTCACTCAGCTCTTAACTCGTTTGCGAAAGCTCACTTGCCTCGGCCTTTTGCTGGCCCTGGCTGGCTCCGTCACGGCGGCCACTCCGCCTAAACCGTTGCGCGTGCTCCTGATCCTCGGCGGCTGCTGCCATGATTACGAACATCAAAAAGACATCCTCAAAAAGGGCATTGAAGAACGGGCTCAGGTAGAGGTGACCATCGTTTACACGCCGGATAAGACTACCAAAGCCACTTTTGACACGTATCAGAATCCGGATTGGGCCAAGGGCTATGACGCAGTGATTCATGATGAATGCTCGGCGGATGTGAAAGACATGCCGTATGTGCAGAACATCCTGAACGCGCACAAGGGCGGCATTCCTGCCGTGAACCTGCACTGCGCCATGCACTGCTATCGCACAGGCACGGATGACTGGTTCAAGTACATCGGCATTCAATCCAGCGGCCACGGTCCGCAGGAGCCGATCGCGTTGCATTTCCTCGACGCGAACAATGTGATCACCAAAGGCATGACGGATTGGATCACCATTCGCGAAGAACTGTATAACAACATCAAAATCTTCGAGACGGCCACGCCGCTGATCAAGGGCAAGCAGATCGTAAAACAAAAGGACGGCACGGAGAAAGAAGTGGAAACGGTGGTGGCCTGGGCCAATCAATATGGCAACACCCGCATCTTCAATACGACCATTGGCCACAATAACGACACAGTGGGCGATGACCGGTATTTGAATCTGGTGACCCGTGGGTTGCTCTGGGCTTGCGACAAGTTGAATGACACCTACTTGAAGCCGGTGCCGAAAAAGGCCGCGCTCAAAGCGCCTGCGAACGTAACGCGCGTGAACCTGGCGAAAGGCCAGCCCGCGACGGCTTCCAGCGAGGAAGCGAACAAGGGCAATCTGGCCGCGAAAGCCTTCGATGGCAGCGCCGACAGCCGCTGGTGCGCGAGTGGTCCGAATGAAAACGAATGGCTGCAAGTGGACCTGGGCAAACCGCAAACGCTCACGGGCTTTCGCATTGATTGGGAGGCCAACCACTCCGCGTATCGTTACAAGATCGAAGGCTCCACGGATGGCAAAGAATGGAAAGTGCTGACCGATGCCTCGAAGAACGATAAGAATGGAGCAAGCGAGCAGGACTTCATGGTGGACGCGGTGCGTTATGTGCGCGTCACTTTCCTCGGCAATTCCGAGGGCGGCTGGGGCAGCATCCGCGAGTTCGAAATTTTCGGTACACAAACGGTCGCCGCAGCGGCGACCGCCCCTCCCCCACGGGACGGGGACCTGATGAAAGACATCAAGGCGCCACCGGAATTCGAGGTGACGGTGTTCGCGCGTCCACCGATGGTGAATTACCCGGTGTTCGTTTCCGCCGCTCCGGATGGCACAGTGTACGTCTCGAGCGACGGCAACGGATCCCTGGATCGCGCTCCTCATCGTGGCCGCATTCTGCGCCTGCGTGATACGGATGGCGACGGACGCGCGGATGAGATGAAAGAATTTGTAAAGGATGTCGATTCCCCGCGCGGTTTGCTCGTGGATCATGATCGTGTTTACGTGCTGCATCCGCCGAACCTGAGTGTTTACATCGACAAAGACGGCGATGGCGTGGCGGATGAAGAAAAAGTTTTGATCAAGGGAATCGCGTTCGGTTTCAAGGATCGTCCGGCAGACCATACGTCCAACGGGATTGAACTGGGCGTGGATGGCTGGATTTATTGCGCGATTGGCGATTTCGGTTTCATGGAGGCGGAAGGCGCGGATGGCCGGAAGCTGCAACTGCGTGGCGGTGGCGTGGTGCGCGTGCGGCCCGATGGCAGCGGCATGGAACTCTTCGCGCGCGGCACGCGGAATATTCTCGAAACGCCGATCAGCCCGTTGCTCGATCTTTTCGCCCGCGATAACACAAATGACGGCGGTGGCTGGGATACGCGCTTCCATCATTTCACCGGCCTGGAAAATCACGGTTACCCTTCGCTCTTCAAAAATTTCCCCGAGGAAATTATCCAACCGCTGGCCGATTACGGTGGCGGTGGCGCGTGCGGCGCAACGTGGATCGATGAACCGGGCATTCCGGCGAAGTGGAACAACGGCGTGCTGTCGGCCGATTGGGGACGCAGTTGGGTTTATCACATGGGCTTCACGCCGAAGGGCGCGACCTATTCGGTGGAGCAAACGGAATTCTTCGGCGCGACGCGCACGACGGATGTGGATGTGGATGCGCTGAGTCATATTTATATTTCCAGTTGGAAAGGCGCGACCTTTACGTGGGTGGGGCCGGACGTCGGTTATCTGGCGCGGTTAACTCCCAAGGGTTATAAACCGGAACCGCTGCCCAATTTTGAAAAAGCGAGTGATGCCGAATTGATTCGACTGCTGGAATCATCCAGTCATCGCCGCCGGCTCGAAGCACAACGCACGTTGTTGCGTCGCGGTGTGAATGCAGCCGCCGCCAGTGCGCTGACGACACTTGCAGCCGATCAGAGTAAGCCGCTGGCTTCTCGTGTGGCGGCAATCTTTGCCTTGAAACAAGGTCTCGGTGAAAAGGCCACTACCGCGTTAGTGAAGCTGAGCAGCGACGCTACGATTACAGCCTGGGCGATTCGCGCGTTGACGGATCGGGATACGGAACTGGCGAATGTTCCAGCGGCTCCGTTGGTGGCGGCCTTGAAATCGACCGATGCCCGCACCCGCAAAGAAGCGGTCGTGAGCATCGCGCGTTTGGGTAAACTGGAATATGCCCACACGCTCACGCCGCTGATGGGTGACAGCGATCCCGTAATCGCGCATACCGCCGTGCAGGCCTTGAAACGGTTACACGCGGTAGAAGTGTGTTTCTCGGTAATCGATACGCTGGGCGCTTCACCACTCGAACGCAGTGGGGCAGTGCAGGCGTTGCAATCGTTTCACGAAGCGGCCGTGGTGGATGGCTTGATTGCCCGTTTGAATAAAGAAAACGACGTGACCCGCCGCAAGGGTTTGCTGACCGCGCTCTGCCGCTTGTATTTCACGGATGGCGAATGGAAGGGCGATAGCTGGGGCACGCGGCCGGACACAACCGGGCCGTATTATCAGGCCGCTGAATGGAGCGAGACCAAGAAGATCGGCACGGTGCTGAAAGCGACCCTAGCGAAAGCACAGGGCGAAGAAGCGAGCCATCTCGTGGCGGAATTTGCGCGGCACAAAATTCAATCGGATGATGCGTTGAGCACAGTGGTCGCGCTGGCCTCAAAAGATGCTTCGCTCCGGCCTGCGGCGGTGAGCCAGCTTTCCCTGGCCGATCACATTCCCGCCGACGCCGTGCCATTGTTGGTTCAATGCGCCACGGCGGATGACACGAAAGATATTCCGCGCACGCGCGCGATTGAAGCGTTGGTAAAAGCCGACAGCAAAGATGCCTTTCAAGCGGTGATGCTGGCCTTGGTGAAATTGGATAAATCCAAAGAAAACGGCACAGAACGCGAGCACCGGCTGGCGAAAGAGGCTTTCGTGAATTCTGCCAAATTGGATCTGCAGCATGATGTGTTTGAAAGTGAAGCGGCGAAATTATCTCCCGCTTCCGTGTGGGCTGATGTCGCGCTGTTAAAACTGACGGACCGCAAAAGCGGAGCACCGGAAGCGCGTGAGGCGGCGAAGAAGGCATTGGACGCCGGCTGGAATGAACCGCAACGCCGGGCGCAGATTCTGTCTGCCGTCGCGCTCGCCGAGTATCGCCCTTACAAAGATAAAGTGTTGGAGTCGTTTGATGACACCGACAAAACGGTCGCTCAAGCCGCGAAACGTGCCGCCGGCGCGTTGCGCTTGGAAAAGAACACGGGCAGTAAAGCGAACACACCGTTGATTGCCTCGCTGAAAGTGCCGGACGTGATTGCGTCCGTGCTCAAGACCAGGGGCGAAGTAAGTGTCGGTGAAAAATTATTCACCCAGCAGGGGTGCGTGAATTGCCACACGGCACATCCGGGTGAGCCTTTGCGTGGTCCATATCTCGGCAATATCGCGACGACTTACAAGCGCCCCGAACTGGCGGAGAACATTCTGCTCCCGAATAAAACCATCGCGCAAGGTTTCGTGACGCATCACTTTGAAATGAAGGACGGCGAGGAATACGAAGGTTTCGTGACTCTGGAAGCAGCGGATAAAGTGACAATTCGCAACGCGGCAGCACAGGAAATCGTAATTCACGTGAAGGACATCGCGAAGCGGACGAAGCTGGAACGCTCCATTATGCCGGAGGGGCTGGTCGCCAATCTGAGCGTGAAAGAATTTGCTTCACTGCTCGATTATCTGGAAGCCCTCGCCAAACAATAACGCGCAAATCAATTCGCGCGAATCTGGCCAAGCAACCGCGCTTTGGACTCGGTAGAAAGAGTCGCTTGCGCAAGCCACTGCTTCGCGGCGACTGGATCAATATCAAGCCAATTGCGGGCGACGGTTTCCAGTTCGCGATTGCGCAACACCGGCTCTTGAACCGATTGCGCCCAACTGATGGCTTTGGCGGGATCGCTTAATGAAATGGCATTCGCATAAGCGCTGGTCGCCAGATCGCGCAATGGCCCAGCTTTCAATTGCTCCACCCACGCGGCGCTTTCACGGGCGTTCCGATCGGTCCAAAGTTGCACCAGATTATTCACGGCGGATTCCTGCAAGGCTCCACTCGGGAATTGTTCGACCCACGCGGCTGCTTTCGTGGGATTGTCCTGCGCCCAGCGTTGCACGACTGCGACCGCCGGACCATCCTGCTCCGGACCGGATCGCAGACGGGTTGCCACCAATTCCGCCGCAATGGCCGCATCCTTTTCCGCCAGTACGGTAACCAATGTGCCAACGAGTTGGGCCCGCAACGTTTCATCGCGGATTTGCCCCACCCAGCGGGAAGCCGTCACCGGATCGTTCGCGGTCCACTCACCGACGGAGCGGGATAACAATTGATCGCGCTCAACGGACACCGGCAAAGCCACTGCCAATTTCAACGCCGCTAAAGGATCACTCCGCACTGCTTCATGCGCTACACTCAGCAAAGCCTGCTCGCGACTGCTGCCCTCCGGCAAGCCACGAGCCCACTCAGCAGCAGCAGCCAAATCCGCATTTGCCCACACCACCGACAATTGTCCGAGCAACTCACGTTGTGCTGCACCGGTTGGCAGTTGCATCACCCACTGCGCCGCCACGGCCGGATCATCCCCGGTCCACCGACGTATCAGCAATGAAGCAAACTCGGTTCCCAATTCAGAACCTGATAGGCTTTTTAATACGTCACTGATTTGTTCATCCGCCACACCGTCCGCTAAATGCTGCATCACTTCAGATTTACGAACTGGATCACGCTCATCCATCGCCTCATGCAAAGCCACCTGCAAGCGGGTGAAAATCAACGCCTGATTCTCCAGGGTCGAATGCAGAGCATGACGACGCTGCGCAGCGGGTGACTGCGCAGCGCGAGTCATGAGCGACTGCTGCTGCGGTGAAGATGAGATTGTTTCCACGGGCGGCGAACCCGCTCCGTGCTGAATTATTTTTAACAACGAAACTGTCATTACCACTCCCAGCGTGGCCAGGCACGCCGATTTCGTGAACGATTTCAGTTTCGTGTAGTGCATCATACTATGGTATCGCCGGGTTCGTTGACCGGGACTCCGTTACGGTGTGGCCGTGACATTGTCCACGGTGGATTCATTCAACGTACCGTCGGATTGGCTCGTGACTCCCAACCCAATATACACGCTGGTGCCCATGGAGATCGTGGCGCTGCCCACGGTCGTCCACGACGTGCCATTGCTGGAGATCGAAGTGGTAAAGGTGCTGCCCGACCGTTGCACACGGACCCAATACGGCGCAGTGATGCTCGTCGTCGAAGTGATCGCACTGGTTCCACCGGTGCTGGTGCGGCGGATAAAGGCTGCGCCCGATCCGGACGTAATCAACATGGAGGCGTGAGCTGAATTCGCATTGAGTGTTTCGCGGATTATCACGCCCGCTTTCGCGCCCGCCGCGGTGTTACCCACGCTCACGACACGCGCCTTGATATCGCAATCGCCCGACGCCGTTTGATAGAGATAGTTGAACCCATCCGCCGTGCCCCAGATGTCCGCTCCTGAGCCGTCGATTGTAAATGTACCGTTCGTATAAGAGGCGCTTCCCGCCGCCCCGACCAGATCGCCTGGATCGCCAATCATGGCGGGGCGCGGGCGCTGTTCTATGACAATTGCTTTGCGCCTTTGGTGGAAGCCATCGCGCCCCAATTGAAGCATGTCGAATTTTTCGTGGCGCTGGGCGATGACGCCGCGCCGGTCAAAGTGAAAAAGAAAGTGCTGGCCTATGAAAAGCTGATCGCCGGCCCAAAGCAATCAAACAAAGGCGATTTCACATGGGAAGCGTTGGATGAAAATTCCGCCTGCGGGCTTTGCTACACCTCCGGCACCACCGGCGATCCCAAGGGCGTGCTCTATTCCCACCGCAGCAATGTATTGACGGCGCTGATCGCGGGGCAGTCTTCCAGC
>JBEHZA010000077.1:0-13722 GCA_048497895.1 Verrucomicrobiota bacterium
ACCGCGGGGATGCGCGCCGCGCGCGAGCAGATGCAAACCGCGGCGCGGTACCCCGAGCTGTGCTTGACCATCCTCGGGGAGAGCGGATCTTTCGCTACGTTCGTTTCGCCCATGCCATTCCCACTGAAGCCGAGGTTGATGAAATCCACGTTCAACCAGCGAGAAACAAAGGCTTCAAACGCCGTGCCGGGATTAGAGGCTGCCGCTCCTTGCGTGATGCTGGAGCCATAATAGACGACGGGCTTCGGCAACGCGAAAGCACTGGGAGCTTCCAATTTCGCCCCTTTCTCCAGCACGATCTCCTGAACGGTGACGCTCTTGTAGAGCGGCAGATAAATCGTGATGTCCCGTAACTTTGGTTCTTTGCCTAGGTTCCATTCCTTCACGATATTGTTGGTCTTATCCGGCCACGCACTGCCGATGTATTCCCCGTCGGAATAAAGATCAAAGCCGCTTTGAGAAATCGTCGTCATATTCGCCAGCAGCGAACTATCCGGGCTTTTGGCGACGATACTGACGATTTTGGAATCGGTCTTGAAACGGATGCGTCCGCCCGACGGGGATTGCGCCAGGGACCAAACCGGCGTGCGAAAGGTGTCTTTCAGACGGGTAGGAAGTCGGCGCAGTGAAGGTTTTTCTTCGTTGAACCAGGGCAGGCCGTTGATGGTCAAGCGGGTATCCGGGAAAGTAATGTGCTGCGCGTCCTTCGATTCGACGAGTTGCGCGACGGCACGGTTGGAAATAAATCCTCCCAATAGAAACAAGGTGATGAGCGCTTTAGTCGTGCGGTTCATAGAAATTATTTCTTTAATTCAGCTTTCGTGAGATGCAGAACTTCGCGCAGATACGGTTCCAATCCCTTAGCGTTGAAATAGAATCCCAATGAGTTGGCATGCCCCCCGTCGACGAGCCCATCGGCCTGTTCGCGCGAAAGCATTTCCAGCCCGTTCACATAATAAATATTTTGGTCACCCGCCTGTTTGCGCGCAGCTACAAATTCACTGGCGATTTTCCGCTTCTCCACCGAATCACCGCCGCCACCGGTCGTTTCGCCGGTGGTGTAATACGGACTGCAAATGATGATGGGTGTGGTTGGATATTTCTTCCGCAGAATATCTACAAAGCCCGGCATCGTTTGTTTGTAAACGTCCGGCTTGGGATTGCCCCAATAATCCAGCACAAAACAGGCGGCATCGATTTCACTGATCGCTTGCGCCACCGCGGGTTCCCCCATGCCATTGCCACTAAAACCGAGGTTCACGAAATCCACGTTCAACCAGCGCGAGACATAAGCCTGGCAACTTGTGCCGGGATTTGAAGCGCAGCCGCCTTGCGTAATGCTGGAACCATAATAGACGACCGGCTTCGGCAAGGCGAACGTACCCGGTGCTTCGAGCTTCGCGCCCTTTTCTAAAACGATTTCCTGAACCGTCACGCCTTTGTAGAGCGGTAAATAGATGGTGATGTCCCGCAGCTTGCGTTCCCTGCCGAGACTCCATTCTTTCACGATGCTGTTGGTTCGCTCCGGCCAGGCGCTGCCGATGTATTCGCCGTCCGAGTAAAGATCGAACCCGCTTTCGCCAATGATGGTCATGTGGTGCATCATCGAATTATTCGGGCTCTGCGCCACGATGCCGACGATTTTAGAATCAGTTTTAAAGCGGATGCGGCCACCGGAAGGCGATTGCGCCAGTCCCCACACCGGCGGGCGGAACGTATCCTTCAATCGCGCCGGCAATCGACGCAAAACCGGTTTATCCTCGTTGAACCATGGCAACCCATTGATTGTGAAACGGTCGTCAGGGAAGGGGAGGTGTTGGGCCTCTTTAGATTCGGTGATTTGGGCAAACGCGGACGTTGAAATCACCCCGCATACCAGCAGCAATCCCATCAAAAAGCGTCGTGGATGGATCATGCGAAAAATATGTCAGGCGAAAATAAAAACGCCAGCTTTCTTGCAGGTAAAGCTTATCCAGCGGACTTTTGCAGGCGCTCATGCAACCATTTTAAAGCGCCTTCAAGATCGAAGAACTTCCCCTCCAACTGCGCTTCAAATGCTTCGTTGAGCAAAGTGCCAAATTCTTTTCCGGGTGTCATTCCGCGCTCCATCAAATGGCGGCCCAGGAGAATCGGCTTGGGCGCGCTGGCTTGAATCTTTAATTCCTCCGCTTTCGCCAGTAAATCCTGTGCGCCCTGGGGCAATCCCGGTGGCTTCGGCGGACGTCCACTGTGGTCGGCTTCAATCACGATGCACAGGCCGTGAATCGTCTCCGGTTCAAGGCGCTTGGCCAAGCGACGCACCGAGCGATCGCTCACCGCATTCAAATGTGTGAGGTGATTGATGACCAATGGCACGACTCGTTTCGCAAAAATATTCGGAGAGTGAATGCGTTCCAGAAATTTCTCCGCAACCGGCCCGCCGGCTTCTTCATGCCCCGGAGACACAATCCGCATCACCCCGTCTTTCAAGGCGCGATGGGTGGTTTGTGGTTTCGCAAAATCATGCGCCAGCACGGCCAGCATATAGACGATGCGTGATTCTTCATCCGCCTGTTGCCAACCCGCCAGCTTCACCAGCGCATCGCAGCAATGGCAGGTGTGAACGAAGACATCGCCTTCCGGATGCCATTCCGGTTCCTGCGGCACGTTCACCAACGCCGCGATTTCCGGGAAATGCTCAATCCACTCCGTCGCCAGCAGAAACTTCAATCCCGCTGAAGGCACCTTGCTTTTGCTGGCCCACTTGAACCATTCATCCCGCACCCGCTCACCGGCTAATTCTGCGTAATCGCTCTTCATGCTGCGGCATAACGCCACTGTTTCCGCCGCAGGCGTTAATCCAAAGCGCGCCGCGAATTGCATGCCCCGCAACACCCGCAACGGATCTTCTACAAACGCCTGGCTCGTGTGTCGCAAAATACGATTCCTTAAATCCTCCTGCCCGCCGAAGAAATCCAGCACGCGCTGCTCGCGTGGATCATACATGAGTGCATTGATCGTAAAATCCCGGCGCGCTGCCGCTTCCGCCGGAGTAATCCCGTGATCAAACGTGATTTGAAAACCTTTATGACCGGGGGCTACTTTGGAATCGCGCCGTGGAATTGTGAAATCATACACCTCACCGCTCGCCGCCGTCAGCTTCACCACGCCAAACGAGCGTCCCACCAGATCCGTTCTTCCCCAACGCCCCAGGGTTTCCACCAATTGCTCATAAGTCACCCCGAAGACTTCAATGTCATAATCTTTATTCGGAATACCGAGCAACCAATCCCGCACACAACCGCCTACCAGATACGCGTTCCGCAATGCTTCCGTCTGCGTCAGGATTTGCTCCAACTCAATTGGTAGTGGAAAGGACATGAATGGTGTCTTTTGTAAAAATTGCTGGACGATTAAACGGTGTTCTGTGACGGACCCTTCGCAATCGGATTGTTTGATGAAATTACGTTAGTGACGTCCGTTACAAATTGTAGTTGTTTTCGACTCAACTTCACCCAGGGTCTTTTCGCTTTGATTGTGGCCTCCGCCTCGGCTGCCGTTTGAGCGATGCCTCTTTTTAAAATGAGAGCAGCGACGAGACTGGCAGACCGCCCATGACCGGCAGCGCAGTGAACATATATCTGGCCGGTATGCGAATCCATTGTCTGCAGCAGTTCCGCCGATGGCGCGACCTCGGGAGGTGTGCCGTCAAGCGTTGGGAGGCAAATGTAATGGGACTTCGCTAGGATGGCGTTGGGTTCGTTAAATTCGGCGGTTAAATCCACGACCATCGTAATGCCAGACGGGAGTTCGTCTGCATAGACCCGTCGCCCAAGCCAGATTCCGGGCATGATTTCATTGCAACACGGCTCGGAAAGGAAGGTGATTTGTAATTTCCACACGGTCCACGTGAGGGCGAAGTATGGGAACAGGAAAATCAGTGGCCATCGTTTGATCTGTCCGGAGGGTTGTTTCCCCAAAATATCCGGGTTGGTTACACCGTAAATGAGACCAACGATCGTAAACGCTAATCCCGGCCAGATCATTAGCAAAAATAGCCCCTGAAATTTTATCGCCAGCACTAACGAATAAATCCCCAATGCCAGGAATGGGATCGCATATTTAAGGTGGCATTTCACAGGCTCAGTGACTTCATTCTGACTCTCACCAGCAAATCATTCAACGCCTCTTTCGCCGATGACTCTTCGGGTAACTGACTTGCCTGATAAGCAGCTTCTAATGCCTGTTTCAGCCGGTCGTATTCCGCCTGATAAAAGGGCATATCCGCTTCTTCCAAAGTGGATTTCTCCGGACCGGACAATTTTCTCGCCACCAATTCAGGGATGTAAGAGAGCTTGAACGAATCGTTAAGCGTGACCAGATTCGCTTCAATTTCTCCAGTGCGCATCAAGTGAATACCTGTCAACAGGACGCGGAACGTGTACAGCAGCGGTTTGACGCGGCGCGGACGCTCTTTGTCGAACAGTTTCCACTGCGTTTCCGCAAAGCCAAAATAGTGATGACTGTGATGGCGGGTAATACATTCTTTCGCAATTTGTTTAAGTTCGGCGTGTTCGGGCGTCGCGTGCAGGATGAGCGGGGAATAGAGCTGCTCCAGCACGTAACCATTTTTCTTCAACAACAAGCCGAAGAATTTTTTGATGTCATGCGTTACCAGATCGAATTCCAATCCGTTCTCGATCTTTGACACCTCAATCGTTTCGCGCCCACTGCCCAGGCCAATCACCTCTTTGACGGGCAGTAAATGGACTCCACGCAGATCGTAATCCGAATCCGGCGAAGGAAAGCCGTATAGATGCGCGCCACTGATCGTCACGAAGAGCAGGGGAAAGGGCTGACGTTTGATTTCCGCCTGCAATTTTTCTTCAGTTGTCATGTTAATTATCGTTCTCAAGCGCGGCTGGTAACCATCTGCGCCCGTGCCCGCACCAGAAACGCGTTCACTTTTTCGTAATCCGGACGCAACGGCAGTTGCGTCGTGCTCAAAGCGGCATCGAATTCCTGATGGAGCTTCAACCGCCACTCGTTGACCTCTGGCCACGGCATTTCGCCGCGTTTGATGGTCAATAACGGTTCACGTTCCGTTTCCACGCGCACTGGTACATGACCTTCTTTTAATGCCACCACGCCTGACAGCAGCAGGCGAATCAGGTGCATCGCATGTTTCCATTTAATTTCGCCACGTGTCCGCAAATCCTGCTCGAGCTTTTTAAATTGCGACATCACGTAGCCGTTATAGGTCTGATAAATGAGTTGGGATAAAAAGCTCTGTCGCATGGCCAGCAACTCCTGCGCGATCGGCGTTGCGGTCTCCACCAGCGGGCAATACAGGCATTCCAGTACGTTCGGATTGGCCTTCAGCGCCAGTACGAGAAATTTCTGCAATTCCCAATAGCATTCCTGTTGCTCTTCATTTTCCAATTGTTCCGGCATGCCATACAGTGACCAGTGAAGTTCAGCCGGCGGCAAATAAATACCCCTCCGGTCCGTATCCGAATCCGGCCCTTCCAAACCGTAAGCGCGTGATCCAATCACACAGCGGTAAATCACAAAGCGCTGCAATTCCGTCTCATCCGGAGACGTCGCGACTGCGTCAAAATCGGCGCCCTTGAAGTGTTTCAAGATGGATAACTGCTCCCGTCGCAGCGCGGCCACAGTTCCGTCCGGGAAGCGCACGCGATACGAATGCGTTCCATCCAACGGCGCTTCGAGCACGACGCCGACTGAGCCCACCGCATGCGGTGGAACTTCAACCCGCGTCACCACCTGAGTGCCGGTCGGGATGATTAATTTGAGATCGTTGTTCACGATGATTCCTCACGCTCATTAATATACTCCGGCGGCACATGATCCGTCAGCCAGACGTTGTTCGTGGAACGATAAAACGCGTAGCCGCTCCTGTGCATCTTGCGCGCTTCGATTTTAAGTATGATTGCTTCACCCCGGCGCGTGCCAACTTTGATGGCCGTCGTTTCGTCGGGTGATAAATGCACATGATGTCGTTCGCCTTTCAGCAACCCCTGTTTCCGAATGGAAGGTAGAAATCTTTCCACGGTGCCATGGTAAAGAATCTCTGGTGGTTCCGCGGGTTCATAGCCCAGTTCGACTTTAACGGAATGGCCTTGATTGGCCCGGATACGCAAACCGTCGTCACTCAATGCAAAACGTTGCTTGTCACTGGTGCGTACCACGTCTTCGAGTTCTCCACGCGAAAGCGGGAATCGATATTGAGCGCAGGCGGCGAGCAACTCGGATACCGGCACCCAGCCAGCCTCATCCAAATGAATGCCAATCTTCTCCGGTTCATGACGGAGCACCAGGCTGAGAAATTTACTAACTTTTAGGGACTTGTCTTTCACATTTCCTCCTTAACAGAGGGGATAATATGCACCAGGCCGCACAATTTGCGAATTTATTTTCGCGAGCGAGCCGCAAAACGTTAAAATTTATTTCTGGAACAAATAACTTTTGCACTCTTTCCGGGTTGCGTTGCAGAATGCGGCCCGTTTTCAAATGAACGAAAAATACGTAGCAAAGATCGCGGCGGAATTAAAGCTTCAACCCCGGCAGGTTGCCGCCACGGGGCGTTTGCTGGAAGAAGGAGCGACGGTTCCTTTCATCTCCCGTTATCGCAAGGAGGTTACCGGCTCGCTCGACGAAGTAGCGATTGCCAATGTGCGTGATCGTTTCGCGAGTCTGGCTGAACTGGACCAACGCCGGGAGGCGATTGTGAAGTCGCTGGAGGAACGTTCGTTGCTGACGGATGAGTTGAAACGGGCGGTCATTGAGGCGGAGACATTGACTGAGCTGGAAGATATTTATCAGCCCTACCGTCCCAAACGCCGCACTCGCGCGATCATCGCGAAGGAACAGGGACTGGAGCCTCTGGCGGATTTAATCTTTCAGGGGCAAAGCACGGTTGACCCGCTGACTGCGGCCAAGGCTTACGTGGATGCGGCGAAGGGCGTTGCTTCGGTGGAGGCGGCCCTGGCCGGTGCGCGTGATATTATTGCCGAGCGCGTTAGCGATGACGCTATGGCCCGGGCGCAATTGCGTGAACTCTATTGGCGCAAGGCTACGGTTCGTTCCAAAGTGATGTCGGATAAAGTCACCGAAGGGGCCAAGTTTAAGGATTACTTTGATTGGACTGAGCCTGTGGCCACAATTCCAAGTCATCGATTGCTGGCGATTCGGCGGGGTGAAACCGAGGGTTTCCTCATGATGCGCATCACGCCGCCGGAAGCGGACGCGTTAACATTGCTGGAGCCGATGTTCGTCACGGGCAAAGGCCCGGCGGCAGAGCAGGTGCGTTTGGCCGTGCAGGATAGTTACAAGCGGTTGCTGGGTTTCGCGATCGAAGCCGAGGTGCGAATCGAATCCAAGAAGAGGGCGGATACGGAAGCGATTCGCGTGTTCTCGGAAAATCTGCGGGAATTGCTGCTCGCCTCGCCGCTGGGGCAAAAGAATGTGCTGGCGATTGACCCGGGCTTTCGCACGGGCTGCAAAGTGGTGTGCCTGGATCGTCAGGGAAAGTTGCTCCATCACGATGTCATTTATCCTTCGCAATCGGAACACCGGGTGAGCCAGGCTGGTGAAACAGTGCGGACGCTCTGCCAGAAATACCAGATCGAAGCGATTGCGATTGGTAATGGCACAGCCGGACGCGAAACCGAAACGTTCGTGAAGAAGCTCGGCCTGCCAACGTCGATTCCGGTAGTGATGGTCAATGAAAGCGGGGCGTCGATCTATTCGGCCTCGGATGTCGCACGGGAGGAATTTCCGGATCAGGACGTGACCGTGCGCGGCTCGGTCTCGATTGGACGCCGGCTGATGGATCCGCTGGCGGAATTGGTGAAGCTCGATCCGAAGTCGATTGGCGTGGGGCAATATCAACACGATGTCGATGCTGCCGCGCTCAAACGTAGTCTGGATGATGCGGTGATGAGTTGCGTAAACGGGGTGGGGGTGGAGTTGAATACGGCGAGCAAACAATTGTTGAGTTACGTGTCCGGCCTTGGTCCGGCGCTGGCGGCCAACATCGTTGCCTATCGCAATGAACATGGGCCGTTTCATTCGCGCGCTGAGTTATTAAAAGTGCCGCGCCTTGGGCCGAAGGCTTACGAACAGGCGGCAGGCTTTCTCCCCTTGCGCGATGGTGAACATCCGCTGGATGCGAGCGCTGTGCATCCGGAGAGTTACGGGATTGTCGATGCGATGACGAAGGATTTGCATTGCTCCGTAAAAGACCTGTTGCGCGATGCCGGTTTGCGTCAAAAAATTCAGCTTCAGAAATACGTCACGGAAGCCGTGGGCTTGCCGACGTTGAACGACATTCTCTCAGAATTGGCCAAGCCGGGGCGTGACCCGCGTCAAAAGTTCGAAGCCTTCGCGTTTCAAGATGGCGTCGAGAAAATAGAGGATTTGAAGCTCGGCATGAAGTTACCCGGCATCGTCACGAACGTCACGGCCTTCGGCGCGTTTGTGGATATCGGCGTGCATCAAGACGGGCTTGTGCACGTAAGCCAGTTGGCTGACCGTTTCGTCAAAGATCCGGCCACGATCGTCAAGGTGCATCAAAAAGTGACCGTGACCGTGGTGGAACTGGATTTGCCGCGCAAGCGTATTTCACTTTCCATGAAAGCCAACCCGGAGATCGGTGCGGCTGCGGGCAATCGCACCTCGCCCGCCGCTCCACGCCCACCGGCGCCTCGTCACGAGAAACCCTCAGCGCCAAAGACGGTGGATTGGTTCACGGAAGCGATGAATAAGGGGAAAACGAGATAAGGCATAGCTAGATCTGCTTTCCGGCATTGCGGGTAATGATCCACGCTTTGTCTTCTTCGGACAATTCATCCCGTTTGACACATGCACGTGCTAACACTGGTAAAATTTGTTCCGGTTCGCATCCGTAAAATCCAGATGCCCAAGCAGGATTGCATTCCACCACACTCCAGCCTTTGTCACGAATAATTCCAACGTCCAGTACAATCGCAGGGGGTAAGGTGCGCGAGGTAGCTTTCACTACCTCCAAGGCAAATCGATGGGCATTTTCAAATTCAGACGCACTTGCCGGCCAGGCGCCATCAGAAGATTGAGCCGGGCGATCGCTTCTCCAGTAAGGGGAAAGTGTTACAACTTTGTCATCAAGAACGAAGCAGCGATATTCAACTTCCCACTCGACCGGATCAGCGATCAAAACAGGCAACGAACCATCTAAGGCGCTTTCATCAGGAAGTTCCAATCCGGTGCTGTAAACCTTTGAATCGAAGATTTTGTTATCTGCTGGTTTCACGAATGAACGCTGAGTCAGTTTTCTCGCCTCATTAACGTTGGAAAAAATCACCCGTCGGTTCTTAAATTCCATTCCCAATTCAGCCAACCAGTCCAGTTTTGGTTCCAATAAGACTAAATCGAGAGCATTGCATATCACATTCGCGAAAAGAGGTTCACCATAGATTGCGAATTTATCACTATTTAACACAGGGATTTTCCAATCTCGCAATCGTTCTACATTCCAACCTGTGCGAATACAGGCCTCCCACAAGGCAATGGATTCTGATGTGTAGCGACCGGATAACAGCAGGGTTGTCATTGCTTGTAGGAGGCGGCGAGCTTCATCGTCTAATGAAACTCCGCGATTACTTCGATTTTGCCAATAATATTGCGATTGAACTCCGCCAGTTCCTCGGCCGGAATCCAGTATTCCTGATGAACGATTCCGCCGACCGTTTGAACCGGGTAACGGCTCAAGAATTCGGTGTTCACACGAAAGCGCGTGACGTATCCGGCCCCTGAATCTTTGGCGTTCCAATCCCGGGCGATCTGCGTGGCGTAGCCTTCATTCAATACCGGATAAAATATCGGCTGTTCCGGCAATCTGGGCGGAAAGGCGCGATATTCGACTTCCTGAATGAGCTTCAATTCCTTCGGCCCGACCGGACGAAAGAGCGTTATCTGTTTTTGATCCATCATATGCATTTCCTCTTTAAAATATGGCAACAGTCTTGCGACTGCTGCTTTGGGTTATTCCATTACGAACCACTTCCAGTCCGGGATGCCATGCTGATTCCGGAGGTAAGCCGTGACCGGCATTTCCACGACGGCGCGGGGCGCGCGCAGCAGCTTCAAGCCGGCTTCATGCGGCAGACGATTGCCTTTCTTCGAGTTTACTTCCTTGCTGGCCCAGACACAGTTTTCCCACGTGTCCAGACCGCCGCGCGAACGGGGCAGAACATGATCAATGCTGCCTTCGTCCGGCTTGAGTGGCTTGCCCGTGTACTGGCAGCGATTGCCGTCACGTTCGCGAATCGTCTTGGCGCACAGCTTCGGGCGTTTCTTCGGCACCTGCGCAAAGTTGGCGAGCACAATGACCGTCGGCACGCGGATCGCGCCGCGCACCGTGTGCACGGCCTGATCCTGCGGGCGAATCGGCAGCGTTACCCATTCGTCCCACTTAACCGGGCGAATGTGCTGTTCACTTTCAATCTCCAGCGCGGTCGCAACGCCCGTTGCCATCTGGCAAAAGGCATCCGCCGGCGTGCGAATGTTGATCGCCTGCCAGTTGCGGTTAAGCACCAGCACCGTGGCTTTGTTTAGTAGGTCGTTCATAATTTTGTTTGTTAAAACGTGATAAATTAAAAGCGTTAAAAAGAGTGCGTGTGCCTAACTACGCTTTTAACGCTTCAACATTTTTAACGATTGTTTCAGACCGGTGTTTGTTCCTTGTATAACCTCCTGGCAATTGCGTTTTGAGAACGGCGTTTCTTCAAACGAAAATCCACAATTGCCAATCCGAAATCGAAAGTGGCTGCCGAACCTGGTAATGCTCCAGGCCCTTCCGCTTCAAAGGCGGTTATGCGACTTCTACACTGTTCGGCAGGAAAAATGGTAGCCCGTGATGGTAACTCTCCATCGTAGGTAGTTTGTAAGACTACTGCATTGATACTATACTAACGGGCCATGGTCGCCTCGCCCGGCGTTGCTCCGGGACTACCGGTGTCAGAGACCGATGTGCTGCTGGTTACACCACGAGGCTGAAATGGGACGTGTGTTTCCTTCATTCCGAAATCCGCACTCTGCGTTCCAAATTAAGATGGCGGACGGTTCTCATTGAACTGCACGCCGCGAAATGGCGGAATGCCGTGGACTTGCACCACAATCCCCCAAATGAGGATCGATCTGTTTAGCAAACAGTCCCGGCTCGCTGGTCCGGTTGACACTCCTGAGAATTTCCAGGTGATGGATTTTTAAAACCCAATTTTACGTTTTGAATTGGGCGTTCCTGAATTTTTCAATTCTGACTTGTGGAACGACCATGGATACGCTCGAATCCCCCTCGTATTGAGGTAAATGCACAGGGTGTTGTGCTTTTGTTGACGGACGTTAAAGAGCTTGCGCAAGAGCTGTTTATTGAGGTTGTGGATTGGCTGGTTAACTTTCATTAACGATGACGACGCGACGGATATTTGCCGGACTGGCCTTGTTTTTTGGGAGCGCGTCCCGCATCGAATCGTTGATTCCGGAAAGTGTGCGCCAGAATCCCGATCTGTTGCGCCGTTATCGACTCATCATCTCGTTTCACCGGTTAGGAGTCGTTTTCGGACTGGCCTATGCTTTATTCTATTTTGCCCTGGGGTTTATCTCCGGCAGTTTGATTATTGGTCTGACGGTGATTTGGATGGGGGCAACGTGGCCTATTCTGATTTATAAACGTTCGCCGCAACTGGTGGCCAATTACTTCTCCCTGTTATTTACAATTGCGCTGACGATCATGTCGCCTTTGCAGGGAGGCATTCACAGTCCCAGCATTCCCTGGCTGGCGGCTTCTCCGCTCGTGTGTGTATTGATCGCGGGCGGTGGTCCGGCCATTTTTTGGACCTCGGTATCCGTGACGATCAGCGTGATCTTTGTGCTGCTGGATCACGTCGGGGTCGTTTTTCCGGTGCGTTATCCCCCTGGCGCTCAAGTGTGGATTGAATTGTTCGGCAACACCGGGTTGGTTCTTTTTGTAGTCGCGATTGCTTTGATCATTGAGCGGACGCGGGTCGAGGCGTTTCAACGGCTGGAACAATCAGCCGAAAATCTCGCGGTTGTGAATGGGAATCTCCGCAAACTGCAACTGGAACGGGATGAGTTTTTCAGCATTGTGGCCCACGATTTAAACAACCCGTTGACCACGATCACGACGACGTCGGCCTTGTTACGGGAATACCCGGTGGATCCGGAGGCTCGCGCTGCTTCAGATGAACTCACCCGGGCGTCCAAAGAGATGCAACAAATGGTGGAGCAAATCCTCCAACTCAGAAACGTAGAGCAGGATCAGCTAAAACTGCGCCCTCAGGCGGTTGAATTGACCGCCTTTGTGCGTGAGCAGATTAAGACTCATCAGGCCGTCGCTCACGAAAAACGGATTCAGTTCGGGTATGATTTTCCGTCGGCTGCGGTCGATGTCTATGTGGACCCGCAAGCGTTGGCGCACATAGTTGGGAATCTCGTCTCCAATGCGTTAAAATACTCTCCCGTGGATACGAAAGTAACGGTGGCCGTGGAGATGGCCGGTGAATTCGCCACCTTCACGGTTACGGATCAAGGGCCGGGAATTCCGGAGACCGAACGGGATCGCTTGTTTCAACGGTTTTCACGGTTGAGCACTCCTCCTATCGGACGGGAATCCGCTCACGGAATGGGGCTGTTCATCGTCCGGAAATATGCCGAAGCGTCAGGTGGAACTGTGGCTTGCGCGCCTTTTTCGGGCCAGGGAGCGCGCTTCATTGTTCGTTTGCCGGTGGCTGAAAATGGTGCCGTGTGAAGGATTCGAACCTTCAACCTTCCCGTTCTGAGCGGGACGCCTCTACCAAAGTTGGGCTAACACGGCGGGATATTTACGATTTGCGATTTACGGCACGGATGGCGGTTTTCAATCAACACTCCGAGTTCCGCCTTTCGCATTAGGAATTGGTGCGTCCGGCAGGACTCTCACCCGCAACCCTCCGTTCGAAGCGGAGCATGATGGTAATTTCACTACGGACGCATAAATACTGGAGCCGACGGAGAGACTGGCACTCCCGTGGGGATAATCCTGGCAGTTGACAAGGTGGCCGCGTGCCAACGCCTGTCGCTGCTGAGCTACGCCGGCTGAATAAAAATGGTGCTTCGCTGGGGACTTGCACCCCAACAACGCCGTTGAAGAGACGGCCACTCTGCCGCTCGAGTTCGCGAAGCAAAAAATGAGATGATAACGACCGATAAATCCGGAATGGCTCAACCAGCACTCGATGAGTCCGGGATTACACCGCCGAAACCGCCCAATACCTGACGGCGAAATCCGGTTAATGTCAGCATCCGATACCACAAGGAACGAAACCACGACGGACGATTCACTTTACACACTGCCGGTGGAGCAGCGTGGTAAATGGATTTTGTCTCGATGGTGATGCCGCTATCCTGCCACCTCAAAAGGGTATGAGCCAAATCCGGTTGCGGTTGAAAACTGGCGGTCATGATTACGATCACGCGGCTGATGCCTTGCGCATGCAGATAATTGGCTGAAGGAAAGTCACTCGGAAAACTAATCGAGCGATTATCAAATGTGCCGATGGAGGGCGGGGTCCGGCCAACCCGGCGATTCCAATCCATTAAGAATACCGGTGGCGCATTGGATGGCAGTTTTGCCTTTTGTAATTCAATAGCTCCGTGCCACAGCGCCTGCACGATTGGTTCTAC
>JBEHZA010000078.1:0-13692 GCA_048497895.1 Verrucomicrobiota bacterium
CATGATATTGAGAGAGGAAAGCCTCGATAAAACCGGCCCATACCAGCATGGCAGCCACTCCGAAAATGAGCGTGGTCACGTCACCGGAAATGAGCCGCAGCCGCTGGGCCAGCGGCACGCGTTTGCCCCAGCCGATCAGGGCCCCGGCCAGCATCAAGCCCGCTTGACCGGCAATTAAGATGGCCGGAATTTCAATCACCCCGTGCGGCAACAGCCAGCCGAAGAGAAATTTGGTTTGCCCGGCCATGATGTAATCGATGGCCACGGCGCCGACCATGATGCCGTTGGAAAACAGGATGATGACGGAGCCAACACCCCAGGTCATGCCGAGCGCCATGGTGAGGATGGCCACCTTGGTGTTATGTGTCATCAGGAAGGCGGAGAAAGTGGTTTTATTCCCTTCCAGCCGGTCGTTGGTGGCTTTTTCCTCCTGAGCCACACGCTTGGAAGGATCGCCCTGCAAATGCGAGAAAGGCATCAGCACTTCTTTGGCGTCACGGTCGAGCAATAGCGCGCCCACCCCGAAAATCACGCCTACGATGGTAATCGCCAGGGAGAGATGAAATGCCCGAACGTGTTTCCGGAAGGTTTGAGGAAACGTTTTGAAAAACCATTCCAGAGGCGAGAAGCGGTGCTGACGTTCCCGGGTTTCATGGATTTCCGCATAGGCGCGGCCAACGAGGGATTCTAAATACCGGCGAGTGTCAGGCTCAGAAGCGAACGTCATGATCTTCGCCAGATCGGCCGAGGTTCGTTCGTAGAGATAGTGAAAGTGCTTCAACTGATCGAGAGTCAGCGAGAGTGAGGGTTCGCGCTCCAAACGGTCGAGCCACGTTTCCAGATCTTTCCAGTAACGTTGTTCGCTCGCGATGAACTTGGAAATATCGATAATCACAGCAGTTGCCTTTGCTTAATATCCAGATATTGCGTCACCAGTTGGGCGCTCATTTTTTCATTTTCGAGCAGGGTGAAATTAACGCCGCGTTGTTTCAGGGTTTTTTCAAGTTCGCGCAGATTATGCCAGCGGACATGCCCGGCGAGTTCCCGGTAAACTTCATCCAGGGATTGCACGTTGGGATTGCTGAAGACCGGCGCCACACCTGCCGGTTGAAACATATTTACCAGAATCAGGTGCTGACGGCAGATCAAATCCAGATTGCGGGTGAAGTTTTCCGCCAGTATAGGATCGTCGAGTGCGGTCAGGACGATCAAGAGAGCGCGTCGCCGCAGGCGCAGGCGGATAAAGGAGCACAACTCGTCAAAATCTGGAGTGACTACTTGCGGCTGCAAAGCGTAAATGGCATCGCGGCAGGCGTTGTAATGCGATTTGCCGTTTTTCGCGCGGACGAAATTCTGCACCCGGTCACTGAACGTAATCAGGCCAAATAAATCGCCTTGTTGTTCTGCGGCCATGCCCAGAACCAGGGCGGCGTTGATGAACCGTTCCAGCACGGGGACGCCGGTGTTTTCGGGGGACGACACGGTTTCCGGTTTCGATGACGTGCCAGTGTGCTTTTGAGCTTCCGCTTTGGCCACTTGTTTGCGCGCGGTTAAACGGGAGGAATCAATGATGACGTAAACTTCCTGGGTGCGTTCGATTTGAAACACCTTGGTGATGGGACGGCCCCGCTTGGCGGTGGCTTTCCAATGCACTTCGTCATAACCATCCCCCGGGATGTATTCGCGCAGTTTCTCAAAATCACGACCCCGGCCCACCTGACGATGAGCGTGCACGCCGAGATTGCCGCGATTCAGGAACAGTGCGCCTGCGCTTTTGCGTTCATCGAGCAGATTGGGATAAACGCGGATTTCCGCTTGAATGGCGCACGCGCCGCGGATGGCCCAGAAGCCCCATGGTGAGGGGGTTTCCAAATAGCATTTATCGAGTTGATAACTGCCGCGTTCCTGGGGTGTGCAGAGCCAATTCAATTTGGACAGGGAATGATTGGCGGGCAGCGCTGCCAGCAGGTCTTCGGTTTCTGAATGAATCTCCCGCGGGAACGGCAATCCCAGCCGGAGCCGTCTCGTTTTTTGCGCGTTGTTGTGGATGAGCAGTTCAATATTTCCGGGGCGGCCTTTGGCGAGGCGGACAATTTTAGGGAGTTCCACCGTCAGCCCGTGGAGCGAGCCGAAACCGAGCGAGAGGTCCAGCAAGGCGGCGGCGAGCAGGCACAGGATCAAGGTAATCGCCAGACCTGCCGCAGCGGAGGACGTGGCCGCGATTGTCGCCAGCGGCACGACCACGAGGCCGACGCCCCATAATAATCTGGAAGCGGGAACGATCATCTCGGGACAGCGATTTCCTGCAGGATTTTTTGGATGACTTCCAACACGGTGACGCCTTCGATTTCAAACTCCGGACGCAAAATCAAACGATGTTCCAGAACCGGCACGGCCATGGTTTTGATGTCGTCCGGGGTGACAAAGTCGCGGCCGGAAATGGCGGCGAAAGCGCGACTGGCCAGGAGCAGTGCTTGTGTGGCGCGTGGACCGGCGCCCACCAGCACACTTTCGTTCTGGCGGGTGGCGCGCACAATATCCACGGTGTAAGCGGCCAGTTCCTCCCGCAGGACCAACTGGCTGAGTTGCTGGCGCAAGGCCGTCAATACATCGGCAGTGATGATGGTTTTCACCGCGCCGCTGTGCAGGGTGGCTTCCGGTGATTCCAGGCCCAACGTGCGGCGGGCGAGCAATAATTCCTCATCCCGGGCCGGGAAGTTCATGGTGATTTTCAGCATGAACCGGTCTTTTTGCGCTTCCGGCAAGGGATAGGTGCCTTCGTATTCGATGGGGTTCTGCGTGGCGAACACGGTGAAGTTGGGCGAGAGCGCATGCGTGTCGCGATCGATACTGACCTGGCGTTCCTGCATGGCTTGCAGGAGTGCGGATTGAGTTTTGGCCGGTGCGCGATTGATTTCATCGGCGAGCAGGAAGCTGGTGAAGATCGGCCCTTTGATCAACGTGAACTCATTCCGTTGCAGATTGAAGACGTTGGTGCCGGTGATGTCCGCGGGCATCAGGTCAGGCGTGAATTGGATGCGCGAGAAATCGCAACCCAGCACTTGTGCCAGCGTGCGGACCAGCAACGTTTTGGCGACCCCGGGTGTGCCTTCGATCAAGGCGTGCTGTCCGGTAAAAATCGCAATCAACGCTTTGTCCACCACGTCGGTTTGTCCAATGATGACTTTGGCGACTTCCTGCCGGGCTTCCTGCAGCGTGGCTTTTAATTGATCGAGAGTTTCATTCATAAATTAGCGGGTGGTTCTCATTTTCTTTCCGCCACAATCTGACTGATAGTGGCGTAGGCTTGCACCGGATTGCGTTCCTTCGGAGGACGGGAATTTTCCTGATCGACAACGGCCTGGATGCGGTCTGCTTTGGTAAGCAGGCCGGGTCGGCTGCGGGCACAGGATTTTTTCCATTCCTGCAGGCATAAAGAGATGACGTCCTGCGCGGGCAATCCGCGGCCCAGCCAGTTGATAAAGCCGGCGGCGGCATCGCGGCCAGCGACCGAAGCGGTCCCCGCGACTTTCGGATCATCGGCATGCGGCGGAACAAAGCTGGTGGCATTTTTCCAGATAAACAAGCCAGCCAGCAGGATGAAGGCGATGACGGCGCCATACAGCCGGTAACGGAGAATCAGGGTGGCGACACCGGCCTGTTCATTCAAGCCGAGATGGGTTTCATCAAAGAGCACGTGGCTGTTTGCCCCCAGCGTCCAGACCAGCAATTCCGGTTGCCGGTCTTTGCGCAACGCTTCGTTGCTTAGAAAATAAGAATCCGAGGCTACGACCAGCGAACCGGCTCCAAAATCTCTTTCGATCACCACCGGGTTTTTTAAGGCGGTGTAAAGCACGCGCCATTCGTTGGTCAACTTCGTAAAGTAAACAGCGCTATGCCAGGGAACGGTGGCTTGGAGAGGGGAATCATCAGCCGGGCGGGCTTTAAAAGGTTCATAAGCGCCATTTTTATCGATGGCCATCGGGGAGCGCTGGCAATTCAAGTTCCACCGGTCCAGCAGAGATATCTGTTTCACGCCCGGGAACTCGTCTTCCCCTGGTTTGATTTTTTTCGGCTTATTCTTTTTGCCGGTCTTTTTTGAATCCGGATCGCCGGCGGTGGGTTTCTCAGGCTTTTCAAATTTGGTTTCCGGCCGTACCGCTTCAAATTCAGGAGTCAGGCAAACAACGATGCGGCCGCCCTCGCGCATGAATTTTTCCAGCACACCGGCTTCGTTTTCATCGGAAATCTCCAGCCCGCGAATGGGCGTGCCGAGGAAAAGGAGCGTGGTGTTTTTTCCGGCGTCTAATTTATGCAGGGGTTCATAGTACCGTTGGACGGAAAATTGAGGCAGGTCGGTGAGGCTTTCGTAGAACGCTTTAGTGCCCAGTGGATCGGCGCGCAGGGAGGAGTAAGGAGGATACACGTCCCCCGTATCCAGGCGCAGTTTCAGCAAATGCACGATGCCGGCGCCGAACAGGATCAGCAGCACGGGCAGGAGCCAAAGGACTGGATTTTTCTTCAGCAAGCCTTGATCCTTTCCACGTTGCTTTTGAAATTTTGCAGCGCTGTTTCCGTGACCGGATGGGCGCCATACCAGACGCAGTCAAAGAGAGCCACATTCTCGGTGAAGGCGGCCTGCAATTCCGGCAACGCCCGTGCGCGCCGGCGCAATTCGCGTTCGTAGTCGCGATTGGATTTGAAACGGGCGAGCTGGATGATTTCCCGTTGCGCGAGGTGGGCGAGGCTGGCCAGATAAAAGGCCCGCAGGGCGAGGCGCAAATCCCCCTGGGCCATCAACTCGCCAGCCAGCTTCAGCCAGCCGTCTTCCGGCAACTGATCGGCCGCCACGTTTTCATCGTTCAAATCCGGAACAGGCTGCACCGGTTGGGTGGCGATTTCATCCCGCCGGAAGCGACGCTGTTTCCAGGCGCGGAAAATCAGGATCACCAGGGCGGACACTACTGCGGCCAACAAAATCAAGAGGAGCGCCTGCAAGGAGGTAATCCATTTCTCTCCATTGTCCGGGCTTTCGGATGGCCCGGTTTTGTTCCGGCCCAGTTTGTCCCAGACCCATTGCAGGAAATCGCGAATCGAACGGGCCAGATCACGGGCCATGACGAGGATTCCGGAGAACCAGCCTTTGACGCGTTCGACGAGTGAATCCATGAATTTATCAAAGGGGCCTTTATGACGATCATCCACTTCGAGTTTTTCCCGGGGCAAACGCCAGTCGTATTCGCGCTGGTGAATGACCTGATTGATTTGCTGATCGAGGTTGGCGGCGGAAACTTTGGGGGTCGCTGGATGGGAGTGGGAGGCGGCGTGGGCGGGCACGACTTCCGTTTGATTGGTTTCGGCCCGGCCGGTGTGATGGCTGAACAGGAGCAGAGCGAGCGCGAGCGTGGCAAATCGACCAGCGGTCAGGGATTTGAGTTCCGCTTTCAGATCATCTCCGGTGTGCAGGGATTCACCGTAGAAACAACGCAGGACATAGACAGCTTTAAGGATCGGATCGACGCACAGATAAGTCAGCCAGCCAATGGCGGCCAGAAAAGTCGTGTTCAAGAGCGAATGCGAGCTGCGGGTAAAGGCGTTTTCCCAACCGAAGAGCATTTTCAGCAAGGCCGGAATTTCCGCTGCGCCGATGGCGGCATTGAGGGCGACGAAAAGACCAAACAGACTGAGGATGGCGAGCAGGGCGTGGTTTTGTTTGGGCCAAAGGAAGCATTGCCTGGCAGCGCGCGGCCAAAGTTTTTTCAGTTCTTTGGTTTCCCCATCTCCGAGAACGGTCAGGTTTTGATAAAAAGCATAGACCCAGCCAAAGGGCAGGGTGAGGACCAGAGCGGCTGGAACGATAAAGACACCGGTGGCATGCAGAAGCGTTTGCTGACTGGCAACGCGCAGCCAGCGTGAGAGCGGCCATTCCGGCGGAGTTTCCCGCGCCACATAGGCGCGCACTTGCCGGGCGAAGACGCTTTGCCACGTCTTCATCCAGATGAAGGCGAAGGCCAATCCCAGGGCGGAGACGGCGCAATGTTTTTCGGCATAAGCGCTCCGGCTCATGTCCGCCCAGAAATATAAAAAGCAGAGCACAAACGGCAGGCTGCCGAGATAATAGGTGGCCAGGATACCCGTCGGCGCCAGACGCAGCAGGTGCACCGCTTCTTCGATCAATTCCAAAGCGCCGGGTCCGCTGGCTCGTTTTTTTTCCGGTTTCATTCCAGAAATTGGGAACTGCTTTGCCAGAGGGTGCCTTCGTGAAAGGCTGCCGGAATGGCTACCAAAGCGGAGCCGATCAGGTAAAAGAAAAGCCAAATGGCCAGCAACCCCATCAGACCTTGCGTGACGAGGGCGACACTGGCCAGCGGCAGGCGGTTGCTGGTCGTGGGTTTGACCAGTTTTTTCAGGCAACCGGCGCAGATGACGCGGTCATCGTGTTCGGTAATACATTCACGGCAGTAATACTGGCCGCACTCCGGGCAACGTGCGGCCGCTTCGCGAAGCGAATGATTCAGGCAGCGTTGATGAACCAGCAGTGACATCGGTTTAATTGGCTACCGGCAGTGGCGGTGGTTCCTGACTGCGTTTAAATTCCCGCATGGCGAAGAGGCCGTAAGCGCCCACGCCGAAATTCAAGCCGATGGCCACGACAAGCAAGCCCAGCAGCAAGGGGTCTTTCCAGGGTGAACGGTCAGCCAGAGTTCCAGACTTGAACATCAGCAGCATCATGGCGTAAGCGGTGGAAATGATCAAACGGCCACCGTAAGCACCGAGGGCCGTCCAGGTAATCCGGCGCAAGCGTTGATCCAATAAACTGCTATGTTGTTTCGTCAGCGCCAGGGCGAGGCAGATTACAGCGGCCAGGCTGACGATGGCCCCCAGAGGAATCAGGATGGCAAACTGGTGCAGCAGGTAGACGCACTTAATCAATCCATCCACCAGCAACAGGTAAAACAGGGCCGTGTGAGCGCCGCCACTGTAAAAATAATTGGGCATGGTTTCCGGACTAATGACCGGCGCCGGTGGAATAACGACTGGCGGAGTTTCCGGAACGCTGGCCAAGATGGAGGTGCGAAAACTGGCGGCGACTTGTTCGCCGGTCAATTCGCCTTGAGCTTCGGCGATCCGCGAGCGCAACCGTTCGATCACCTTGAGCGCCCGGGGTAACCGGCTCAGGGAGGGTAATTCCTCCGTTTGCACAGCGGTCTTGATATAGCAAACGCAGGTGGGACCGTAGAGCCAGTGGATCAGCAAAATGATTCCAAAAACGAAGGCGAGAAAAATCAGAAAAGCTTTTCCCACGGTGTCGTGAACCATGACGGCGGGCAAGGCGCAAAGCAGAAACAACAGACCCAGAACGAGGTTCCAGATCAAGCCGCTTTGAGTTTTTCCCAGGATGAATGCCTGGATATCACGGTAATAAAACCGTTTGTAGCTCTCGGTATAGCCAGCGCGGTTTTCAAGGTACAACAGGTGATCCTTGCCGAGCCAGAGTGAGGTCATGGCCCGGCCGGCGCTGATCAGCCCTTGCCGACGCATTCCACGGCCCGGCAGGCGCACGTATTCTTTTTCGGTCTTCGCCATAGCTCGTAACGTTCGTTCGCTTACTTTTTCCGGAACACAAAATACAATCCAATGATCCAGCCGGTGATTTGCAGTCCGGCGATAATGATCGCGAGCACAAAGCGGATTTTCGTGCGGGGAATCAGACTGGTCGGAGTATTCCAGTGGCGAATGCTCCAAAAAATCGTGGCGGGCGCAGTGACAAATGTCAGTGGCCAGAAAAGCACCGGCAGAATGGCGGCGGTCAGGGCAATGCTGTCATGCAGAGTCCGCTCGTTTTGGAGGTTTTTGATTTTGCCTTTTTTCTTGCCGCTTTCGAGACAGGCCGGGCACAGGTGCTGGCCGTTCAATTCGACATCACAGAGCGCGCAGAGAAAACGGCCGCAGCCTTCACAGGGCACGGCGGCTTTCTTTTGCGGGTGATAAAAGCAGCTCGCTTCGCCTTCGCCCATGAGAGCTTCACCGGTTTGCAGGGGAGCGGGCGGGCGGAAGAACGCCGGAAAAACCTCCACCAGGATAGGTGTGGCGCAGTTCGGACACGGTTGCAGGGTGGGGGTGTTGAAAACCCCGTCCAGCAACCGGGTCTGGCATTTCGGGCAACTAACGGGATTGACGCTCATCTGGACGCGTTAAGCTTTGATCACCCGGGTATCGCAAATACGGTCGTGCAGGGAGCGTTTTTCTTCATCGAAAGCGGCGATCAGATAGCCAATGGAAAGAGTCAGCCCGCTGACGATTTCGGCAAAATACCGGGCACAAGCCCGGCCATAACCGACCTTGCTGCCATCCGGCCTCACGATGCGAATCTTGGCGGCCATTTTGCCGGGCGTGGCCCCGTAGTTGCCGATGAAAAAGGTGTTATAAGAAACCGCAAACAGCATGTTAATCCCGGTGCTCAGGACGAGCGTTCCCAAAGCAGCGTTTGCCGAGGCCGAGCCAGCAGCGGTACGGAACAGCAGAAAATTGACGGTCGAATTTACGACCATTAAAATAATGCCATCCAGGAATTTGGCACCGAAGCGAATCCAAAAACCGGCGTAATCCATGCCGCCGGGCTGGCTGACGCCTTCTTTCAGGCGCTGCACGAAGATCGGTTTGCAATTGGCGCAAACGGCGGCATTGCCGTAACGGATGACGTCATTTTCAGAAAAGATTTTGCCACATTCGACGCAGACGACGCCATCGGACGGCACACCGGCTCCACCAGTACCTTTAGCCTGGCTATACGGGAGCCAGTTGGCGAGGCCTTCCCGCCAAACGAGCGTGGTGGGGGTAATACTGCCAGAATGGTGTAAAGCCTCCAGTTCCGGTTCGCTGACCGGACCTTTTTGTTACCCTGCCTCGAAATAGTACCACATAGCACACCTCTTTGCGTTGTTTAGAACGGTCCGCGATAGCATTTATCGCGAACCAACGGCTCGGGGAATAGTTTTTGCAGAAGTGAATAAAAAGCAACGTTATTCTATTCGCGCGAATACTTTTCCGGTGATCATTAGCCTTCATTGACCTTCGTGGTGGAGGATTATTTTGCCGGTTCCGGAAGGCCGGCGGAGGCGGGAAGCCGGGCCTGCTTTTACGTAGCCTTTCGCGGGCGGTTTTGTATGATTCTCCCATCACATGAGCGATCCTCTGCCACTGTTGCAGTTATTGAGCACGTATCGCTTTGAACCGCTGGCGATTCACCGCGTGGTGGATTCCAAAAAGCGATTGGCTCAGGCGTTTGAACCGGCCTTTCCATTAATCCTCCGTTTCTATTCTTTTCCCGCCTACCGCGAGATGCTGGGGGCCAACTGGCTGAACTGGCATGAGCATCTGGAAATGATTATACCGGTGACGGGCGCAGGCCGGTTTCGTTCCGGTGAACAGGTGATCGAGTTCGCGCCCGGCGATGTCCTACTCGTGGATAATCTTAAGCTGCATGGCATGCTGGATCTGGACGGCAATCATCAATCGCTGGTGATTTATTTTATGCCGGAGCTGGTTTACAGCATCGGCTCCTGTCAATGCGACGCGGCGTTTCTGGCACCTTTTCTGGAGCGTCCGGATGACGCCTCACCGTTGCTGCGGGCGGCGGCTCCGCAAGCGCCCGCCGTGCATCAGGCTTTGATGCGGCTGGTCACGGCTTTTTTCAGCACCGACCCATTGGAAGACCGGCAGGCGCTGTGCAAGTTGCAGTTATTGGAAATGCTCTATGGATTGCGGCGGCATTTCAAACTGCATGATGCTGCGGCAAGTCCGCGTTACAACCATCAGCGCGAGCGGGTGCAGCGTCTGAAGCGGCTGTTTGATTTTTTGAACGCGCATTACGCGGAGAAATTGCGCCTGAGTGAAGCGGCCGCCATGGTCGGAATGAGTGAGACGCGGTTTAAAGATTTTTTCAAAAAAACCACCGGCACTACGTTTGCCCAGTATGTGATTCACTTGCGTCTGGCCAAAGCCTCGCAACTGTTGCGGGACACGAATCTTTCCATGAGCGAAATCGCCCATGAAACCGGGTTTTGCGATCAGAGCCATTTTGACAACCGCTTTAAAGACAGCTTTCAGTTCAGTCCCAAAGATTACCGGGTGAAACATCAGCGGGAACTGGCACCGGGGTAGGGGGTGTCGTTTTTTACAAAGAATTTGTCGTAAAATTCAAGACGGCCATCGGCTTCCCGGATTAGAGTGCTCGCGTTAACCCAAAGTTTGCGAACATGCACAGCGCTGTACCACATTCATTGCAGGGGCGTCGTTTCCGGGGGCAGAGGTGCGGCAGAGCATGTGCGTTACGATTCCCCCTCACCCACTATGAATGCTCAGCCCCACGCGTCGCCCACGGCCGGTTTCTTTTCCATTTTTCGTGAGTTTCAACCTGGTCACTGGTTGAAGTTCATCGGCGGCGGGTTGCGAGGAGCCGCTTTGAGCATCGCCGTGCTGGCCATGACGATTCAGCAGGGCCACGCTCAAGGCATTACCCAACCGACTTTCACCGCGGCTGAGATCGGGAAAATTGTGTACACGTTTCCCTCCAATAATGTCGGCGGGCGCGTGACGATTGGAGACTTTCAACACGGCAAACTGTATCTGGCGAGCGGCTCGTTTGATGCGCCGGTGTTCGATAGCTGGTGGGATATGTCGAGCATGGCCAGTAATCGCACGCCGGTGTTAGTGCAGTCAATCGCCACTTCGCACGATAAATCCCACGATATTTGTTTCTGGAAAAATTATTTCACGGAAGCCTGCAACGGCACGGCCTTGCACGTCTGGGATTTCAACACGCGCTCGCAAGTGGGCAGTGTGAACGGCACGGTCAACAGCTTGTGGGATTGCGTGCAGGCGCCCTACGCGTTCACTGGCTCGCACGGTTACGGCACGGGCACGCTGATCGAAGTGTGGAACGTCGGCAACCCGACGAACATCGTCAAGATCGGCCAGGTGGATACTGGCGTAACGCCCGGGTTTCAGATTGGCACGGTGCAGGCGTTGGGCAATCTATTGATTTGCGGCGCGACCGAAGCGCCGGGGATTGCGGTGTATGACATCAGTGATCCGGGCAATCCGATCCTGCTGGACAGCCGGATTGATGGGACGAACCACAACTATACTTCCTTAATTTACGGCAACCGCTTCTACAATTGCGAACGGGCCGATATTCGCGTGTATGATTTCAGCGATCCGCATCACATCGCGCTCGTCGGCACGGTGGCAACGGGTGGCACGCCGCGTTACGTCTTTTTCAAGGATGGCAAGGGCTACTGTGCGACCGGAAGCACGAGCGTGAAAGTGTTCGATGCCCAGACACTGGCGGTAACGCAAACCTACACGCCGGACGGTCAGATTATGGATTTATCGTATCCGATCGGCAATATGATGATTGTGGCGGGCGGTGGTGGTGGCGGTAATTCCACGAACGGCGCGCGGATCATGGCCTTGCAACAAAGTCCCGATACGACTGGGCCTTCGGTGGTGTATGGCGTGCCGACCAATAACGCTGTCAACATAGCCGCTACGAGTCGGATCGGTTTTTCCATGAGTGATATGATTGACGTGGAATCACTCACGACGAATACGTTCATTGTCCGTCCAGTGGGTACCACAACGCCGGTTGATGGCACTTACACAACCATGACGGGGTTGATTAACTTCTCACCGGCGAGTCCGTTGAGTCCGGGGACGACGTATGAAGTGATTCTGACAGCGGGCGGAGTGAAAGACATCGTGGGCAATGGCATCGCCGCGCAGTATCGCACTACCTTTACGACGTTCTCGCCAGCGATTGGTTCGGATGGGTTGAATCATCGTTGGGCGATGGACGGCAACCTGAATGATTCGCTCGGTGGCAACAACGGCTCGAACACCGGTATTACTTTCACCAATGGGGTTTCCGGCCAGGCAGGGGTGTTTAATGGGGCCGCCTTTGCGAATGTGGGCACCATTAATTTCAGCAATTCTTTCACGGTTTCCTCGTGGGTATGGATTGACCCGGCTTCGACGAATATTCAAACCGTGCTGGCCAATAGCGCGGGCGGCAACGCGAGCGGGTTCCGGTTGTTCGTGAATTCCTATAATTCCAGCGATCACTCGCTGGTTCTGGAAACGGGCAGTGGGACAAATCTCGTGGCAACGCGTACTGCAACCAATGTCATTACGACGGGCGCCTGGAATCACGTGGCGGCGGTGGTGGATCGGGCGGGTGGACATGCCACGCTCTATGTGAATGGCTCGAACCTCGTTACGGGCAGTATCCTGACGAGCTTCGCAGCTAATGCCACCGTATATTTAGGCGAGTTCACGAACAACGGCTTTCCCTTGTTGGGCCGGCTGGATGAAGTCCGCACGTATAACCGGCAATTGTCGGCCTCAGAAATAAGTGATGTCGTCAATCTAACGCACCGGTGGCAATTGGATGGCGATGTGACGGATGAATATGGGAGCAACAATGGAACCAACATCGGTGTTACTTTCACCAACGTAGCGCGGGTGGGCACGCAGGCGGGCGTGTTTAACGGCAGCGCGTATGTGGATGTAGGCGCGATTAATTTCGGCAATTCCTTCACCCTTGCGGCGTGGGTGTGGACGAACCCAACGGGCACCAACAGTCAAACGATCATGGCGAATTCGGCGGGCGGTTCCAGCACGGATGGTTTTCGCTGGTTTGTGAATACGTATGGCACGACGAATGGCGCGGTGATCTTTGAAACCGGTGGTGGCACGAATGGCAATTCTTCCGCTTCTGTCAGCGGGGTAGTAGGAGTGGGTGGCTGGAATCATGTGGCGATAACGGTGAACCGGACGGCGGGTCTGGCCACCTTCTACGTCAATGGCGTGAATGTCTCTTCGGACACTTCCATTCTGACAAACTTTAACGTGACGAATACGGTGAATATCGGGCAGATGCTGGCCAATGGTTTGCGGCTTTCCGGACGATTGGACGATGTGCGAGTTTACAGCCGCATTTTATCGGCGACAGATGTGGCCGCACTGGTTAATGCGGCGGGCAATACGCTGCCGGTGATCAGTTCGTTCACGTCGTCTGCAGCACCTTCACTCGCGAATTCAGCGGTGACGTTTACGATTAATGCGACCGATACGAACAGTGATGCCCTGAGTTATTCGTTCGACTTCGGTGATGGAGGCGGGCAGAGCGCGTTTACTTTCAATAAATCGGCTACGCATACTTATACCAGTCCGGGCCGTTATGCGGTCTTTGGCCGGGTGAAGGATGGTGGTGGAACGGTCACAGCGAGCCTGGTTCAGATCGTGCACCTGCCGTTGACTGCGACGCAGGCGGTAGCCTCAGCGCAGATTATTTATGATGCTTCGCGCAACAAAGTCTGGAACGTAAATCCGGACTCGGACACGGTGACGCGGATCGATGCAGCGGGATTGAGCAAGGATTTTGAAACGGCGGTTGGCACCAAACCACGCACTTTGGCGTTGCGTCCCAACAACGCGGAAATCTGGGTGACGTGTGAATCTTCGGATCAGATTTATGTGTTGAGCGCGACCAACGGAGTGGTGCTGCAAACGCTTTCGACGCCGCGCGGTTCGCGGCCGATGGGTGTAGCATTTTCACCGGATGGCGCGGCGGCATACGTGACCTACATGAATAGCGGCCTGCTGGCGAAGTGGAATCCCAGCACCCGC
>JBEHZA010000079.1:0-13592 GCA_048497895.1 Verrucomicrobiota bacterium
GGGGACGGTGGACACGGTGCCGGTGAGCCAGGTGAAGCCGGACGGAACGCCGCAGACGGTGCAGGATCTGGCGAACCAGAGCGGCCTGACGACGGCCAGCGGCAGCAACGGATTGCTCGTGCTGCTGGTGAATGGAACGCTGACTGTGAATGGTGTGGTGAGCGCCAATGGCACGGGGAACATCCTGCTGCAAGCATTGGTGGATGTGGTATTGAATGCGGTGGTGACGAGCGGTGGTGGCAGTCTGCAGATTTTGGCGGGCGGCAATGTGACGCAGAACGCCAACGGCAATTTGAATACGGCGGGCAGCGGCACGGTGGACGTGGAAGCCGCCACGGGCTCGATCACGATGGCGGATAACGCCAGCACGGTGACGGTGGGCGGGAACGTGCGGTATGTGGCGGCGGTGAATGTGACGGTGGGCCTGATTGACACCCACACCAGCGGCGCCCAGACGGCGTGGGGCAGTGTCTCCCTGACGGCGACGGCGGGTTATATTCATGACGCCGGGGTCGGGACCAGTTCGCCGGTGCGGATCTACGCCAACGGCTTGCGGTTGACGGCGGCACAGGATGTGGGCGGCTTGAATCAGCCGACCTTCCGGCTGCAATACACGACGGACTTTGTGACCTGGACGGATCTGGTGACGTTGAGCTCGAGCGATGCGGCGGTGACGTATATCGATCAGGCGCCGGTAGACAGCCACCGGTTCTACCGGTTGATCCTGCCGGACAACACAGTGGCGGCACACTTCCGGACGCCGGTGATCCTGCCGGATCGCAGCGTGCAGTTGACGTGGGATGTGACGCTGACGAATGCAGCGCCGGTGACGCGGTATCTGCAAGTGTCGGCGGTGGTGGTGACGGCGCAATCGCAGACGGGCGGAGTAGCGGTGGCGAACGCGGCGAAGCTGACGGTGGGAGCCGTGAGTGTGGCGGTGAATGGGGTGTCGACCGCCGGGGTGGCCAGCCTGTTGCTGCCGGATGCGACGCAAAGCGGCCTGACCACGCTGGGTGGCAATGGTTCGATTTACCTGCAGGTGTTGAACGCGGATCTGAATGTGAGCGACGTGGGTGTGAGCGCCAACGGGACGGGCAATATCCGGTTGGAAGCGACCGGCACCGGTTCGGTGACGGTAGATGCCACCGTGCAGAGTGCGCAGGGCCAGATTACGATTTTGGGCGGCCAGAATGTCTCCCAGACGGCGGTGGGATTGATCCTGACCGGCGGCGGTTCGATTGAAGTGCAGGCTGGCACGGGCACGATTACGCTGGTGACCGGAGCCGGAGCGCAGACGGCGACCGGGAATATCCGTTACACGGCGGCGGGAGATATTATGCTGGCCGGATTGCAGGCGACGGCGGGCAATGTGAGCGTGATTTCGGTGAGCGGCAGCATCCTGAATGCGGATAGCGTGACGGTGGCGCTGACCAGCCTGGCGGCCCGGTTGGTGGCTGGAGGCAGCATCGGCCAGGGCAATACGGCGCTGCTGACCCAGGTGGATACGCTGTCGGCCAGTGCGGGCGGCAGTCTGTTGCACGTGAAAGAAGCCAACGCGGTGACGGTGGGTGCCGTGGCGGTAACGGTGAACGAAGTGCAGGCGGATGGCACGGTGACGGTGGTGACCGATGCCGCGCAGAGCGATTTGACGAATACCGGCGGTTCCGTGGTGCTGGAGACGGTGGCGGGCAGCATTACGGTAAACGATGGCAATAACAACGGAGTAGGCGTCCAGAGCACGGGCGGCCACGTGTTGTTGCAGGCGGGCGGAGCCGGTCAGCAGGTGACTTTGAACGCCAATGTGGTGACCACCAGCGGCAGCATCTCGGTGCTGGCGGACGGCAATGTGACGGTGGCGGCCGTGACAGTGGTGCAGGCGGTGGGCGGCACGATTGACGTGGAATCGACGGGCGGCTCGGTATTGATGGCGGCGGGCTCGGTGTTCCGGACCACGGGCCAGAATATCCGGGTGAAAGCCTTGCAGGATGTGGTGTTGAGCCTGGTGGATGCGCGGACGGCGGGCGACCGGTTGTCCAATACGAAGACCAGCCAGAATGCCTGGGGCAGCATCAGCCTGACGGCGGTGAACGGAGCGATTTACGATGCGGCGCCGGCGACCACAACGAGTGTGAATGTCTACGGAGCGGCGGCCCGGTTTACGGCGACCGGCTCGGTGGGAATCGTGGGTTCCTCGGCCAACCCGATCAAGACGGAGATCGCGGTGCTGTCGGCCTTGAGCGTAACCGGCAGTGTGAATGTGCTGGATCTGGGTGGCCTGCAAGTGGGGACGGTGGCGCCGGTGGTGGTGAACCGGGTGCAGCCGGATGGGACGACGCTGGTGCCGGTGAGCGATCCGGCGAGCCAGACCGGGGTGGTCAAAGCGCCCGCGGGCCAGACGGTGGTGCGGACGGCGGACGGGATCAGCGTGGCGGACCTGCCGACGTTCCAGATTTTGAATACGCTGCCAGCCAACCTGCAGCCCAACAGCCTGACTGGATATTATGAGCAGGTGGTGAAGATCAGCAACCTGAACGGGTCGAGCATTGATGCGGTCCGGATTTACATCCGCAACCTGCCCTCCGGGGTGACGGTGGTGGATGCGGCGGGGTATGAGAACGGGATCCCCTACGTGCAGTTCAACCAGGCGCTGGGCGTGGGCCAGTCGGCCAATGTGACGATCGAATATTCGCTGACAAGCCGGTCACTGCTGCCGTTTACGCCGGACTTCCTGGTGCAGGCGGTCAATCCGCTGGTGATCGTGAACCCGGTGGGCACACAGTTGAGCACGTTGAGCGTTACCCGGGAACCGGATCAGCGGTATCTGCTGCAGTTCCGGACCAGCATCGGCTTGAGCTACTGGGTGCAGTACAGCGACAATAACGGGACGACCTGGAACACGGCCATCCCGGTGATCGCGGGCACCGACGGCCTGATCAACTGGCTGGACAGCGGCGCCCCCAAAACCAGCTCCGACTCCAGCACCGTCGCCACCCGCATCTACCGCGTCATCGTCGTCGCCGCTCATATTAATAATCCGTGATCGGTTATAAACGGATAAGAGCGCAAGGGATTATCCAACGCTCACAGGTTGCGTGATTTGAGGTAATGAGGCACAGTCTTCCAAGATCAGAATTTCTTAGTTAAGCCGATGAAAATAACGATGTGGATGCTGGCTTGTGTTTGGGCTTGTTGCGGGCCGAATTCAGCTTTGGCAGACACTCCGTTGGGTTGCACGTGGGGGCAAGTCTTAGGCGGTCCAGGAACGGATTCGGTAACGGCAGTAGCGGCAGATAGTAATGGCAATTCCTACGCGGCTGGATATTTTGCCGGAACAGCTCACTTCGGAATTACTAACCTGACGGCACAAGGCGCGCAGGATTTATTTATTACGAAATTAAGTTCTGCGGGCAGTGTAGTTTGGGTTCGGCAAGTGAAGGGACAAGCAGGAAGCGGACAGGTAATTCCCAAAAATGTGGCAGTTGATTCCCAAGGGAATTTATATTTGTGCGGCAATTTTTTTGGAACAGTTACTTTTGGAACAACTACATTTAATAACGCAGGTGGCAGCGATGCGTTTATAGCCAAGTTGACGCCAAATGGTGATTTTACCTGGGCGAATCAAATGTCCAGTGCTTCAGACGATTTTGCGAATAGTTTGGCAGTGGGAAGTCAAGGGCAGGTGTACGTTACCGGAGCATTTAATGGCGCCATTAACATTGGAGGGACGATCCTGCCCAATGGTGGAGCGCAGTCGTGTTATGTGGCGGCTTTTTCATCCAGTGGAGCTTTAGCATGGGCGGAGCGGTTTGGGGGCTCACAAACTGTCAATGGTCAATCACTGGCGCTTGGTGTGAATGGTGAGTTGTATTTGGGAGGCAGTTTTTCTGGCGCTGTGGTTTTCAGTTCACAACTCATTGTTACCAGCAATGGAAGTTACGATGCTTTTTTAGCGCGGTTGGGATCCGATGGTACGCCGGTTTGGGCTAAATGTTTCGGTGGTACAGCTTATGATTATGCGCAGGGTTTGGCAGTTTCCACTAACGGACAGATCTATTTGACGGGTGGAATAACGGGCAATGCCGTTTTTGGTTCCACGAATGTGACAGCGCAATCCAGCAGCGATTTCTTTGTGGTAAATTGTTCTACCGATGGGACTGTGCGGTGGGTGTTGACGGCAACCAATAGTCTAGGGCAAACCATTGCGACAGACACGAACGGCGTGGCGTACGTAGCCGGCAATTATACAAGTACTTTTACGTTGGGAGGTTTTTCGGTGGGCTCAGGTAGCGGTGGCATGTTTGTAGCTGTCATTGCTTCCAATGGGGTGGCGCAGACGGTGGCAAATTTAAGCAGCACTTCGAGCAATTTTGCTCCGTTAGCACTGGCAATACCTTTTGATAAAGGAGTGCTGGTGGGAGGTTATTTCACCAGTAATCTGGCGTTGTATGGGAATAATCTGAGTGGCACGGGAGTTGGCAGCGGACTGGATGCGTTTGTGGTGAGATTGGATCCGCTAGCGCTGACAATTAAAGCACAGGTAGGCAGTGGTGGAGTTCGTTTGTCGTGGGCGAGCGCCTTTTCTAATGTGGTTTTGCAAGCCACACAAAATCTGCAAGGCGGAGGAAGCTGGTCCGATGTTTCCGCTCAAACCGACACGTCTGGAAATGAGACGGGAGTAACAGTGCCTATTTCAGGATCACAGAATTTTTATAAATTGAAAAAGTAGTCTGCGCTGCCCAAAGATGCTTACGGGGCAGGGTGTAAGAAATCCACGCCTGCCAACGCCCGGGCCGATAGAGTTCCGAGGGCTTTGCGGAGAGAAATGACACTGCCTTTGCCGTCGGGATGATTACGGTTGGAGAGTAAAATCCAAAATGATTTCGAGGACGGATCAATCCAGATGGAAGTGCCGGTCCAACCGGTATGGCCATAGGAGCCAATCGGGAAAAGTGTGCCACGCAAGTTGGCATATGGTGAGTCAATATCCCAACCCAGGCCGCGGCGGGCAGTGATGCCAGCGGGAGATTGCACTGTAGTCATCAGGTGGACGGTTTCCGGTTTAAAAATGCGTACGCCGTCCAGTTCGCCGCTGTTCAACATCATGCGAGCAAAGCGGGCGAGATCGGAAGCAGTGATGAATAGTCCAGCGTGACCCGCAACGCCACCCATCCGGCGGGAAGTGGGATCGTGAACTACGCCACGCAACATTTTATCGGCCTCCATTTCGGTGGGCGCGATGCGGGAGATTTTGGAGGTGTCAGGCAGGAAGCCGGTATCCGTCATTTTTAACGGGCTATAAATTTCGCGGGCGGCAAATTCATTTAACATTACGCCGCTCACACGATGAACGACTTCACCCAACACAATGAAATTAATATCGCTGTAAACGAAAGCGGTTCCGGGTGGAGTGCGGAGCTTTTCAGCGCAGGCGAGTTCAATGCCTTTCGCATAACCATGCCATGCCGGACTGGCGGCAAGTCCGGGTCGCAATCCGGAAGTGTGCGTCATTAAATGGCGGATGGTCACCGCATCTTTTCCGTTGGCTTTAAATTCCGGAAGGTAAGTTGCGACCGGCTCATCGATTTTGATTTGGCCACGTTCGACCAGCAGCATGATCGACGGGGTGGTGGCGAGGACTTTGGTTAGCGAAGCGGCATCGTAAATGGTGTCGAGGGTGGCGGCTTCCACAGCCGGCAGGATAGCGCGGTTGCCGTAAGTCTTTTGATAAACCGCACCTTTGTGCTCCAACCAGAAGACGCCGCCGGGGAGTTGGTTGGTGGAGATTGCCTGGGTAATAGCCGTATCGATTTCTTTCAGCTTGGCGGCATCGAATACCGATGCTGATTTGCTGGTGTCAGGAACAGGGGCAACAGTTGGAGTGGTTTTGCAGGCGGATAAACCCAGTAACAAAAACGCGAAGACAATGGAAAGCAGCGGATTCCGGCACGAGAACTTCAAGGTTTGAGACGAAACTTGCATTTCAATTCTCAAGTTCTATAGCGACCGCGATCCCCATGCCGCCACCAACGCACAAGGAAGCAATGCCACGTCGCAGATGCAAATCCTCCATCAAGTGCAGCAGGCTGACTAACACACGCGCACCACTGCAACCAATTGGATGCCCCAACGCGATTGCGCCGCCACGCCGGTTGAGCTTCGTGTGATCCAGTTTCAATTCGCGCTGGCAGGCGAGGACTTGCGCGGCGAAGGCTTCATTGATTTCAACGGCGTCCACGTCCGATAGATTCCAACCAGTTTCACGGCAAACTGTCTCAATCGCCTTTACCGGGCCGATGCCCATTAATGCAGGATCACAACCGACCGAGCACGCAGCGACCAGTCGAGCCCGGGGTCTCAGCGAATTTTTTTGAACAGCGGCGTTGTTGGCGAGCAAGAGCATGGCGGCGCCATCGTTGATGCCGGAGGCGTTGCCGGCGGTGACGGTGCCATCTTTACGAAAGCCGGGTTTTAATTTTTGTAATTTTTCCAGGGTCGTATCTGCACGTGGATGTTCATCTTTAGCGAATAGCCCTTCGGGAGTTTGGATCGGTGCGATTTCCCGCACGAAAGCGTTTACCGAAGTTGCGACACGTTGCTGGCTCGTCAGCGCAAATTCATCTTGTTCCGTACGCGTGAGCTGGTAGGTGGTGGCCAGACGCTCAGCGGTTTCGCCCATGCTGATCTTCAATGACGGATCGGTCAAACCATCAGAGAAAATGGAATCAACCAACGGTGAATCTCCCATCCGTTTGCCCCAGCGCACGTCATGGTTGTAATAGGGAGCTTGACTCATCGATTCAGCACCGCCAGCAAGAATTAAATCGGCTTCGCCGCTGCCGATGCTGCTGGCTCCCAGTGCAACTGCTTTGAGTCCCGAGGCGCACACCATGTTGACTGTGTAAGCAGGGATGTTTTGAGGCAAACCGAGGCGTAAGCCGATTTGACGCGCCACATTCATGCCCGCGCCCGCTTGCAATACCTGCCCGCAAATGACTTCGTTAATTTGTGACTTGAGGTCGTCGCTCACGATGCTGTTGGCGACCTGCCAGCCCAAGTCCGCAGCGGTTTGCGATTTGAGCGCGCCGCCGAAACGGCCGATCGGTGAGCGTTTCGCGGCGATAAGGTAAACCGGTTGAGAATATTTCATGAACGAGTCTGCTGGTTGACAATGAAAGTTATCGGCGGAAGCATTCTTTAGGCATGATGCCGGGATGTGCTCCCAGGGGTTCAAACTCCATCTGATTGATGATGGACGCATTCAAGTCCATCCAGGGAGCTACTTCCGCGAGTTCCAGGCCCTCAGCTGTTAAGCGGAACACCGCACGCTCGGTAATGTACAGGACTTCCTGACCGCGTTCCACCGCGGAAGGCCCATGGAAACAAATCTGCGAAACGCGCTTCACGAATTTCGGAAATTTGCCTTCCTTAACAATTTCCAGGCGCCCGGCATCCGCATCGATTTGCAATCCGCTGGCGCGAAACGTGCAGCAGAAAATAACCCGTTTGGCGCTTTGCGCGATGTTCACGAAACCACCCACGCCGGCAAAGCGACCATTGAAGGCGCTGACATTGACGTTGCCTTGAAAATCGACTTCGACCGCGCCCAGCACAGCCACATCTAATCCGCCGCCATCATAGAAATCGAATTGCGAAGGCTGATCAATGATCGCTTCCGGATGCGAACTGCAACCGAAGCTCAATCCCGACGCGGGAATGCCGCCAGTCGGGCCGCTCTCTACCGTGAGAGTGAACTCATTTAAACGTCCGACTTCAGCAGCCACTTCTGCCACTGTTTCCGGCAAGCCAATGCCGAGATTTACAATGTCACCGGGCCGGATTTCCTGTAGCGCGCGGCGGGCAATAATTTTACGTTCCGAAAAAGGAACCAGTTTTGCCCGCGCAATAGCGTCTCCCGTGGTAACGTAAGCGTCGTTGAATTTCTCTGCAAAAGTTTGCTCGTGCCCTTCGCCATTCGAGGCGACGAGGTAATCCACCAGAATACCGGGAACCCGCACGGCCTTGGGATCTTCGATGCGTTCGACGATTCGCTCCACTTGAGCAATGACGATACCTCCGTGATTATGGGCGGCCTGGGCAATCGGCAAAATTTCTCCCACCAGAGCTTCGTTTTCCACGGAAATATTGCCACGCATATCCGCCGTTGAACCACGAATTAAGCCGACGTGAATTGGAAATGCTTTGTACCACAGCCAATCCTGACCATCGAAACGAATACGCTCCACTAACGGCTTGAACGTGCGTGCATTGAGATGGCCCGCGCCGTATTTGGGGTCGATAAACGTGTTTAAGCCGATCTTGGTGATGACGCCGGGGCGTTTGGCGGCTATTTCCCGCAGCAAGGTGCAGATGACACCCTGAGGGAAATTATAAGCCTCTATCTCGTTTTCCAGCGCGAGTTTGCCGAGTTTGGGAGCGAGATTCCAATGCCCGCCGACGACACGTTTCAATAGCCCCGGATGCGCGAGGTGATTCAGCCCGCGGTTTTCGCGGTCGCCCTGACCGGCGGCATAAACCAGCGTGAGATCGCGCGGTTCATTTTGCTGAAGAAAATGAGTTTCGAGTGAAGCGGTGAGCAATTCCGGGTGACCGGCTCCGACGAAGCCGCCTACGGCTACGGTAGCGCCTGATGGAATCGCCTGAATGGCTTCTTCGGCAGAGACGATTTTGGCCGCACCTCTCATCCGTGCCAGCCTCCGTTTACTTCCAGCGTTTGCCCGGTCACATACGAAGCCAGTGGTGAGCAGAGGAACAGCGCGACCTCGGCGATTTCAGAGATTTTTCCAAAGCGTTGCAGCGGGATATTCTTGAGCATTTCCGTACGCACATTTTCCGGAATGGTGGCGGCCATGCTCGTATCGATGACCCCGGGCGCAATCGCATTCGCGCGGATATTCCGGCGGGCACATTCGCGGCTGAGCACGCGCATCATGGCCAGGACTCCCGCTTTGGCCGCGGCATAATTACTTTGACCGTAAAATCCCAGAATGGCGGCGATGCTGCCGAGGCTGACGATGGCGCCGTTGTCCCGCATGATTTCGAGGCCATATTTGGAACAATGGAAAACACCGGAGAGATTCACGTCGATGACGGAGTTCCATTCGTCCAACGACATCTTGGCGATGGTCCGGTCACGAATGATGCCCGCATTGTTAATCAAGAAATCGATCCCGCCAAATTGTTGGTGAATCGTTTGCATCATGGCCTGCACGACGGCCGCCTCGGCGACATTGGCCGCCATTGGAAAAGCGCTTCCCGCACGCAGAGAATTTAGTTCCAGGGCCAGCGCCTCTGTATCCCGGCGGGTTTGTCCGTTGCCAGCATCGGGATGGTTGAGGAGGACGGTCGCTCCGGCGTGATGGAACGTGCGCGCAATGCCCGCGCCGATCCCTTGTGAGGCGCCGGTAATCAGGGCTGTCTTCCCGGAAAAATCAATTGTTACGCTCATGTGGGTGCGGAAATGAAAACCGGTTCGTGTCCGCTTTTCAATAGAATTGGGTAATAATTCCCCTCAGGGAAGATTTTTCATGGCGGCCAGTAACTGCGGCAGGATTGTTCCAGCCGGACCGCGTAACGAATAAGTGGCTTGGGCTGAGAACGGGGTCGGCTGCGGATTGATTTCAACGACAATTGCACCTCGCGCAAGCGCTTTCTCTGGCAACGAAGCTGCCGGATAGACGAGCGCTGAGGTGCCAATCGAAAGAAAAACCTCGCATTCCTCAGTGGCGGTAATGGCCTGATCGAAGATCTGTGTTGGCAGCGATTCGCCAAACCAAACTACGTCCGGGCGCAACCGGCCGCCGCACTGGGGGCAGCATGGGGAAATTTCACCCGTGTCGGGCCAGCCGATCACGAGGGTTTCTTCATCGAAGCATTTTGTCCGGGTAATATTGCCGTGTAATTCCAGCACGTTACGGCTGCCGGCGCGTTGGTGCAGGCCATCCACATTTTGCGTGATGAGAGTGAACGTGGGCGTGAGCGTTTCCCAGGTCGCCAGCGCCCGATGTCCGGCATTGGGTTCCACCTTCGCCACCATTTCACGCCGCCAGGAGTACCATTCCCAAACCAGTTTCGGGTTGCGACGGAAGGCTTCCGGGGTGGCCAAATCTTCCGGTCGATATTGAGCCCATAGTCCAGTTTGCGCGTCGCGAAAAGTAGGAACCCCGCTTTCCGCGGAAATGCCCGCCCCGGTGAGCACAGCGATACGTTGCGCCTGACGCAAGGCGTTGAGCAGAGCCACAGGGAAATCACGAGCCATAGGTTTTTTGACTTAACTGTCCGCACCGCAAAAGTTTCCCAACTGAAACCTGTTGGTCATGGAACCGTAACGCGCTGGCACGAATATTGCCACATCGATAAGTGGTGAGTTGAGGCTTCGCGAACCTGAAAGCCCGCCTTGGTTTGCAACTATTCATCAGCAGGGAGGTGTTGAAAAATGACGGCACGGTTTGGGCGCCCAACCCAACCGTGCGGGGCAGGCGTTAATTATCGCGCAAGGCATCCAGCAACTGCCCGCGCAACGCAAACAACGTGGCGATCCAGGTCCACAGCGCTCCGCTTAGCAAGACACCACCGAGGGTCCAACCTAATAGCGCGTAAGGAATTTCTGAGCCAGGCGTGAGCAGTGCCGGCAGAACGGCTACAAGCGCAGCGATAATTCCCAAGAGTAAACCAAGCACGAGTAATGCACCGTGTTCGCTGATAATAAGCCATTTCAATGACCGTGCGCGGAAGCCGATGGCCAGCAGCAAGGCCAATTCGCCCCGGCGTTCCAACACGTTGCGCAAGACCACCACGCCCAAACCCACACTGCCGAGCAATAAGCCCAAGCCACCCAGGGCTTGAAAGGTGCCGAGGTAGGTGTTTTGCACCGCATTATATGCGGCCAGTCGTTTGGTGGCGGGTGTCAGTTCCAGGCCAACATCCTGCAGGCCATGCGAAAGAGTTTTGGAAATTTCCGCAGATTTATCTGACGGCGCATCGATCAGGAATAAACGGTAACCGCTTTCTGAAGGAAAGCGTTTTACGAACTCTGCTTCATCAATCAACAGGTTGCCTTGCAGAATGGTATTCGCCACGGCACCGACAATGCGCAGCTTGAATTCATGTCCACGTTCATCCGTGTAAGTCATCGTATCCCCCACACTTTTGCCCATGGCCCATTGAATTGAGGCCTCATCCCCAATGGCAGGAATGGCGTCATCTTTAGGGTCGCGGTGCAGGAGCAGCCACGGATGTTCAGCGGATAATCCTTTCGCTACTCCGGAAAAAGTAAACGCCTTGCGCGAGTCCAATAACTCCGGATGAATGCCAAGCAAACGTGGCTTCTGTGCGTGATTCAAGTTCAGGCAGCTTGCGTCTTCGCCGTCGCGCACCCGGAAAGGAACGACCGTGGCATTGGTCAACTGTTTACCGTCCAGCGCGTAAAATTGACGACCCGCTTCGGTATTTAAATCCTGCACGACGGGCAACGAAGATTCGCCGAGCAAAGCGAATCCACCGGTGCCGGAAGAACGCTTTTGCGCGTCTGCTCCGGCATCAAGCCGGTTGGCGCTTACCGCTACCACCAAAAAACTGCCGGAAGCCAGCAAACCTAAAGTGGCAAGGCTCCGTTTGCGGCGGCGTGTAGCGTTGCGCAATCCTAATCCCAGCAATGAAAAGAAGTGCAGAGTAGGGGATGTTGTCGTGGTGGTTGGCGTCAGGCTGCGCGCGGAACGATTATCCAGGTAAGCCAGCAAGACGGCCGCGAATGCCAATCCGCCAATTAATAGCAGTGCGGCTGCACTGAAAAACGTTTCCGCTGCATTCTCATGCTGCGTAGCGGCCCAGCCGACAGTGGCCAGACCACTGATCGTGCTGCCGAGGGCGATCCACCAGGCCCAACGGCCGCGGCCCGTGCCTTCGAGACGCGAGCGGCGTTCCTCGGCCCCTTCGGAAAGTAATTCCCGTGCCGGTTGCCGCGCTTGCCGGCGCAACGCAAACCAGATGGTCAGGAAAGCGACCACGATACCGGACAAAGCTCCGGTAACGAGCGTTTCAGATTCGGCATGATAATGAAGCGCGGAAGTGCCCACGGCATCCTGCCAGACTGTCGAAAGACCATAGAGCATCGCTTGCGCGTAGCCAATGCCACCGATGACACCGATCACTCCGCCAATGATGGAAAGCACGCCGCCTTCACAGAGCAATTGATTGCGCACGCGTTTCGGTGTCCAACCGACGGCGAGCAAAGTGCCAACTTCTACTGCTCGTTGTTCCACACCGAATTGAAAGAGCAGCGCCATGAGCAGCAACGCAGCCACAATCAGGAAGAAGCTGAAGCCAATGAAAAGCTGGCCAAAATCCTGTGCATCATTCACGGCCTTCAAAGCCAGTTCGCGCACGGGTTGGAAGCTGAGGCCCACCGAAGCCGGGTCGAGTTGCTTGAGAAGACTGGCTTGCAACGATTCCTTTTTAACGGAGGACAGAGGAAAACGTACCGCGGTGGATTCGCCGAAGCGGTTGCTCCAGAGCTTTTGTCCCGCTGCCAGCGTGATAAAAGCCTTGGGTGTGCCGCGATAGCTTTCCCAATATTTATTATCTTCGTCGCGAATTTTATCGAGATTGATGGGGAAACCGGTGTCCCATTCGCGGCAATTCTTCGCATCCGTCATACCCGGAAAATCCGGCATGAGATCACGGTCTGCCGCCGCGCCGGTTAAAGGAATGACCGCTTTTACGCGAAATGAATTGGTGCGTTCCTCCATCTTGCGGGCGGTGCCGACGATAAAATAAGTCAGCGTGAGCGAATCACCGGGCTTCGCTTTCAATTCATCCGCCAGCCATTGATTGAGAATAATCTCATCCGCTTTCATATCCCCCGGCACGATGGGGAAACCCATTGCGGTGACCATGGAGTAAGGGACGGCGTTATTTCCAAATTTCAGTTCGTTGACGAAATAAGTTAAAACCTGTTGGCCTTCACCACCGGATTTTAAGGCCGCTTCCACCACAGGGACATCGAGGAAGACGCGTTCGGTCCGGAGTTCGAGGGCGTTAGCCGCAGGCACTTCGCGCAAGTTAAGATCCGCATCGGCCAGTTGCCATTTTTCTTTCAATACACGGGTGGCAAGTTCTGCGGTGAGATTTTTTTCATCGCCGCTGACGAGCAAGAGATTGGCGCGATTTGCGGCTTTCACTTGTTTCGCGAGCCATTCCCGGGAGACGAATGCGTTGAACGGCGCGACCTGGCTGGCTTGCAATCCGAAGCGGCCAAATTCCGCATCGGTGGCGATGGCTTGCACCTTGACGCGCAAGGCGCTGGTGGCGTCTTCTTCAGGGGCAAGTGGGGCATCGCGGGAAAGTTGCGTCGGCTTGGGCACGCGAATCAGGAGGCTGTCACCGGCTTTGACTTTGAGTTGTTCCGCGAGTGGCTGATTTAAAATCACCTGACCTTCGGCCAGATTGGCGAAAGCGGGTTGCTGGTTCGCCATTTTCCAAAAGCGTTCATCTACACCGGCCACTTGGACGTGGTTTGCGCGGGCTGCGCCGCCTTCACTGCTGGCTGTGCCGGGCAGCAAGAGCACGGGAGCAAC
>JBEHZA010000080.1:0-13473 GCA_048497895.1 Verrucomicrobiota bacterium
GCCTGAAGAAGCAATAGTTAGAATTGCTTCTTCAGGCTGACATTCCGGAACTGCACGGGATCACTGTGTCCCGCGAAGCCGAAGTGCCCATACTCATTCAGTTTGCCCGGATGCGCATGATTCGCCATGTAATCCGTCACTTTGCTGACGTCTGCGTTCGTGATCGGCACTCCATTTAATTCCACCCGGATCGTCGAGCCCTTGACGCTCACATCGTAATAGTTCCATTCGCCCAGCGGCCGCAGATAACCGCGATGCGCTGCCACGATACCGTAAATCGAGCCGCAATATTGCCGCGTGTCCAGCTTGTCATATTGCGATGACGTGTCATCCAACACCTGCACTTCGCACATGCCCACGTAAGCAGTGTCGCCCTGCCCCGGATAACGAATCGCCAGGCCATTGTTCCCTGCGGGCGGCAACTTGAACTCCACTCGCGCAGCGAAATCGACGTACGCCTCAATCGTATAAATCGTGCCGCCTTTGTGCGGTTTGCACAGAATCGTCCCATCCTTCACTTCGTAATTATCGACCGGCCCCATCCAGCCATCGAAATTCTTGCCATTAAACACGCTCTTGAAACCCTTATTATTATGAGCGGCGAGGATCTTGTTCGCTTCTTCTGACCCAATTTCGCGAATGAAAATATTCCGCCAGCGGATTTCGCCACCGTGCGTTTGCAATTCGATGGGGCCGCGCGCCGGCACAGGCCGGGGGTTGCCCTTCAATGCCGGATCTTTGGCCGTATTGTCGTAGTAATTTTCGAGGATCGCATGATCGACGACTAATTTGTTATTCAGCCACACGCTCACCCGCGAACCGACCATGACGATCCGGAATTTGTTCCACTCGCCAAATTTCTTGTCCGCCAGAACCGCCGGGTCTTTCCCCGGAGCGCCCGGACTGTTGTTCCACAACCCGCCCGATCCTTTATCCGCGCCGAGTTTGAACTTGGCTTTCTCCGTGTAATCCCAAATCTGCACCTGTGGCACGCCCCGCAAATAAATCCCGCTGTCCGCCAGTGGCACCGTCTTGTATTCCACCAGCAATTCAAAATCACCGTAATCCTTCTCCGTCGTCGCGTAGGCCCCGAAGCCATCATTTACCAATTCATTATTTTCCGCATACCAATGCGGTTTGCCGGTCTTCGTGCTGATCTCCGTCATCGTCTTCGTCCATTTCTCGATCTGCTCCGCGCGATCTTTTTCGGACATTTCCAACAGCTTCCGATGATCAAACGTCGTTCCCCCACGCCAGCCCTGGAGGCTTTTGCCGTCGAACAAAGCCGCAAAACCCGTCGGCGGCGGAGTCAGCGGTGTCGCTTTATCCGTCGCCCCTTTTACGGCCGATGCGCTCAAGACGAGCCCCACCACACTGGCCCCAATGACCCCGTTAAATAGCTGAGAAATAAATTTCATAAGGTGATTCGACGCCGTTGGTAACCCTTCGCATTCAATCGGTCAAGCACTCCGGCACGGAAATCGCCCCCACGCTGTCCCATTCTGTGCCGGTCTATCGCAAAATCTGCGAAGCGCCTTCCCCCTTCGTGTAGTTGATTGCAGTAAGATGAATACTACTACCAATACTACGAAATCACGGCTCGGTTGGGTGCTCGCTGCGGTCACCTCCCTGGTCTTGCTGGGTTGCGCTTCCGCCGGACATCAGCACGCCAGCGGCATGGCCTGCCAGGGCTGCGCGATGATGCAGACCAGCACAACCAATTCCGCCATGTGCAAAATGGCCGGACACGATCACGGCACTGCCCAAACCGGGACGAACGTCACCACCAATGCCACGGCTCACGCCGAACACCAGCATTGAGGTCAAAGCCGGACGCGTTTCTGTAAGGGAATGCGTCCGGTCCTTAAACCGCGTCCCTCATTCGGCGCACTTGACGGACGCTGCCGTCGCGTGTATCGGGGGGCGTGTGGCTGACCCTGCTTTTGCTCGGACGCGTCGTTCTGAGCACGTGCGCGAACACCCTGCAAAAGCGGCTGACGCTGCAAGCGGTTCGCAGCCCGGCCCTGTGGCGCGCCACTTATGCGTGGATGGCTCCCTTGGCGCTCCTCGTTCTGGCTGTCAGTTTCACCTCCTCTCTGTCCCGCGAATTCTGGCTGAACGCAGCGTTGTCCGGATTAATTGATGCGCTTGGCAATCTCGCCATGGTGGCGGCTTTGAGCACCACCGATTTATCCGTCTTTGGCCCTCTGAACGGCTTTCGCCCCGTTCTCGCTTTAATTTTTGGCTGGCTGTTTCTCGGCGAACAAGTCTCCTGGCTCGGCAGCGTCGGCGTCGGTCTCACCGTCGTGGGTGCCTCCTTATTACTCCGCGACCCACGCACTAAAAATTCGCCTTGGACCATGTCCGCCTGGCGAACTTTGGGTTGGCGGCTGCTCGGCCTTTCCCTGTCCACCTTCGCTGCCGTCTTCTTGAAACGTGCCGTCCTGCTGGGCTCACCCGCCAACACCCTCGGCGTCTGGATTCTCTGCGGCCTGCCCGTGTGCTGGTTTGGCTTCCGCCACCAGCCAGCGGAATCCATCGATCCTGCTCCAGCAAACCGCCAACCCCGCCTGATTTTCGCGCATGCTCTCATTTTCTTCCTCATGCAATGGCTCACCCTCCTCGTCTTCCGCTCGACTCCGCTCGCCTACTCCTTCGCCTTCTTTCAACTCGGCATGGTCCTGCAAGTCCTCGTCGGTTACCGCTACTTTGGCGAATCCCAACCCGGCTGGCGTCTCGCCTGCTGCGCCCTCATCGGTCTGGGTTCCGCCCTCATCCTCTTCATCCACTAATCGCGCTCCACGCTCGACCATTCTTAAGCCATACAAAGCCATACAACCTCATACACAGCGGCCAATGCAGGTTTGCGTCCCCATTCCGCACTCCGCGTTCCACCTTCCGCACTTAAATAGCCCGGATTAGCCCGTAATAAAGCCAGACAAACCCGGATAATTAACCCAAGCGTCTATTTGCTGACCATCTAGTGATTCTGTCCATTCCGTTCATTCTGTCAAAATCCGTTGGCCTTCCTTCGGATTTCGTCATTCGGTAATTCGTCATTCTCCACCTTAAGCCAGCAGGCGAACCCCGGACGTCAGAGGTCGCGGTCAACCATTTATAAAATGTCAAAGAACCCTTGCGTTCTCGGCTACTGACCACCCCCATCCAACCACATAAAATGGAGTTTGTATTTCCCACCGCGGGAAATTCGCCCATTTTCCTCAAAAACATTCTAAAAACCTGTTGCCGTGCCTGTCCCGGGGCCAAACAATGCCGTTGCCTCAATCCGAAGCTGAGCCTATTGTAACTTCATGCGAGGAAGGCATTCCAAGTTAGAACCTGTACCAGGCCAAACTTGAGTTTGGTGTAATAATTATTAGGTTTGAAATCCATGACTCCGGACGAGTTCAAATTACAATGGGAACGCGAGGAGATGTCGCAACTCGTGCGCTATCCTCGCAGCGTTGTCTTCAATCTCGCTATACCAGAGAAAGCGAAATTATTTCTCACGGATATAGGCCTTCCAGAAGACGCAGCCCCATTTCTCGATTTCGGCGGCTCGTCCCACATTTCCATTCCAACCGTAACCGAGGTTTGGAAAGCGGGTGAGCGGCGATACCGCATCATCGGTTCGAATGGTTATGGAGATCCAGTTTGTGTCGACACAGAATCCGCAGGCCGGGTTTTTTATCTGCTGCATGACGATGGGATGGCTCCCCGCTTCATGAATTCATCGATTCCTCAACTTGCCTATTCACTTCTCGCGTTTCGTCAAGTTGTTGCCGACACGAACGCGATTGCCGGGAAAGACGCTCGCCTTGAAGGACGCATTCCGCCCGAAATTATCGACAGATTCATTACTCAGATGGAGACAATTGATCCACCCGCCATTTCTTCAGAGCATTTCTGGTTTCACTCAATCGTTGGAGAGGGAATTTGACGGCGTACGAAAGCCCAAAAAAAACAGATGCAGCGAACCGGCGAGAGCAATTTGATTCTCAATTGAAGGCCAGCAGCCCTAGGTCGCTGATCTGGAGCGTTACATGACAATCTCACTACCATCGGGAATTAAAAGATTCGTCGCTGTCGCGATTTCTGTGACGCTCATAGTCAGTGGCATGTTTTTCGTCGTGTTTTTTGTGTTTTCCGATGCGACCCCGCCAACATCTTTTGAATATTTATGCACAATTGTTTGGGCCATAGCTTCGTGGCCTCTTTCTGTTGCTTGGTCCCTGTCACAAAAAGATCCGCCGACGGTCCTCATCGTTCTTTTGACGATTGTCTCGGGATTGTTCTGGGCATTTATGGTTGAACTCTTTATTAGAGTCAGAAGTAGCTCAGCTCTACGTTAGGCCACTCACCACACCACCCATGACACGCGCAAAAATCTTGGACCAAATCAGGAAATCCTTGGATGAGGAGAAGACCATCAAAGACAAGATTTCCACGCTTACCTTTATCAAGATCATGGTCGAGGCGGATTTAGAGGATCTAAAGAAGAAGAACGACAAGCAGCAAACGGCATATAAGGCCAGGACCCGGATCATTAAGCAGGCCTTAAAGCAGTTTTTGGCCGCGTTGGATAATATTTATTCAAAGCATAATGAGCTGGGTGACACGGATGTTAGAGAGCAGATCTACCGCGGCATCTACCGGGGTTTCATCCAGCCACAGCCGGGTTACTCTTTGCCAGAAAAGTTTGGGATGTTTAGTGATCAGGGAAACGACTTGGTGAGGACTGCATTGCACGGGTTTCTCACCCATCCGGAAGTTGTGGCTGCTTCCAGACTGCTCAAGACGCCAGAAGATCGTTTCGCCGCCTTTCAAGATAGCGACGTCGAAACCACGCAAGGAAACAACTACGTTGAATATTTTGGCATCTCAAAACAAGTCCGTGTGGCCTAACCAGTCGCCAAACTCAACCGTCGTTGGCGCGGTCAGTTCCCTGCCCAGGATCGAGGTTCACGTCACGAGTCGGCAGTGGCATTAGCTTTTTTCGTCAGGCCAATTCGTGAGCGCAGCGAACCCCTGTAGAGCCCCAACGGGGCGGCCCGATAATAGCCCAGGGCAAAGCGAGTCCGCGAGTGACGCCCTGGGCACACGCCCTCAGAAAAAATCTCCTCCTTGGCCCGGCCCGCCCGCCGGAGGGCGGGACGCCCATCCATTCTCGACAAAACACAGACACCACTCTATTTTCCGACCATGGAAGGTTGATCTAACACTAGGATACTACAACACACCATGAGCTACGACCTTGGAGTCTGGTACCCGCACGAGCGACTCAGTGATGCCGATGCCGGTAAGCTTTATGTCGGTCTTTGCGAGAGCACAATGGAAAGTCCGGGACCGCATCCAGCAGTTGACGCTTTCTACCAAGAGTTGACCGCCAAGCATCCGGAGATTGATACCGTTCCAGATGACCGGATTGACGACCACGACTATTGCCCTTGGAGTTGTGCGCTCGACCGTTCGCCGGGCCATGTTATTATGGCGTGCGTCTGGTCCAAGGCGGAGTATGTTGATGGATTCGTTCGCGAATTAGCGCGCAAGCATGGATTGGCAGTTTTCGACCCGCAAGCCGGAAGTATCAGCTATCCAGATTCCGCACCATCAGGTCCGGCCACACCAAAGGCGGGGAGCAAACCTTGGTGGAGATTTTGGTGATGCCGACAATGTGCCCTAACCAGTCACGAAGCTGTGCGAAAACTCCCGATCAGGAAAAAACCTCGCTCGCACTTGACTTATAACGGGTTTTGACAAAGCAATGAGGCGGACTCGATGGCCGAAAAACGTATTTTCACACGGGCTCGCGCGGGAGCCAACCCTCGTTAGACGTCAACGCGCATGCCATGACTGCAAACATACAAGAGAGACAGTTCGTTTGTCCTGAGTGCGGCGGCACGGAGAGTGCAAACCGTATGTCGGTGAGACCGCTTCTGTCAGACATGACGCCTTGGAATCAAGCTTTCTCGCGCGTCATGTGTGCCAATTGTCGCAGGATTATCCCGACAGGACTTGCCGAGCGATGGAAGGGTGAGTCTATTGAAGAGGCACGAGCGATTTGGAGACGGCTGTTTCGAGAGCACAAACAGAGTGGGCCACATGACTCCTAACGATGCCCGTTAGCTCAGCCTTCAAATTTCTTTCCAAAAACGTTTAAAAAATCCTATTGACGAATCCTCCTTTTCAGATTACATACCAACCAGTCTGTATGACATTACGTGCCGCCAAACCTGAATTGTCCGACACCAAGCGCAAGCTCATTGATGCCGGGGTGCAGCTTATGCGGGCTCAAGGGTATAATGCCACCACTGTCGATGACATTTGCGCCACTGCCGGTGTCACCAAGGGCGGTTTCTTCCATTATTTCAAGAGCAAGGATGACCTCGCTAAAGCCGCCGTGCTCTACTTTCGGGACAGCAAGCAGGACGATTCCGAGCAGGCTCCCTTTCGCCAACTCGCTGACCCGCTCGACCGTATTTTTGCCCGCTTGGAATTTGTGAAGGAATCCGTCGGCGGCACCACCCGTTTGACCAAGGGTTGCCTCATCGGCATGTTCGCCCAGGAACTCTCCTCCACGCATCCGGAACTCCGCCGGGTTTGTCAGGAATCACTGTTGCAGATGGCGGACAATTTCGAGCGCGATCTCGTCGCCGCCAAAGCCGCTTACGCACCCACGGCTGACTTTGATCCCAAGCGCCTGGCTATGTTCTACGTCTCCATTTTCCAGGGCTCATCCTTATTGGCCAAAGCCTCTGAAAACAACGCCGTGCTGATCGATAATCTCACTCAATTCGGCCAATACCTGACAACCTTGTTCGGACAATCCCCTCGCTTCACAAAAGCAGGTGTTACCGAATCTCTGACCAATCAAGGCTCTTAACCCAAAATCCAGCCAGCACCTGTACAGGTGCCATTTTTTTGATCAAACAACATACCAACCGGTCGGTTTTAATTAAACAACCTCTAAAAATCAAGAAACACACGTTATGAACACTTCGCGCTTCACCAATAAAGTAATCCTTGTTACCGGCGGCAATAGCGGCATCGGCCTTTCCGTCGCCACTCGCCTCGTTTCCGAAGGTGCCACCGTCATCCTCACCGGACGCAATCGCGACACCCTTAACCAGGCCGTCACCGCCCTTGGTGAACGCGCTCACGGCATCGTGGCGGACATCACCCGCGTTTCTGAGATCGAGCGTCTTTACCAGCAGATCGGCGCCAAGTTCGGTCATCTTGATGGCCTGTTCGCCAATGCCGGCATCGCCATCATGGAACCCCTCGAAGCCGTCACCGAAGAACACGTCGATGCCCTCATGGATGCCAATATCAAAGGCACCTTCTTCACCCTGCAAAAATCAATCCCGCTGCTGACCAAAGGCGCGGCCATCGTCATCAATGCTTCCGTGAGCGATACCAAAGGTTCGCCATTTTCCTCCGTATATTCCGCCACCAAAGCCGCCGTTCGTTCCATGGCCCGGACTTTTTCCGGTGGGCTGATCGAACGCGGCGTGCGCGTGAATGCCGTTAGCCCCGGCCCGATTGAAACTCCCATTTGGGACGGCTTCGATCCCAAACGGATTGAAGCGATGAAACAAGCCAACCCGCTCAAACGTTACGGCAAACCTGAAGAAGTCACCGGAGCCGTCGTCTTCCTGCTCTCGGATGAATCCACCTACATCGTCGGCGCTGAACTTTACGTCGATGGCGGTCTCAGCCAGCTCTAAATCTGCCCCGCAGGAGCCATCAAATATGAACTCAGCCGCCCTCCCCCTTAAAACGCCCGGCCAGGAAATTTCTCATGTAAGCCTGTCCCCGGCTCGTCCCGCAGCCGAAGCCTTGCCGCAACAGTCAATGACCGCTTCCACTCCGAATAGTGCGCCCGCCAAAAAACGCCGCTTCCACTTCCGGCACGCATTGCTCGCCTGTCTCCTGCTCGCCGCCGTCGTGGCCGCCGTCAAATTCGCTGAGACCTGGTGGACCGTTGGCCGTTTTCTGGAAAGCACCGATGATGCTTACGTCGGTGGCGAAGTCACTGTTATCGCTCCCAAAGTTCCAGGCTTCATCGCGCAAGTGAATGTCAGTGACAACCAACCGGTCCACGCCGGTGATTTGCTCCTCAAACTCGATGACCGCGATTATCAAGCTGCTCTCGCCAAAGCCGATGCCGCCGTTGCCGCTCAGCAGGCCGCCTTGACCAATCTGGACGCCACCCGTTTCCTTCAGGAAGCCGTCGTCGCCCAAGCCCGCGCGGAAATCGCCTCTGCTACCGCGGAAATCGGTCGCGCACACGATGACCAGGTACGCTATCAATCACTGGTTTCCGGCGCTGCCACCTCCGTGCAAAGTTCTCAAAAAGCTGATGCCGACTATCAGCAGGCCCTTGCTGCCGGAGATAAAGCGCAAGCCAGTCTGGCCGCTGCCCAACGACAATTGAGCGTGATCGATACCCGGAAGGCGCAAGTGCAAGCCACCCTGAATCAGACTCTCGCCGAACGCGATCTCGCCCGCCTCAATCTCAGTTACACCGAACTGCGCGCTCCGATCGATGGCACTGTCGGCAACCGCAGCGCACGCCAGGGGGCATATGCCGCCATTGGTTCGCAACTCATCTCCCTCGTGCCCACTCGCGGCCTGTGGATCGACGCGAATTTCAAGGAAAGTCAGCTCGCGCACGTTCGCCCCGGCCAACCCGCTTTCGTCACGATTGATTCCTTGCCGGGCCAAACGTTTCACGGTCGCGTCCTCAGTCTTGCGCCTGCTACCGGCGCGCAATTCAGTGTGCTGCCGCCCGAAAACGCCACCGGTAATTTCACTAAAATTGTCCAGCGCGTCGCCGTCCGCATCGTGCTCGACGATGAAGCCGCCACCCTCGGCCAATTGCGTCCCGGTCTGTCCGTCACCGCCGAAGTCGATGGCCGCTTCGTTGGAAAGGCGGGTCTGTGAGCGCCCCTCAAAAAAGCGCCGTTGCTCCTGATACGGAACTCCCCACCGCCACGAAGGTATTCGCCTTCGCGGTCATGTGCATCGGCTTCTTCATCGCGCTGCTGGATATTCAAATTGTCTCCGCCTCACTCGCGGACATCGGCGGCGGCTTATCCGCCAGCCGTGACGAAGTCGCCTGGGTGCAGACCAGTTATCTGATTGCCGAAATTATTGTCATTCCCCTCTCCGGTTGGTTGTCACGCGTCATGTCCACCCGCTGGCTCTTCGCGTTCTCCGCGCTCGGCTTCACCATCACCAGCTTGATGTGCGGCTGGGCCTGGGATATCCAAAGCATGATCATCTTCCGTGCGCTGCAAGGCTTCCTCGGCGGCTCCATGATTCCCACCGTGTTCACCACCGCCTTTATCTATTTCAAAGGGCATCAGCGTGTCATTGCTGCCGCCGTGATCGGCGCTTTGGCTTCGCTCGCCCCGACGCTTGGCCCCACCGTGGGCGGTTGGATTACGGATCACTATTCCTGGCACTGGCTGTTTTTCGTCAACCTCGTCCCCGGTTTATTCGTCACAATTGTTGTGCCCCTGCTCGTGCGCATTGACGAGGCCGATTGGTCCCTGCTGCGCGGTGCCGATTACGTCGGCATGATCCTGATGGGCGTCTGCCTCGGCTGCCTCGAATACGCCCTCGAAGAAGGCCCGCGCTGGAACTGGTTTGAAGACCGCGTAATTCTCGCCAACGCCTGGATCGCCGCACTCACCGGGCTCGCCTTCGTTTGGCGCAGTCTGGCCTTTAAAAATCCTGTCGTCGATTTGCGCGCGCTGAAAAATCTCAACTTTGCGTTGGGCTGTTTTTTCTCGTTCGTAACCGGCGTGGGCATTTTCGCCACGATTTATCTGACCCCCCTGTTTCTCTCACGCGTGCGTGGCTACAGCGCCTGGCAAATCGGCCTCGCGATTTTTTCCACGGGCGTTTTTCAAATGCTCGCCATTCCGTTCTACGCCGCTTGCGCCAAACGTTTCGATCTGCGTTGGCTCATGATGTTCGGCCTCGCCTGTTTTACTCTCGGCCTCTGGGAATTCACTCCCATCACCCACGACTGGAGCTGGCACGAACTTCTCCTGCCTCAAGCCCTGCGCGGCTTTGCCCAGCAATTCACCGTGGCCCCAACCGTCACGCTCACCCTCGGCGCACTCGCTCCCGACCGGCTCAAATCCGCTTCCGGCTTGTTCAATCTCATGCGCAATCTCGGCGGCGCGATCGGCATTGCCGGCTGCGGCACCATTCTCAATGACCGCGCCAATCTCCATTTCCTTCGCCTCGCCGAACATCTCAATTCCACGAACGCAGCCATGCAGGAAATGATGCAGCAAGTCAGCTCGAAATTCGTCACCGTCACTGGCGGAGATTTAGTCCATGGCCAGGCCGCCGCCCTTAGAAAACTCTGGAACCTCACCTGGCGCGAAGCCCAGGTGCAAACCTACTCCGATGCTTTTCTTGTCATCACCCTGTGCCTCCTCATCGCCACCCTCATGGTCCCCCTCCTTCGCAAAGTCACCACCACCACCACCCCCTCCGCCGACGCCCATTAAAAACGAAAAACGTATCCAACCCTCGCGCCAGCAGTCCTGGAACATCTGCGGTAGTCCCTACCGCTTTCTGACGCTTCCGCTCCTCCCAAACCACAGCCAATCCCGATCACCACCTCTGTTGACCATTTTCCCGATCAAAATCTCACTCTCTCCCCTTTACCAACCCAATTCCTGCGCTAGATTACCGCCATTTGACATGCCAACACCTGTTCGCCGCTATACCAATTCCTACCCCCACGCCGAACACGGCTTGAGTGACGTCCTCCGCTGGAAATTTGGCTTCGGCCCCAAAGAAGTCTCCCCGTTCACGCCGGAAGAATTAGCCACATCCCAATTACAATCCGTCCCTCCCAACTGGGATCAAATTCACCATCCCATTTCGGAGCAAGTGCAACTCACCTGGATTGGCCACTCCTCCTTCCTGCTCCAGCATCACGGTCTCAACCTCCTGATCGACCCGATCTTTAGCGATCATTGCGCGCCCGTGCCATTGCCCACCCTGAAGCGCGCCCTGCCACCGGGATTGCCTTTAAAGTCCCTGCCGGAAATTCATGGCCTCGCCATCAGCCACTGTCACTACGATCACCTCGACAAATCCACCATCCAACACTTCGGCAATCGCCCCGTCTATTGGCTGCCCGAAGGATTGTCGCCCTGGTTCCAGCGACTCGGCATTGATCGCGTCACCGAACTCCCCTGGTGGCAATCCCGGGAAATCGCGCCGGGCCTTACGATCCATTCTGTCCCCGCTCAACACTTTGCCGCCCGCACTCCCTTTGATCGAAACCGCACTCACTGGTGCGGCTGGGTCTTCCGCAGCGCTGAACGCTCCATTTATTTCGCGGGCGATACCGGCTATTGCCCCGTGTTCAAAGAAATCGGCGCCCGCTTCGGCGGCTTCGATGTCGCCATGATTCCCATCGGCGCGTATCGCCCCCGCTGGTTCATGCACCCCGTCCACGTTGATTCCGTGGAAGCCGTCCAAATCCATTTAGACACCCGCTCCAAACTCTCGCTCGCCTGCCATTGGGGAACTTTCAAACTCACCGACGAATCCCTCAACGAACCCCCGCTTCTCCTCGAACGCGCACTCGCCGAAAAACAAATCCCGCCGGCCCAATTCCGCACTCTGAAAATCGGCGAAACCATCATCGTCTGACCTCACTTGTCTGTAGCGCAGTCATCCTCGTTGTAGCGCAGGCCTCTGGCCTGCCGTGCCGCAGGCGTTCCGCCTGCCTCCCCAACGCTTCCAACCATATTTCGATCAAATACCAAAAATCCCGCGCCCTTTTCACCCCTATTTGATTTTTGCGCCCAAATACGGCAGCCTGTACCCAACAAATGAAAAACTCCCTCAAGGAACTGATGACGCTCACTGGCGTCGCCTTCGGCACCAGCGGCGCGCGCGGTCTCGCCACCGCCATGACCGATCAGGTTTGTTACGCTTACACCAAAGGCTTCCTGCAATACCTGGAATCAATTGGCGAACTCAAACGCCAGCGCGAAGAAGTTGCCGTTGGCGGTGACTTTCGCCCCAGCACCGACCGCATCATGAATGCCGTCTGTACCTCCATTGAAGACCACGGCTATCGCGCCGTGAACTGTGGCAAAATCCCCTCACCCGCCGTCGCCTTGTTCGGACTGAGCCAGAGCATTCCTTCGATCATGGTCACCGGCAGCCACATTCCCGACGATCGCAATGGCATCAAGTTCAACAAATGTTCCGGCGAAGTTTTGAAAGAAGACGAAAAAGGCATGGCCAGCCAGGTCGTCGAATTAAAGGACTCTGATTTCGATGCAGCCGGAAATTTTGCCAACCGAAAACCAATCACCCGCCCCATCCGCACAGAAGTCGCCGCTGCCTACATCGCCCGTTACCTCGATATTTTTCCGGCTAACGCTCTCTCCGGCTTGCGCGTCGGCGTCTATCAACATTCCGCCGTGGGCCGCGATGTCATCCTGAAAATCATCTCCGCTCTCGGAGCCGAAACCGTGGCGCTTGGCCGTTCCGATAAATTCATCCCCGTGGATACCGAAGCGATCCGTTCCGAAGACGTTCAACTCGCTCATGATTGGGCCACCCAAAGCCACTTTGATGCCCTCGTCTCCGCCGATGGCGATAGCGACCGCCCCTTGATCAGCGATGAACACGGCGAATGGTTGCGCGGTGACGTCGCCGGAATCTTGTGCGCCAAATTTCTCGCTGCGGATTCCATCAGCACACCCGTAAGCTGCAATACGGCGGTGGAAAAATGCGGCTGGTTTAAAGAAATTCGCCGCACCCGCATCGGTTCTCCCTATGTGGTAGCGTCCATGCTGCAAGCCGCTGAAGACGGAGCGAAACGCGTCGTCGGTTACGAAGCCAACGGCGGCTTTCTCCTCCAATCCAATCTGGAAATCAATGGCCAGACTCTACGTGCCTTGCCTACCCGCGACGCCGTCATTGTTCTCCTCAGCATCCTGCTCGCAGTCCGGCAGCAAGGCAAAACCGTCTCGGCTTTAGCCAACGCGCTGCCCGCCCGTTTTACCGCCAGCGACCGCTTGAAAAATCTGCCCACTGAAAAAAGCGCGGCCTTTCTGGCCCGGTTTAATTCCGGCAACGACACCACAGACCGCGCCACCGCAGAAAAAATCTTCAGTGGATTGTGTGGCAAAGTCACGCACTTCGACCGCACGGATGGCCTGCGCATCACCTTCAATAACGATGAGGTCATTCACCTGCGCCCCTCCGGCAACGCCCCCGAGTTCCGTTGCTACACCGAAGCCGCCACTGATGACCGCGCTAAAGCCCTCAATGCCCAGGCCATGAAAATCCTGCACACTGAAATCACTAGCCCAGCCTGACAATTTCCGCTCCCGTCCCCGGACCGCGGCTATGGCGAAGCCTAGCCGCAGCACTATCGGAATACTGAAGGCATGACTATTTTCTGACCCGTCCGTC
>JBEHZA010000081.1:0-13394 GCA_048497895.1 Verrucomicrobiota bacterium
CTTCAGCCGGATCAAGCCGAGATCAATCATCCCTTGGGGTCGATTGGAGAAGATGCGCAAAAAATTCAGATCACTGGTTACAACGTTGCCATCGGCGGCGAATGAAGTTCCCATTTCAAATAGGCCCATTACCGACACGCGCCGCCCCATGATTTCGACGGGCACACTTTTATCACGCGTCAGCCGGTCGGGGATAGGTCCGTATTCCACGCGCGAGAGGGCGTCAAACAGGACAATGTCGTCGATTTTGGTTCGCGGGAGATTTTCCGCTACTCCCGGTAATTGGAGCGCGGTGTCGGAGGGGTTAAAACCAATGACAAAGATGTCGCGATCCACAAAGGTGTCCGGATTCTTCCACTTGGTCGTGCCAAGGTAAATGGGAGTGACCCCGGTGACACCCGGAAATCCGAGCGCTTGATAGAGTCGGCGATGGGTAAAACTTTTCGTGGAAATGACCGAGTCAAATTGGGAACTCAGCACGACTAAATCCCCATCGAGATGCGAGTGCATCAAGGTGCAGCTTTCAAACAGGGCATCATGGAAGCCAAGCTGCATCAGCATCATGATCGCGGCGAACCCAATTCCGGCGACGGCTGCCGTGAGCCGCAGCTTGTCGCTCTTCAATTGCAGCCACGCCAGAGAAAGTTGCATTAGGGGAGAACGCGGACATTGACCTGCGCATGAATGAGGCCCGCTACCGGCTTGCTGTCATCCAAACGGATTTTTACTTCAACCACCCGGGCATCAGAATACGCAGCGGGATCGGTTTTTAAGACATCATTTTTGCCGATCTTGAGGCCAATCTGTTCTACTACGCCGGTGATCTTCCCCGCGAACGATTCGCCTTCGATGTCGGCACGCTGGCCTTTTTTCACGAAACGAATATCGGTTTCATAAACCTCTGCCTGCACGAACATGGAATCGGTCCGGGCGATTTCAACGACTCCCGAAGGCCCCACCAGTTCGCCTGCGCGTGCATAAATTTTGATGATCTGCCCGTTGATCGGAGAGCGGATAAATGTCTGTTCCCAATCCGCCCGGGCACGTTTCGCATCCGCCATGGCCGCCTCCACCTCATAGGTCGCTGGGTCCACGTCCACTTTTCGCACTTCCGAAATGCTGTCGAGTTTCTCCTGAGCGCGGTTGGCGTCTTTGCGCGCGGTATCCACCGCCAGTTTGAAACGATCGAAGTCCGATTCCGAGAGCGCTCCTTTTTGAAATAATTCCAAGCTGCGTTTTAAGTCGCGTTCCGCGTTGCTTAACTGGACTTGCGCACGCTCAAAGTCCGCCTTTTGCGCCGCAATATCTCCGTTCTTCTCACCGGCTTTGACTCGCGTGAGTTTATACTGAGCCACTTTGACCTGTTGCTCTGCCTTGAGATAGTCCGCTTCCAGCGATTTCTGGTTGCAGGTGTTGGCGATGATCTGTCCCTGCTTGACCCAATCGCCTTCCTTAACCAGCAAATCACTTAGCAGGGATGGACCCTGCACCGAATAAGGGGCTGCCAAATGGATCACCCCATCTTCCGGTTCGATTCGTCCCAGGCAAGTGATTGTCCGGTTGGTGGACGTATTCTCCGCGTGAACCGTCAGGATGAATAGCAACAGAAGCAATCCACACCCGATGGCACTCCGATACCTTGTTGCCGGAGCAGACTCAAGGCGTCGTGAAATTCTGATCGGAATGATTTCGCTCCGCCGTTTGATGTGAGAGACACCCAGCATGATTGAGGGTTTAGCGGATGAAGGTTTAGAGTCAAGCTTGGGCTTGGACCTATACCGCCTTTTCAACCTCTGCCCGGACTGACTTTCAAATCGCTCCGCCTTAATTTGCGCGGGAAAATTGCTGGATCAGGTAAATAAACTCCGGTTGATCCGTTGTCTGGTTGGGGCAGGGGGTGGCGCTGATGATCAATTGGAGGGGATCAACCAGTTGATGCCCTTTCAAGTCGGCCTCATGCCGTTCGATGCCCAGAAACGAGGCTTCGGGAGGAGCATTGGTCGTTTTCGTTTCCTTGGGTTTTTTCTTAAAGAAGCTGCCGATGTTGATGCCGCTACGCTCTTCCTCATCTTCATCGTCAGAATACACCGAACCGGGCTTAAGCAGTTTCGCCACCTTCATGCCGAACAACAGGTATTTTTCACCGGCCCAGGCATCGAGCAGGTTGGGTGACCAGGAAAAATTTCCTGTCCAATCCAGCGCGAGCCGTTGATCGGTCGAGCCTTGAGCGGAGATTTGCAGACGCAATCCAAACTCCCGGTTGGTCAAGCTATGGTTCGTATCGGCATCTAATGAAAAAGCCGGACGGCGTTCAGTGGAATCAAAACGGATCACCGTATTCGTGGAGTTGGAGAGATCGCGCTCGCCGAAGAAGAGCAGATTGACCTGGCCGCGTTTGCCTAAAGTTTCGACGACGGCCGCGAGTGTGCTGTTGGTTGGCAACGGGTCGTTACGGCGTGCCGATTTGCCTTCCGGTAAAAATCGAATCACGGCCACGGTGAGATGGACCGCCGATTGCAATGGTACGGCATTGGTCATGGCGGCGGCCCTGACCGCCTCGGGATCAATGAAGATTACTTCGGCAGTCGCGCGCCCTGGAGTGATCCCGGAGAGAAGCAGCATGGCCAGAGGCAGCCATTTCAACCATCGGGTAACGACCGGATTTCCGAGCCCACTGGCTTTCATCTTGAACGTTTCAACCCGTTTGCCGGATTTCCCTTATTGTGCAATGCGCGGCAGGATCAGCAGGAGGATGGTTTGTGCCTCCTTGTTGCCCATTTCCGAAGTCGTCGCATTGACGATCAGTTCTCCATCGCGACAATTCCGGCTGCTGTTGAAGGAGACCGTTTTGTTCACCGGCAATTCATAAATTTCATTCTCTGTCGGCTTGCCCTTCGGGTTGAACAATTGAGCCAGTTCCAGGCCCATATCGGCGCCTTTGGAATCTTTGGTTCCAACCACGCCAGCCGTTTTCAACGTGCTCAACGCACCGCTGGCGAAGCTTAAGAATTTCTCTCCTTGCCAGCGTTCTACGATTTCGGGAGACCAGGTGACTTCACCTTCCCAACTGAGGCCGAACGCATTGGTCTGGCCAGGGCGGGCGGTTACTTCCAGTTTAAGGCCGTAAGCAGTGGCGGGTGGAATGGGGGCGCTTGGCTTGCCGATGATCACGATGGGACGCGTTTCCAGCGCGTCGAACTTGGCTTTGCATTTGTCTTCCAAACGCAAATCGCGGCTCGCGCTGTAGAGCACGCTGACGCTGCCATCCGGTTTAAGGCTTTCGACGACGGTGGGCAGGTCTCCTTTCAACTCTCGAAAACCGCGCATCAACCGTTCGGCTTTAGCCGGTTTGAACAGCAGGACCGCTACCTCCAGTGAAACCCCTTGTACCGGGGCAGCTTTATTAACCTCTTGTGCGGAACTGGAAAAAGCGAAAGTAATGAATCCTAACGCCACCACCCATATATGCAGCTTGCTCACCATTCTCATAAGATCCCCGGTTGGAGTTAATACTTCTTTGACAGTAACCGTATTAATTAATACTATTAAAAAGTCCTCTGGGTAACCAGCAAAAAGGGTAACGGTAAAAAAATTCAACCAAAGTTGTAGCAAGAAAGGCAGACTGTCTTTATTCCATGACTAGTATTTCCAGCCCCAAACGGGGTGTCATTAATGGTTTATGTGCCGGAGTGGTAATCGCGGCGGCGCAGTCACAACTTCAAGCCGCTGATATCTTCAGCATCACCGCTTCCGGCGGGGCGCCGACGATTACAGTGGGTGGCAACAGCGTGATTGATCTCGTGCGGAACGCGATCAATGCCCAGGGCCAATTCTCGTCCTTCAACGGCGTGCCGTTGAATGCCTCCCTCAACTATGCCGGCGTGGCGAACGCCATGAGCTTCAATGCGAATAATACCGGTACATTCGCTTCGTTGAGCATTCCCAGTATCGGGTTCAGCAAGAGCTTCAACGGGACGACCCGGAGTGACGTGGAAAATCAGATCGAAACTTTCCTGAAATCGGATGGCTCGAATGTGCTGGCCCGGTTCCTCAAAGCGATGTCGAGCATGTCGGTTGTGGCAGTGACGGACGGCAATCCGAACAGCACCACGGCCTTTGCGGCTTCTCAGGCGTACGGCAATTACGCCATGGGCTTTGCCGAAACGAATGAAGAAAAGGACTCACCCAAGCAGGCTTCTGGCCATGTGGGAGTAGGCATTGTGGCGGACGTGGGAACCTTTGATGCGAACGGGTTCAAGGGGCAAGCCTATAGCCTGCCACTGTATGCCACCTTCAAACTGACAGACCGGGTTGGATTGAATATCGATATGCCTTTGAGCTACGTGAAGGTTGAATCCGCCAGCATCTTCGGTTTCGGTCTGGGCATCGGACTGCCGGTGAAAGTGATTCCGCACACCAAAGGCAGCCCATGGTATTGGCAGGTAACTCCCTTCGGCGGCGCCAATGCTTCCGCCTCCAAGGACTTTGTGGCGGGTGGCCTGGTGGCCAATGGTGGCATCAACAGCTTGCTGGCTTATGATTTCGGCAAGGTAACGCTTTCGATGGGAAATCATTTCAGTTTGCACGAGAGCGTGCCGATGACCTATGACAGCTACACGTTTGATCCCGGCGTGAGCCAGCAGATTATCAAAAACGGCTTAAAGCTGGATATTCCCTTCAAGCGCCGTTGGGTAGTGGATGTCTATGCGGTCCACACCAAATTTCTGGAAAACGCAGCGATTGACCAATACGTCACCGTGGGCGGTGAACTCGGTTACCGCATGCTGGGCAAGCCGGGTGCCGCCAAGAAGAAAAACGGTTACATCAAATTCGGGGTGTACGCCGATCTGGGCCAACACTATACTTCGGCTCATGCCCAGTTCGGGACTGGCTGGAAGTTTTAGTGCTTAGAGCAGTAGATTCCGGGGCGGCCTTTAATGGCCGCCCCTTTTTCGTGGCCGGTTAAATATCGGAAAGACAATTTCAAGCTGTTTTCTGTCACGGACCGGGTTTACACTCCAGCGCAAGGGTAAAACCAGGTGGGACGAAAACAAGTTGTTCGGTTTACCTCTTGTTCAGAGGACAGCCGCGAGTCGTTAGCGCGTGCAAGACCACAGGGAAGTCGTGCCGGGGCAATGCAACAGGCCATCTACAAGCGCATAATGATATGGGTAAATTTGCTGACATACTGGAGAAGTATTGGTCCATTTTATTTGGCCACGAGGAGACGGATGATAACCCCGAAGAGACCGCCGGTGTTTCCTACGTGTTTCTGGACGTGGTGGACTTCAGCAAACGTTCCGTGGAAGCACAAACCGACATCGTCAAGGGGTTGAATAAAATTGTGAAACGCTCGGTAGGGGCGTTTGACATCAGCCGGTCGGACGTCATTTATTTGCCCACCGGCGATGGCATTTGTATTTGCCTTCTGGAATTGCGCCAGCGGATTGAGATTCCAGTGCGGTTGGCGGCGGAAATTTTGCGCCGCATTCATGAACATAACCTGACTGAAGTGGCTGGAGATGTGACGCGGCATTTTCAGGTGCGCATCGGCGTCAACGAAAACAACGACCACATTGTGACGGATGTTAACCGTCGGAAGAATCTGGCCGGAGCAGGCATTAATATGGCCCAGCGGGTAATGAGCTTGGCCGATGGCAACCAAATCCTCGTCAGTCAGGTCGTGCAGGACAAGTTGCAACCCCGAAAACAGTTTGAAAATGCTTTCCGCGAATTTGAAGGCGTCATCAAACACGGTAAGAAGATTCGTGTTTTTCAATTTCTCGGCTGGACCGGGTTGGAAGGCAAAGAAAGCTGGCTGAACACGGAAACCCCGCATTCGCTTGCGTCAACCTCCGGAAATGCGAACTCTTCCTCCGATGAATCGGACAGAATTTTCATTCAACCCGAATACGATATCCGTGGATTATGGCGCTACACCTGCCTCTCCATGGAAGGGGATTTACAGCACGGCGGTTCCTGCGAAATTAAATTGGTCACCAATCGTCTCAAAAATATTGAGTTTCAGATTTTCGGCGAACGCCGCTGGCACGGAAAGACTCTGTCCGATGGCAAGGTCGTGGCCGAAACCCTGCGCGCTTCCCTCGGCTGGCAATCTCTTTGGAGTGTGATTCAGGATGATCGCTGGTTTCGCTTTGGTTACATCGTACAGACGGCGAACCATAATGTCATCGGTATGGGGGAATTTCAGTTGCCCAAAGGCAGTGAACCGCCGTCTGTTTGTGTGGGCACCTATTACCAATTGCCTCCCACCGATCCACGCAGAGGCCGGATTCGCTTGGACCGGATAAAGACCGCCGAAGAGGCCAATCAACCTGTCGAAGCCGATCGGACGACGGTTTAGCGGATCGTTTTATCCAGTGTAATGTGATCTATCGTTCAGTGCTCCAGAGCATTTAGAATGGCTTTTCTCTTGCGCGTCGGACTCCGGTTTTGACAAACCGCGGGAGTTCGCGAGTATACTGGGAGAGCCACCATTTCCTGATTGTGAAAATATCGATTATCGTGCCGGCCTTTAACGAGGAGAAACTTCTCGGAGCCACGCTCGCGCGCATCCAGGCCGCCGCCACAGCCTTTACGGATCAGAGATGGGAACAGGAGTTGATCGTTTGTGATAACAATTCCACCGACCGCACGCCGGAAATTGCGCGAAGCGCAGGGGCTACAGTTGTATTCGAGCCGGTGAACCAGATTTCCCGCGCCCGCAATGGCGGTGCGTCTGCGGCCACCGGAGACTGGCTGTTGTTTGTGGATGCAGATTCGCATCCTTCCCGGGAATTATTTGCCGACCTGATTAAGCATATTGAGACCGGTCGTTATTTAGGTGGTGGCGTGATTCTGCGGTTGGACACGGATCAGTGGGTGGCGAATCTGCTTACCAGCGGCTGGAATCGTTTGAGTCGTTTAAAGAAATGGGCCGCCGGCTCGTTTGTTTTTTGCGAAGGAACTGCTTTCCGGAAACTTGGCGGCTTCAGCACGGAACTCTACGCCAGCGAGGAAATCGAGTTTTGCAACCGGCTGCGCAAATACGCGCGGGAGCAGGGGCGCGATTTGGTTATTTTAACCCGCCACCCGATGGTGACTTCGGCCCGCAAGATTCATCTCTATACCCCTTGGGAACATCTGCGCTTCATGGGACGCACCATTTTCAGTCAGGGCCGGACGCTGAAGGCCCGCGACGCTTGTCAGCCCTGGTACGATGGCCGGAGATAATGAGGCCCGTAATAAGCGATGCTGTTGCGTCGGGCACGCAGACAAAAAAATTGGCTCATGAAATCAGTTTCATGAGCCAACTTGAAGGGGATTGGCAGCCGTTATTTCTGATCCGGCTTCGGCGCGTTCTTCTTTTCTTCCTGTTGCGCCCTTAAATATTCTTCCGCTTCTTCGCGCGCTTTGATCGCGTTGGCTTTCTTGATTTCGATTTCCGCTTGCTTGTGCAGTCGTTCTTCCTCTTCGCGCAGTTGTTTTTCAGCGAGTTTAACCGCACTCAGCTTGTCCGTTTCTTTGGTGGCCGTTAACGCCGCAAATTCCGGATTCGGGAGCACCGTCGGACGCAGTAACACGATTAATTCGGTGCGCGTGCTGGTTTTGGTGGAACTGCGGAAGAGTGCGCCCAGCACCGGAATATCTTTCAGGTAGGGAACCCCTGATTTACCGTCCGTCTTATTGGAACTGATAAATCCGCCCAGGATGATGGTATCACCGTCCCGCACCGCCACGCGCGCTGAAGCCTGCCGTTTCGTGGTGGTGGGCACATTATTGCCATCAATCGGAACGGATGCGCCCAATTGTTCGATGTTCTGATTAATATCCATGACCACCAACCCTTCCTGGTTGATGAGCGGCAACACCGAGAGGGAGATGCCGATGTCTTTTTGCTGATATTGAGAACTGGCTGAACTATTGATCCCGCCGAAATACGTGCCCGTTACATACGGCACCGTATCACCCACGAACAGGTCCGCTTGCACTGCATGGGAAGTTTGAATGCGCGGACGTGACAGGACGTTCACACTGCTGTCCGTGGCAATCGCCGTGAGCGCCGCCTGCCAGCTATTTCCCAGATTGCCGAAGTAGCTGAACCCGCTGGGCAGATTGGACGCTGAGGGAGCATTGGTGCCCGTGAGTGCTGACAAATTGCTGCCATTAAATATACTGCTGAAACTGCCGTTATTTACTCCGCCGCTGCCGCTATATCCACCGCCATACCCCTTATTAATTTGGCCGTAGGAAAACCCGAGGTTATGCGTGCCGTTGAGAGAGACTTCCAGAATGATGGCTTCAATCAATACCTGAGCTTGCACCACATCCAATTGTTTGATGATGTTTTTCACCATTTCCCGTTCGGCCGCCGTGCCAAAGATCAGCAAAGAGTTGGTGCGGTCATCTGACAGAATCTTGGCATCCCCCAGAATGGGTGCATTGCCGCCCGGCGTGGCGGCGCGGTTCACAATCTGTTGCAGCCGGTTTTGAAAACTGCTGGCCCCACCAGCCCCGGCTCCACCGATGCCTGTTCCTCCCGCTGGAGCAGCGCCGGGTGGAGTGTAAGTATTACCGGTCGTGCTGCTGCCGCTCAGATTGCTGCGCAGTGCTGTGCGATTCCGGTTGGTCGAACTGCCGCTGGAACCACCACCGCCACCACCCGAGGTTAAACTGCTGAGTACATTGGCCACGTCGGCGGCCAGAGCGTATTTGATCGGAACCATTTCCATCTCCACTTCCAGCGGAACGACGATGTCCACTTTATTGATGATTTCCACCATGCGTTTGATATTGATGGCGTAGTCGCGGAGTACTATCACCCCGCTGCTATCAATCGGAACAATGCCCGCAGCGTTTTGCGCAAAAGGCTGAATTGCGGGGACCACTTCACTTGGTTTGGAATGCTCCAATTGCACCACCATGGTGGTGTACTGCGCGGCTTCAGGCAATTGATCCGCGTTTTCTTTGCGCAGGTTACTGAATTTGACGCCTTGCCCGCCGGCGTTGGCGATGGGAACGATGGTAACAAATTTCTCGCCCATGGGAGCGACCACGATGCCGTTTAAGGCGAAAACCGTATCCAGCGCCTGAACCACCTCTTCCCGGGTGAGTTCCGTTTGCGTTTTGATGGAGATCGTTACATTGGGCAATGAATCCGGGCGCAAGATTGTGCGGCCAACCAGATCGGCGTAAGTTTCCAGCACCACAAACAGTTCGGCCTTTTGAAAGTTAAGAGCTGGCACAGCATCGTTCTTTTTATCTTTGCTCAGCAGATTGGGTTTGTTGCCTGCGGGGTTGGCTGCACCGGCTGGAGGCTGACCTGGGCCCGTGGTTGGAATTGCGGGCAGCGCGGGTAAAGCGGGCAGGGTTGGAACCGCCGGTTTTCCGGGCGCTTGTGCCTGTGCTTCTGCCGTGGCATTGGTGGTGGCGCCACGGCGTTTAATTTGTTCCAGAATCCGGAGCTTGTCCGTGGAATTGGTGATGGCTTTGTCCGGAGTTGTGTTTGTCTGCGCAAATAAGCAAGGCGATACAAACAGTAACACCACCAAAAAAATGGGGAATAATCGTTTCACTTTTTATTGGGGTTAGAGGTTTTTGGAACCAGAGGCGCGCGTGGTTTCGCGTCGTTGTTGACCTGGTAGCTGGCTACTAAAGTTAAACCGACACTCAGTTTCATTTGGGTGGGGTCCGGCTTCAAAGTAATATCGCGCACGCGAATGCCATTGGTGCTGGCGCCCAGTTTGTAGAGAAAATCAATCAACTCATCTTCACCGGTGGTCATTTGCATCGTCAGACTGAATTCCGTGAAGTAATTGGCGTTGGTTTTGGAGTTGCTGTTGCTGGTCGGGTTGGCTGTTCCCCAGCTATTGGCGAAAATACGGCTGGATTGGGCGAGTGATTGCACAGTTCCCAAAAATTGGAACTTAACGTCATTGATCGAATCGGACACTGGAACAGCGCCTCCTTCTGGAGCAATTTTTTTAAGCTTTTCCTGAAGGGTCGGCAATTTGGCGGCTTCCGTTTTGTAATTGGCCAGTTGAATCCGGGAAGCCTCCAGTTGGTTTTGCAGTTGGTTCCAATCTTTGAAGTGGGGAATGACCAGCCACACATTCAAGACGGTAAAGACTGCCAATGCAGCGAAGATCACCACCCGGCGCTCCAACGGGGTCAGATTTAATTTGTCGAGAAATTGTGTCATTGAGTTTCGGGCAGGTTCAATTCACAGGAGAAACTCCAACTCAATTGGTTTCCAATGACACTGGAGCGCGGCGTGTCCACCTGGCTGAAGATGCTTTGGGTCGGGTCACTCATTTTTTTAACTTTGCCCAAAGCCACGCTGAAATCGGTTATTTTGGTGACATCATCGGCCAGGCACCGGCCCATGATGGTGAGTTTCTTGCCCCGTTGAAATTGCAGGTCAGTCAGGTTGAGTTCTTTCGGCAATTCCTGGATCACTGCTTTCCACGCGTCGAGCACTGCATAGCGCAGGCCGATTTGACTTTGCAGCACCTGGATGCGCGCTCCGAGTTCCCGGGTTTTATTGTAATCCGGGCTGAGCGTGGTGACTTGTTTGCTCAGGTCGTTCTTTTGGAACTTCAACACTTCGAGCGCCACAAAATAAATGGCCACCGCGGCCATATAAACAATGAGCAGCACGCCCACACTGCGCATCCACAGGCCATCGATAAATTGCTGGCGGTAACGCGTCGAAAATTCGGCGGGCAGCAAACCGTTTTCAGCTCCCGGTTGGGCGGCGCGTTGCGCTCCGAATTCCGCGAGCGTCACCAGTGATAACGGAGAAAGCACCTCGACAGGCTGGTTCGCCCATTGTTGCAGCAGCGGTTGCAATTGCGGCGCGGTTTCCCGGTCTGCAATCAATCTCCACTTGGGAGGCGTGGTCAGCCAGCCTTCCAATTCGCCGGCCCAGGACATTTGGGTGAGATGTTCGCTGAGTTCTGCGCCCCAGTTTTCCGGCGTCGTCAAGTGCAGCAGGCCGAGGTGTTGCAAGGCGCCCTCATGCCACCAGGCTGCCAGACAGAAGTGTTTGCCGTTGCATTTGCGATGGTACAGCACCGCACTGTTTTCCTTACCGGCGGAGATGGATAATAGCTGATGAATTTCCGGCAGTTCGATGCGATCCGGCTGATAGCCGTTCGTTTCCAGGCGGCCGAGGAATTGCTCCACCAGATTACGGGCGACGATAATGACGACGACCGTTTGCTGGGCCTCGGGCGTTTGATTTTTTTGCGGTGCAACTTCGGCGGTCCAGACAATTTGGGCGACGGGCAGGGGAGAAAGTTTTTCCAGTTGAAACTCCACCATGGCGAGGAGTTCCGTGAAATCGCATTGCGGGAGCTGAATGACGCGCAGGAAAACGTGTTCCAGGGGAAACCAGGCAACGTTGATCTTGCGTTGCCAAAGCGAACTCCAGTTCCGGGCCACCCATTTATCGGGCAATGCCTTGCTCGCATCCACACTTTGCTCCGCCGCCAGCGCAAACTGGTCTCCTTCGGCGAAGAAGCGCCAGATATGCTGGCGATCACCGCTGGCATCCAGAATATTGCAGGAGTGTATGTTGGCCATGCTCAGTGGGATTTCGTTAAAAACTCGGTCCGCCCATCGTCCATTAAGGACCGGTGCTCTTCGGTTTGCGTGACGCGCAAAACTTCTTCGATGGTGGTCACTCCGGTGCGCACCTTGTTCCAGCCGTCTCCGCGCAAACTGCGCATGCCATTCTCAATGGCCCGCGCGCAAATTGTGGAAGCCGGAGAGCGGTTCATAATCAGCGGGCGCAAGGATTCAGTAACCACCAGCAGTTCGTGAATGCCCGTGCGCCCCTGGTAACCCAATTGACGGCATTCTTCGCAACCCACCCCGTGCCAGAAATGCGCCGTTTCCAATTCTGCTTCCGGAAACCCGATGCGCCGCAAATAATCGCGTTCCACCTTTTGCTCGGTCTTGCAGAACGGGCAGATCGTGCGGACCAGCCGTTGTGCCATGACTGCTTCCACAGAGGAAGCCACGAGGAACGGCTCAATGCCCATATCCACCAGCCGCGTGAAGGCGCTGGGCGCATCGTTCGTGTGCAGCGTGCTGAAAACCAGATGCCCTGTGAGGGAAGCCCGGATGGCGATTTCCGCCGTTTCCAAATCGCGGATTTCACCCACCATGATGACATTCGGGTCTTGCCGTAAAATGTGACGCAAACCAACTGCGAACGTCAGGCCAATGTCAGATCGCACCGGAATTTGATTGATGCCCTTGAGTTCATATTCCACCGGTTCCTCAATCGTGATAATGCGCTTCGTGACGGAATTAATCGTGCTGAGGAACGCATACAACGACGTTGATTTGCCGGAACCGGTCGGGCCGGTGACGAGCATGATGCCGTGCGGTTTAATGATAATGTCGCGAATGGAGGCTTCTTCTTGTGGAGTGAAGCCCAGCTTTTCCAGGCCGAAAAAGATTTTTCCACGAGTCAGCAAGCGCAGGGAAACGCTCTCTCCGTAAACGGTCGGCACTGTGGAAACACGAATATCGATTTCCTCGCCCTTGATCCGCACGTTAATGCGACCATCCTGCGGCAGGCGCTTTTCAGCAATGTTCATTCCCGACATGACCTTAATGCGGGAAATGAGCGCCGCTTGAAACCGCTTCAATTGAGGCGGCATGGGTGCTTGATGCAAAATGCCGTCCACCCGGTAGCGGATGCGTAATTCGTCTTCCGCCGGTTCAAAATGAATATCTGTGGCCCGATCTTTGTACGCTTCCCAGATGATCTGGTTGACGAACTTGATCACGCTCGCTTCCTGATCCGTTTCGGAAATTTCCTTATCCTCGCCGACGAGCAGTTCCAGCGGTTCATCCTTGCTCAACTCGTCGAGCGTTTCCGCGCCTACGCCGTAATATTTCTTCAATGCTTTCTCAATTTCGACGCGCGTCGTGAGGCCGAAGCGAACCGGACTCTTGGCGTCGAATTGGACCGCATTGATCATGGCGGCATCGAACGGATTGCTAACGGCCACCCGGAGCACTCCGTTTTCAAAGCCGGTCGGAAGCACCGTGTATTGGAAAGCCACCTTGGTGGAAATTTTTTGCCGGGCATCCGGCGGAACTTCTAAACGGCGCAAATCGAGGAACTCCCAGCCCAGCGTGGCCGCCAGCTTTTGCAGGAATTGTTCCTCGGACATGCCGGACTCACGGCTGAAAAAGGCCAGAAGTTGTTCCTGTGACCCGTTTTCGACCGCTACCCTCCAGGCTTTACTCCAAGCCTCAAACTGCTCTGGTGTGGCCAGAGCAGCATCAGCGAGGACTTTCTTGATTGACAAAAATGCCATTTAGTTCAGTCAGCTCCAATATGTTCTACAGCATAAATTAGAGAAAGTTGCGGT
>JBEHZA010000082.1:0-13303 GCA_048497895.1 Verrucomicrobiota bacterium
TGGCGAGGCCGCGCGCGGGGACGTTAAATGGTTGAACGGTTAAACGGATTCAACCGTTTCGTGCGTTGCTCGTCCAGGCCAACTTCAAGGGCTGGAGTTGGGTTACCCCAGGCTCTTTTTCAGCACGGTCATGGTGTCATGTTGACGCTGCTGCACAAAGGCGCGGGCCTTCGCGGCTTTCGCACGGGCGGCGGGTAAATCTTTGGCGAGCGCGAGCACGGTGGGGGCAACGCGAGCCACTTCTTCTTCCTGATCCAGATCGAACAACCATTCACCCAGGCCAATGTCCCGCCACATGGTGCCTTTGCTGGTTTGCTCGGCAAAGCGGCAGACAATCGCCGGAATGCCGTGGCCGATGCACATGATGGATGAGTGCATTTCGTTGCCAAACAAGCCCGCGCTGCGCACATAAGTGCTCACCGCTTCGTCTGTGAGCCAGTAATCTTTGCGCCAGACCACGCGCGGTTTGACGTCGTCGGGAAGCTTGTCCACAAGCATTTCTTTGCCCAATTCCATCTGGCTTGAATCTTCCGGGCATACAAGCACTTTTAAATCCGTTCCGCGCACGACTGCGATAATGGCATCGCGCAGCGGCTTGTGATCGTGCTCCTTCATCTCTTCGTTGCGGGTATTCTTCTTTTCATCGAAGGCTACATTCTTTTTCATCTTCCAGTAAGGGGACATCCGCAGGCGCGGAATGCAGCAGAGGAATTTGCCTTCCTTGAGATCATTCGCCTTGAGGAATGCTTCGGCAGCGGCATCGTTGTGGAGATCTACAGCGAATGCGCCATCAGGACCGTATTCCATGATCGGACAGTTACAGCCTGCCTCCTTGGCTTTTCCCATCGAAACGGAGTCGCGAAAATAAACAAATTTGGACTGATTGAGCACTTCGATTGTATGGGGCGCGGTTACTGAAAGCGTGATGCCGTAAATGCCATACGGTTTGCCGGTTTCTTTCGTCCAGCGCACGATGTCTTTCTCCGCGCCCAGTGACGCACAAGAACCGTGCAGGAAGAAATCGCATTCCTTGATGGCTCCGGCGATGTCTCCCTTTTCGAGAATCTTTAATTTTGGAAAGCGGCGCATCAAGAGTTCGGCTACGCCATTATCCACGCTGCTGGGCCACAGATATACTTCGGCGGTGGGGACATATTTCTCTAGCAATGCAAGCACACCCGGCGTGTGTCCGATGTCGCCAATATTCACTGTTTGCCATGAAGATCGTAGTAATATGCGCGGTGAACGGTTTTCGGCGGCAGGCAGTGAAGTGGCGAGCGCGGCTCCGAGGCTGAGTTGGAGAAAATGACGGCGGTTCATAGCGTGAGTTTAAGGTTTCTCGTTTTAAATTTTTTAGTCGGCCAATGTTTCCGTGGGCAACGGAATGAAATGCCGGTGATTCATTTGGATTAGTGCGAGCATAGCGGGCGGTGGGTTGCTTGGCTAGCTGGTTATATGCCGGGGTAAGGATGATGCAGTCACACCTGAGTACGCTTTTCTTCGCGCCGGATATCACGTAGAGCGATCCACAAGGGCAAGGCCGCTGCCGGTGCGAAAGCGAAATCGATCCAGAACCAGAGCAGGGGAAGCCCGCGTAAGGGTAAACAAATGCCCGCCAACACCGGGATTAGCGCGCACATGATGAGCCCGAATTGAACCACCCAGACATTGCGAACCGGATCACGCATTGCTCCCAGGAAAAGGATGGCCAGGCCGATGTGGGCAAAGGCCAGCCAGTCGTGGGCATAGAGCAGGAAACGGTAATGTGCGTTTACGTATTCCAGCGCGCTGATGGCTTGCAGAATAAACGTGTGGATAATGCCGATGGGTTGGGCGTCGCCCCAAATTAAGTGGACACCGATTTTGAGTTCGGTCACTGCTGGCCAAATTGTAACGCCAGAAACAAAGAGGCCGAAAACGACGATCGCCAGCATGTAACGGGCGCGTTTCAGGTTCGGCATGGGTGAGGGCGTTTGGGGACTGATGTTTGGCATCCTATATGCGGCCTGCGTCCGAGTCCGTTTATTGTGTTTGACGTTTCTGAGCGTAGCACCGATTCGCGGTTTGGCTAGTCAGGTCATACTGCGAAATCTTTTTTTGGGACGGTTTGAATGACGACATACTGCTTGCGAAGCTCAAATCCCCGTTGCGGCCATGTTTCAATGTAACGCATTAACGCGTTCTGCCCTTCTTGCCAATCACTTCCGTTGACGCGGCAATCCGCCTCACTATTTCCGGATTCATAACGTGCGGCAAGAAGGCGAATGCCGTAGGGCGCGTCCGTTTCCAGGAATTTCTTGAACGAGTCGATGCTGTTAGTAAACAGACAACACGGGCAGAACGGATGTTCATCTTCCTGTTCCGGTGTTACACGGTTCGCTACGATCTCGCCTGGTGGACCGAAAATGACGCGCCGCTCAAGGGAATTGGTTGACCCGGCGAGAGGATAATTTGCCGTCAAGTGTGTACAATTTTTGGGTGTCATCCGTAATAGATCGAGCAAGACCGGTAAATCAAACTCTGCCCACCCTTCAAATCCTTGACGAAAGGAATTGGTGAGATCTTTTCCTTGGGAAAATTGATACTCGAATAGTCCGTCGGGAAAAGCGAATGGATGACTTGCTTCAACCGTCGAAGTGGTTTTTACACCAGTTGGTTCTACTGGTTGCAAATGAACAAAGCGCGGTTGAAGAATAATTCCACATTCCAATTGCAGCCATTCATCGTGGGTCCGAAACCGGTATCCCAAGCTTTTTAATACACCCGCAAGGCACGTAACCAAATCGACTTCCTCGGTCCAGGTCAGTTCTCCTCGTGCGAAGCTGGTGCGGATTGAAAAGCTCTTTCCAGGATTGGTTTCTGAAAGCCGCGGAGTCTTGGTTTTGAACCAGGAAAGCATTGAAAAAATGTTAGCTTGGATGACTTATGCCGTTTGCTGCCTGTTTGGCCTTTTCTTATGCTTCGGTGCGTCTGCAACCCGTTGATTGGTCACGTTTGCTGCGTCAAAAACCATGCGACATTCCTGCATTGAGGCGGCGTAAACGCCGCGCTCCGATTACTTTCCGCAGCAATCACTGGGCGCAGCGTTACTGGTAACTGCAACCACGTTCTGACCTTCGGCTGAAGCCGTTTTCTTCGGAAGATTAGGCACCAGACTCGGGTCGTATTTGGAACCGGCGGAGACTTGGATTAGGGTCATCCGGATTTTGGTGGGAAAGAATTTTTCCGGATCGTTCCGCTTATGCACGTGACCGCTGCCGCCGCTGCCGTCCTTCATTACGAGATCCATCCGCTTGATGCCTTGCGTCCAATCGATTTGATCGTTTTGCCAGAAGGATTTCATGGAGACATCTTTTTCATACACGCCCTTTTCCTTGTAGAGTTCCGTGTTCGTGCAGCCATAGCCATGGCCAATGCCCTTGTTCGGAATCCAGCAAATGCTCCACGTAGTCGGTTCGCCGCCGGGAGGTTTCTCCAATACTTCCAGGCGGATGTGCACGGTGCCGTTGCGATAATCAATCGGCGCCGTCCAATCTTTCGGACGCTGCGGATTCAACTTATCCTCCTTCACGTAGAAATGAGATTTGCTCGGCGTGGCGTTGTCGGCGTCGGCCTTGGTAAAGGGGAAGGTGACATCGAACATGACGAACTGAGCAGCGGAGGCCGCGGCAGGAATGCCGAGCGAGATGAGCAAAGCTGTCAGCAGGGCAAAAGGACGGATTTTGAGCGCGCTCAGGCGTGCTGATGTGGTAGAAACGGAGTTCGCGTGTGAAGTCATACAGAGAGTTTGAGCCGGACGTTTTTTGTTGTCCAGTGCGATCTTATTGAGCGCGCAAAATGGCTGTGGCGATAGTTTATGTCTCTTCGATTCATTTTTGAATTGAATCGGCCAAGAATAAAATATAAGCCTCTTGAATGAACTGGTTTTATTCAATCAGTGGAGGGCAACAAGGTCCAGTCACCGAGGCGCAACTGGATGAACTTCTAAGTTCAGGCATTATTAATCCCGACACACTGGTCTGGCGCGAAGGCATGACCAGTTGGCAGCCGATGAAAACAGTTCGTGTTTGCGGGCCGGCCGCCATCACCGCGGGCAAGCCGCTGATTTGTTCAGAGTGCGGAAAGGTTTTTTCGCCCGACGACCTGATTCAATTAAACAGCGCCTGGGTTTGCGGCCAGTGTAAACCCATTGTCGTGCAGAAAATGAGCGAAGGGGTGGCGACCTCGAGAGTTCCCGGCAATATGTGGCGGAGCAAAAAGCAATTGGTCACGGTTTCCGAGACGCCATTCCCGGACCGGTGTGTAAAGTGCAATGCGCCAACGGATGGTTATCGTCTGAAACGGATCTTATATTGGCATCCTCCCGCGTATTACCTTTTGTTACTATGCAATATTTTGGTTTTGCTCGTGGTGGTGATGATCGTGCGCAAAAAGGCGGTGCTTAATATCGGTCTTTGCGCGGCACACCGCGCCCAGCGCAAGCAAACCATTTTAATCAGCTCAGTAGGGGCGCTCGGTGGATTGGCCGTGGCCATTATCGGTGGCGTAGCCCTGCAATCAGGTTGGCCGGTTTTCATCGGAGTGCTCGCACTTTTAGGCTTTGGCATTTACGGCGGCGTTAAGGCGCCCATGGTGGCGGCGACTAAAATTACCAAGGACAATGTATGGTTGAAAGGGGTTGGACCTGAGTTTCTGGCCGACCTGCCCGAGTGGCCGGGAGCGTAAGGAGGAGTGGTGTGCTTTTTATACGCCAGGCACCGTGAGCACGGCCAAATCTGGCAGTTTTAGAAATAATTATGAGCGAATTGCCACCGCCCATTCCAAAGGAGGCGGCTGCGCCCCAACAGTTGCCGCCTGCAGGTCCTTCACGGATCAAAGTGGTTCTTTTTTCGATTGTCACAACGGGATTATTCCTCCTTAACGCCGGCGTCAGTTTGCTGGCGGTTCTACCGAAGGATCCAAGTGCCTTCCAAATCAGTTACGTGATTGGCTATGTGCTGGGAAATGCCGTTATGCCGCCGGTAATCATCATCAGCATCGCGTCGCTCTGGAAATGCAATCGCCGTCCCTACGTGATGCTGCAATGGTTTTTCTGGATTACGATGCTGGGGATACTTTCTAAAATTGCGATGGCTGTATCCGCAGCCACGCACTCACCTGGAAATTAGAGCGTCCGCTGATTTGGTATTTTTACTTCTACGTCCAAGGGCGTATTCACACTTGGACACTCAATCGCTAATAGTGTGTGGTAACCGCTAAACCTTGTGTTCCGGGTTGGTGTGAATGAGAAGGAAAATTATATGTTACCCGAATTAAATTGCCGATCCTGGAGCCATCGACTTATCTCCACAGCCTTGCTTTGCCTGGGTATCCTGGGTGCGGTAACGATAGTGCATGCTCAGGCCACATTAACGACGTTGCTGGAATTCAAAGACACCGTGGCCCCGAAAGGTTCGGGACCGGCAGATGGATTGATTTTGGCCAAGGATGGTTATTTGTATGGGACAACTTCCTATGGCGGCGCGCATTCTGCCGGTACCATTTTTAAGATGACTACTAACGGAGTTTTGACAACGTTAGTGGAGTTCAATAATGACAGCGCTCCGAAAGGGGAAAATCCCAACGGCAGCTTAGTGCAGGGCTCTGATGGTAATTTCTACGGGATGACTTTATATGGTGGAGGAAATGGCCAGGGAACCGTTTTTCGGATGACTCCCGCAGGTGTACTTACGACTTTGGTGGAATTCAGTGGCACGACGGCACCCAAGGGAGCGAACCCTTATGGGAGTCTGATCGAAGGGGGCGATGGGAATTTCTACGGCATGACCGGTTCCAGTGGAGCCCATAATATGGGAACGATCTTCAAGATGACTCCGGCGGGAGTTTTAACCACCCTCATTGAGTTCGCCGGGAATACCGCGCCGAAGGGCGGCTATCCGAATGGCAGTCTGGTGATTGGGACGAATGGTAATTTCTATGGCATGACCGCAGGTGGAGGAGCGAATTCGGCCGGAACGATTTTTCAGATGACTCCGGGTGGAGCGTTCACCACGCTGGTGGAATTAAATGATCGTAACGCACCCAAAGGTGGGAATCCTTTCGCCAATTTGATGTCGGCGAATGACGGCAACCTCTATGGGACGACCTACAATGGTGGTTCTACGGGTTATGGAACAGTATTCCGGATGACCCCAGCCGGGGTATTGACCACGCTGGTGGAATTTGGAGGGAATTCGACTGCGCCGAAAGGTTCCGGCCCGAGTTGCACCTTGATTCAGGGTCGGGACGGCAATCTTTATGGCTCAACGGTTGGTGGTGGCACAGGTGGTTTCGGCACTCTTTTCAAAATGACGCTTTCCGGCACCTTGACGACGCTGGTTGAATTCAATGATACAAGCACACCCAAAGGATTCGGGCCACACGGGGCTCTCGTGCAGACTGTCGATGGCAATTTCTACGGACTAACCTACTCGGGAGGAATGATTGATGGCGGGACAGCTTTTAAGCTCGCGTTGAATCCTCCCGCAATTATCAAGCTTACACTGCCTAATTATGCGGTGGGTCAATCCAGCTTGCGTCTGACGGGAATCATTGGCCAGACGTATAGTATTCAGGCAAGCCAGGATTTTATGACCTGGACACCGGTGGCCACCCAAACGCTGACCAGCACGATTTGGGATTTTGTCGATACGGATGCAGGAAGTTATGGCTATCGGTTTTATCGCGGCGTGTTGGTTCCCTGAGAACTGCCGAGACCGGATATACAAAAGTAATGGAGTGAGGTGTCTATCGGATGGAAAGAGACGTGCGCCGGGGAGGACTTTGATATTCAAGCGGCACGAGGTGCGGTCACTGTGTGTCAGCCTAACATTGCTTTACTTGCCTAAGCATAAGTGTTACTAAATTTTCAGCTTTTAAGTTTTCCGCTGGCTGCTTTGAATTGCCGGATGCGCAGCCGGAAAGCCATTGAAAATGGCAAAGCGCGAACCGCAAGTGCGTTTTTCAAGGCGATGTGATAACCAGTAGCGATACGGGCAGAGGGATGTTGCGGGAGGCCGAACAACGGCTCAAGCTGGTGTTCGATAACTCTACCGACATGATGGCTATTATTGAGGTGGAGGAAGGACCCTCATTTCAAATTCTTTCCGTCAATCAAACGTACCTCAAAGTTATTCGCGCCAGCGGTTATGAAGTCCGTGAAGCGGACTTGATCGGGCGGAAGATTCAGGAAGTTATCAAGGATGTTTTTCATTTCCCGGCCAACGAGTTGCCGGAGATCATGTCCAGGTATTTGGAGGTGATCGCTTCCCGGCAGCCCAAGCGGTATGAGGAAGTGATCGATACTCCCCGCGGCATCTATTATGGCGAGAGCGTGCTTACGCCCGCGTTGGATGAATTGGGGAATTGCACGCTGATCCTTTATTCCTCGCGTGATATTACCGAACGAAAACTGGCGGAAATCAAGATCAAGCGTTTGAATCGGTTGTATGCTGTTTCCAATGGCATTGATGAGGCGATTTTGCGTATTCGTGAACCCCGGAAATTGTATGAGCAAGCCTGCCGGATTGCCGTCGAAGAAGGATTGCTGCGGATGGCCTGGGTGGGATTGTTGGATGCGCCGAGCGGACGCCTGAAGCCGGTAGCCCGTTGGGGATGGGATGAGGGGTACACGGATTTTATTTCAATCCCGGTGAACGATCTTCCCCAGGGATTGGGCCCGGGTGGGCGCGCCTTTCGGACCGGCGCCTTTGCTTACTCCAATAACATTGCCACTGATCCAACTTTTATCACCAAAGTTGAAGCGTTGGCGCGGGGTTACCGGTCTTGCGCCGCTTTCCCCATCAAGGTCGCTGGCCAGCCGATTGGGGTCATGGTGATTTATGCCGATCAGACGGAATATTTTAACGATGAAGAATTGCGGTTGTTGAATTCTCTGGCGGAGAATTTTTCTTTCGCCATTGAATCAGCGCAGAAGGAAGAGCAACGCCAGCGCGCGGAATTGGCGCGTCACGAGAGTGAACAGCGTTTCCGTCAATTGGCCGAAGCTATTCAAGAAGTCTTTTGGATGTCGAATCCGGATTCGAGCCAGATTCTCTACGTCAGTCCCGCTTATGAAACCATTTGGGGCCGGTCTTGCAAGGCATTATACCGTTCGCCACTGGAATGGTTAAACGCGATTCATTTCCAGGACCAGAAGCGGGTTTGGGATGCGTTGCGTCACAAATTGCTCACCGGTCAATATGACGAACAATATCGGATTGTGCGGCCGGATGGAACTGTGCGCTGGATTTCTGATCGCGCTTTTCCCATTCGCAATGAGAAAGGCGAAGTGTACCGGATTGCCGGCGTGGCTCAGGACATCACCGAGCAGGAATTGGCTAAACAAGCCCGGTTGAAAAGTGAAGCGGAATTCCGGGTGACCTTTGAAAATGCGGCCATCAGCGTTGCCCTGGTGGATATGCTGGGGCATTCGATCAAGAGCAATCCTGCATTGCAGGCCTTTCTGGGGTATTCCGCCGCCGAATTGCGCGAGCTGACTTTCGAGCGTTTTACTCATCCGCAGGATTTAGCCGCAGATTTATCGCTCTATCGGGAGTTGATGGATGGGAAGCGTGAGCATTACCAGATCGAAAAACGATATTTAACCAAAAATGGCCGGACAGTCTGGGGGCGGCTGACGGCTTCACTGGTGCGGGATGCAGAGGGAAAACCGCAGTATGCCGTGGCCATGGTGGAGGATATTACGCTGCGGCAACTGGCTCAGGCGGCTTTGAAGGAGGAAGAGGCAAAGTTCCGGTCTATTTTTGAAAACGCGGTGGAAGGTATTTTCCGCAGCACTCCGGCCGGAAAATACATCGCGCTTAATCCAGCCTACGCGCAGATTCACGGTTACAGTTCGCCGGAAGAAATGATGCAGAATTGCACGGATATCGCGCAACAGGTTTACGTGGATTCTGCTCAACGGGAGGAATTGAAACGCCGATTGCAGGAGCAGGGGCAGGTTTCGGCCTGGGAACTGCAAACCTGCCGTCGTGATGGCAGCAAGGTCTGGGTTTCATTGAATGCACGCCTTTGCCGGGATACTCAGGGGGGCGAAATTTTTTACGAGGGAACGATCATTGACATTACGGAGCGCAAGCGGGCGGAGACGTTGGCCGAGTCGCAACGCAAAACACTGGAAATGATTGCGGCTGGCGCAGACCTCACGGAAATACTTGAAACGATTGTCCGGCTGGTGGAAAGCCAATTATTCGGAGGCTTCTGTTCGGTGCTTTTGCTGGAAGGGGAAACGTTGCGGCATGGAGCGGCTCCCAGTTTGCCAGCGTCGTACCTCAAGGCGATTGATGGAATCAGGATTGGGCCGCAGGTTGGTTCCTGTGGATCGGCGGCGGCTTTGGGAGTGACGGTAAGTGTGCCGGATGTGACGTGTGATGCCCGCTGGGCGGAGTATGCGCCGCTGGTATTGGCGCATGGGTTGCGGGCTTGCTGGTCCACGCCCATTTTTTCAGAAGCCAAAAAAGTGCTTGGCACATTTGCGATTTATTACGCGCAAGCGCGGCATCCTGAGCCTGCGGAGATGGTGCTGGTGAATGCCGCGAAGCATCTGGCGGCGATTGCGATTGAGCGTTCACAAGCCGAGGAACGTTTACGGCGCATCAACCGGCTGTATGCCGTATCGAGCAACATTAATGAAGCGATTGTCCGCTTGCGGGAGCCACGGGAATTGTATCAGGTGGCCTGCCGGATTGCCGTTGAAGATGGGTTGTTGCAGATGGCGTGGATTGGATTGTTGGACGTGAATACACAGGAACTCCGTCCCGTTTGCTCGTGGGGCAATGATGCTGGTTATACTGCACAACTCAAAATTACGGTGGATGATAGTCCGCATGGCCGGGGAGTGGCTGGAGTAGCCTTGCGTACGGGGGCTTACGCGGCCAGCAACGATATTGAAAAAGATCCGAACATGGCGCCCTGGCGGGAAGCTGCTCTGACGCGCGGGTTTCGTTCCGTGGTCGCATTTCCGTTGAAAATATCGGAGCGTGTTATCGGCGTAATGGGCATGTTCGCCGACCGGACGGATTATTTTAATGCCGATGAACTTAATTTGTTAAATGCGCTGGCGCAGAATCTTTCTTTTGCGGTCGAATCCGCAGAGAAGGAAGCCCAACGCGTGGAGAACCAGCGGGTTTTGTCCACGTTGCTGGGCAATTTGCCGGGTATGGTTTACCGATGCCGGAATGACCGGGACTGGACGATTGAATTTGTCAGTGAAGGCTGCCGGGAGTTATTAGGATATGCGCCGGATGAACTGGTGCATAATCGCGTACTGTCGTTTGCAGATACGATTCATCCGGATGATCAGCAACCGGTTTGGGATCAGGTGCAGGAAGCGGTGGCAGTGGGCAAAGCGTATGAACTGGTTTACCGTGTCAGCACCCGTTCCGGGACAGAGAAGTGGGTATGGGAACGGGGGCAGGCCGTGGTTTCAGTTAACGGAGCAGTGCTTTTTCTGGAAGGCTTCGTCACGGATATTACGCAGCGGCGGGTCGCTCAGGAGCAGGTTCGCCATCAAGCGGCCTGGCTGGATAAAGCGCGGGACGCCATTCTCGTGACGGATATGGAGGATCGGGTTTCCTATTGGAATCAAAGCGCCGAACGGTTGTTTGGCTGGGCGGCAGCGGATGTGATTGGGCTGAGGGCGGGCGAGTTATTTGTGAAGCAACAGAGCGAATATTTAAACGCGCGCAAAACGGTGCTGGCTACCGGTGAATGGGCCGGGGAATTTAAAACTCAATCGCCTAAAGGCCGCGATGTCATCGTCGAATCCCGCTGGACTCTGGTGCTGGATGACGCGGGCAAACCGGCCTCCGTGCTGGTGATTAATACGGACATTACGGAAAAGAAAAAACTCGAAGCGCAATTTCTGCGGGCGCAACGCATGGAGAGCATCGGCACCCTGGCGGGCGGCATCGCGCACGATTTAAATAACGTGCTGGCGCCAATCATCATGTCCGTGGATTTGTTGAAATCGACGCCGCTTACAGAGAGTGAACATCAGGGGGTTTTGGATACGATTGGCAACAGTGCGCATCGGGGCGCTGAAATGGTGCGGCAGGTGCTTTCGTTCGTACGCGGCATGGAAGGCGAACGCGTAACGGTGCAGGCCAAACACATAATCCGGGAAATCCAAAAGATTGTTAAGGATACTTTCCCCAAATCCATTCAGATTCAGGTTTGGGTGGCGCCTGAAATCTGGACGCTTCAAGGAGACCCGACGCAATTGCACCAGGTGTTGCTCAATCTGGCGGTTAATGCCCGTGATGCCATGCCACAAGGAGGCACCCTTAGAATCACTGCCGAAAATAATGTTTTTGAAGGATATTCGACGCCGCTTAATCCGGCTAAAATTTGCGGCAGTTTTGTCTCGATTCACGTAATGGACGATGGGACCGGGATGACGCCAGAGGTCAAGGAGCGGATCTTCGAGCCTTTCTTTACGACCAAGGACATTGGCAAAGGCACGGGTTTAGGATTAGCGACGACGCTGGCGATTGTGAAAAGCCATGGTGGATTCATCGAAGTCAATAGCGAGTCGGGTGAGGGCAGCACTTTCAGTATTCACTTGCCGGCAGATACCCGTAGTTCAGGTGAACGCCCCGTTTCCCGGATGCCACAACCGCTACGCGGTAAAGGGGAGTTAATTCTGGTGATCGATGATGAATTGCCCATCCGTTCTGTTACCCAGCATACTTTAGAGGCCTTTGGCTATCGGGTGGTAACGGCTGCGGACGGGGCTGAGGGAGTGGCGATTTATGCTCAGCAGCAGTCGGAAATTGCCGTGGTCATTACGGACATGATGATGCCCGTGATGGATGGAGCAGCAGTGGTGCGAGCGTTATTAAAGATGAATTCTTCGGTGCGGGTTATCACTACCAGCGGATTGACTGCCGGCAGCGGAGTGGCGAAAGAGATCGCGTCGTTAGTCGAGCGCTTCCTTGCCAAACCTTACACGACGGAGGTGCTTTTGCGGACTTTGCGCGAAATCATCGACCAGACCGATGAACGGGTGTGAATCGGCCCCCGGGAAGGGGATGAGGCGCTGATTTGACAGAGAACCGGCAAAATCCGTGGAAGCGGTGATGTTTCGGATTTCCGGCCTTTGTGAACTGTTGAATTACAACTGGTAAAGGCGGGTTGACCGGTAATTTAATTGATAGAAAGGGATTGCCCTATTAGGGGAGAAGGGATAGAAAATTTGCAGTCGGATTCAATTGAGTGGTGGAAACGAAGTTCAACATTCAGATAAACTAAAAGAACGATTTCACAAATGCCCGATCACGGCGCACATTCATCCGGGTCAAACTTAGGAGCCTTAGTCAACGCACTGGCGGAAGGACAAAAAGCTTTTGGGCGTTATACGCTCATGAAGATTGTCGGGCGCAGTGCTACCAGCGTGGTTTGGCTGGCCTGGGATGAGAAGCAGGATCGTGACGTGGCTCTCAAATTTCTGCCGGAAATCACCCGGCAGGACCCTTCCGCAGTTGCCACGCTGAAACGTGCTATCCGGAAGCTGATCGAAAGCGTTAAGCACGACAAAATCGTCCAGATATTTGATTTGGAACAGGATGGCTCCCTGGTAGCGATCCCGATGGAGTATGTGGAAGGCACCTCGCTTTCCACTCTGCGCAGTCAGCGGGATAATCAGGTTTTTGCTCCCCAGGATTTAACGGACTGGGTTCAGCAGTTATGTGAAGTGCTGGAGCATGCCCATCATGACCTGCTCGTGTCGCATGGCGATCTTAAGCCTTCCAATCTGATTATTAACCAGAAAGGTGTGCTCAAGGTTTCCGATTTTGCCCTGGAGCCGCACGTTACTGAATTTCTGAGCCGGGTAACAGATTTGCCGAATGGCGGACACAATCCGACTTATTGGAGTCCGCAACGGGCTACCGGTGGCGCTCCGGGTCCATTGGACGATATTTATTCGTTGGGAGCATCCATCTACGAATTATTGACCAGCAAACCGCCGTTCTATACTGGCGATATCGGATTGCAGATCGGGCAGAAAGTGCCTCCGGCGATGGTGCATCGTCGCAAAGAATTGCGGGTCATCGGCGAACCTATTTCCCGTATCTGGGAAGAAACGGTAGCTGCCTGTTTATCCAAAGATCCAGCCCAACGTCCGCAATCTATCGGCCACGTTATCGAACGCCTGGAATTGGAAGCAGCCCCAAGCGTGGAAATGCAGGAAAAGCCCGTGGCGCCTGCACCCAAGCCGAGTAGTAATAACAAAATGATGATT
>JBEHZA010000083.1:0-13269 GCA_048497895.1 Verrucomicrobiota bacterium
AACCCGTAACGGGATGCTCGAAGCCAAGGCGGCTTATGAAGCGGCCGGGTTGAGCTTTGAATCGCACGCCGTCGCAGTGACGGGGGTGGGAAGTGAATTGGATAAGGTGGCCACTCGCGATAAGTGGTTGCGCCGGTTCCCAATGTGGGATTGGGTGGGTGGACGCACGAGTGAATTATCCGCTGTGGGTATTTTACCGGCTGCGCTGCAAGGAGTTGATGTCGATGCTGTTCTGGCCGGAGCCAAAGCTTGCGATGCCGTTACTCGGGTTGCCGAGGTTAAGAACAATCCAGCCATGCAGCTTGCTTTGATGTGGAAATCAACTGATAACGATAAAGGTAAGAAAGACATGGTTATTTTGCCTTACAAAGATCGTTTGGAGTTATTTTCCAAGTATCTCCAGCAACTTACGATGGAATCTTTGGGCAAAGAATTGGACTTGGATGGCAAGGTGGTCAACCAAGGCATCGCGGTCTATGGCAATAAAGGTTCTACTGATCAACATGCTTATGTGCAACAGCTTAGAGATGGGGTTAATAATTTCTTTGTGACTTTCATTGAGGTTTTGAAGGAACGCGAAGGGAAACCGTTCTTTGTGGAACCGAATGTGACTTCAGGGGATTACTTGAGCGGATTTTTCCTGGGAACGCGGTCGGCTTTGTATGAGAAGGATCGCGAATCGATTACGATTACGATTCGCGATGTTTCACCCTTTAGCGTCGGGGTTTTGATTGCCCTGTATGAACGCGCGGTTGGTTTTTACGCCTCGTTGGTGAACATCAATGCCTATCATCAACCCGGTGTCGAAGCCGGCAAGAAGGCGGCGACGGCGGTCCTGACGTTGCAGGGGAAGATCGTCAGTTACCTTGCCGAAAAGAGTGGGCACGCGTTGACTTCCTCGCAGATCGCCAGCGGTATTGGCGCACACGACCAATTCGAGACGGTATTTAAAATCTGCGAACATTTGGCAGCGAACGCAGATCGTGGTATTCGTAAGACTCCTGGCGCGTCGCCGTTCACTGCGTCGTACCAGAAGATTTAGCATGTTTGTTTATCCACGCACTTACGACGTCATTGTTCTGGGGGCCGGGCACGCCGGTCTGGAAGCCGCACTGGCGGCGGCGCGCATGGGCTGTCAGGCGTTGATCCTCACGATCAACGTGGACACCATCGGGCAGATGTCGTGCAATCCGGCGATTGGCGGGCTGGCCAAGGGACATCTCACACGGGAAATCGATGCGCTCGGTGGCGAGATGGGCAAGGCCACGGACATGACCGGTCTGCAATTCCGCATGCTGAATACCAAACGCGGTCCATCGGTTTGGGCACCGCGGGCACAGTGCGATAAGAAGGCTTACCAATTCCGCCTCAAATGGATCTGCGAACGGGAATCCAATCTCGACGTTAAACAAGGTCAGGCGGCCAAGCTGCTTCATAAGGATGGCGAAGTTTATGGAGTGGAAACGACGTTGGGCGTCCAATATCACGGGAAGACGATTATCGTCACGACCGGAACATTCCTGCGCGGACTGATGCACATTGGCTCGACCCAGGCGCAAGGCGGCCGGGCAGGGGAAGCGGCGGCGATGGGTTTGTCCACTTCGCTCAAAGAAGTAGGGTTGGAGTTGGGCCGTCTGAAGACCGGCACCCCACCCCGTTTGCTGACGCGCACGATTGATTTTTCCCAGACCGAGGAACAGCCCGGTGACGAACCAATCCCCTACTTCACCTATTGGAAGGATGATTTGTTCCACGTGGAACATTCCGGGGTGAACCCGCGTGACCTTGGCCATTCGAATGGCAAATATCCGCCCGGCTCGATTTTGGACCGGATCAATGGCCAGATGCCGTGCCATATAACTTACACTTCCACCAAAACGGCTGAGATCATCCGCGCGAACCTTCATAAGTCGCCCATGTATTCGGGCGTTATTGAAGGGGTCGGCCCAAGGTATTGCCCGTCGATTGAGGACAAGATCGTTAAGTTCGCGGATAAGGAACGGCATCAGATTTTCCTGGAGCCGGAAGGGATTGCTACCGACGAAATCTACGTGAATGGCTTCTCGCCCTGCCTGCCCTTCGAGGTGCAGGTGGAAATGATCAAGACCATTATCGGCTGCGAGAACGCCGAGATCATGCGTCCAGCCTACGCGGTGGAATATGATTTCGCCTTCCCGACCCAACTTTACCCCTCCCTGGAAACCAAGGTTTGCCGGAATCTTTATCTGGCGGGACAGATCAATGGGACGTCCGGGTATGAAGAAGCTGGCGCGCAAGGGCTCATGACGGGCATCAATGCCGCCCGTCGCGCTCAAGGCAAAGACCCGATTGTGCTGCGGCGCGACCAGGCTTATATCGGCGTCCTGATCGATGATCTGGTAACCAAGGGGACGATTGAGCCGTACCGGATGTTTACCTCGCGCGCGGAGTATCGTTTGTTACTCCGGCAGGACAATGCGGATCAGCGTCTCTCGCAAACGGGATTTGAGATCGGGCTATTGCCGAAACGGAATTACGACCGGTTCACGGCCAAGCTGAAGACGATTCAGGAGGAGATTAATCGGTTGGAAACCACCCGCATCGGGACCACGACTCTGGCGCAGACCTTACTCCGTCCGGAAGTGACCTATGCGGACCTGCCCCAAAAGAACGAAACGTTGACGCCGGAGATCCTTCAACAGGTTGAAATCACGCTCAAATACGCCGGATATATCGAGCGGCAGGAGATCGACGTAGCCAAATTCAAATCCATGGAGGATAAGCAAATCCCCGAATGGATGGATTATATGAAGGTGCCGAGCCTGCGGAATGAAGCCCGGCAGAAGCTGAGCAAGATCCGCCCGGCTACCTTGGGTCAAGCCTCACGCATCTCCGGCATCTCGCCAGCGGATGTGAGTTTGGTCATGGTTTCCATGAAGCGCGGGCCGCAGGAGATGGCCCCCACGGCTCCGGCCAGTAACGATACGTGTGCAGCCAGCGAGCATTTGGGCGAAGCCGACGCTCACAATACCTGCTGTGGCGACCTTTGATTGTTCCACGTGGAACATTTGAATGTGGATTGAAGAGCGCGGAGTGCGGAATTGGAACCGGTGCAGAGTGGAATTAGGAAACCACGGATTCACACGAATCGACACGGATTGGGACTGGAAGGAATGGAATTCAAGCGTGATGGCCTCATCTCAGCAAGTGTTACCCATATTCTGAACCAAGAGTGTTACCTATGTTTTGAACCTGCGGTTCCGAATCGGCATAGGTAATGAGGGGTTTTGCTGAGCTTTGAGGGGGAGATGCGCTCGTTGAATAGTGAATCCGCACGTTTGTTCCACGTGGAACAGTCGGGTGCGGAATTGGAACCGGAGTAAAGCGGGATTAGGAAACCGCGAATTCACACGAATCGACACGGATTGGGACTGCAAAGGCGGGTATTAAGCGTGCGGCTTCACTTCAATAAGTGTTACCTATGTTCTGAACCAGGAGTCAAATTTGGAAAGTATTAACCGCGCTTAGCGATCGTTTTTAGTGAGGGAAAAGTTGAAATTCTGCTCCACGTGGAACAATTGAGAGTGGGATGAGTCTCGGACAGGTTCAGAACATAGGTAACACTCATGGTTCAATACATCGGTAACATTTAACCGGGTGATAAGCTCTGGGAAGTGTAACGTCCTGGGCCTATTTTCAAAGGGGAGATCATTTTACACTTTGCGTCAAAGCATAGGCTCTGGCTTTTCTGAACTGCCGCACCAGTCGAATCAAGCCAATGAGAAAAAACGCAACCCCAATCGCCCACGCGACCTCATCTAAAGCCATAACCGCTGTCCCGCCGAGGGTCACAACCAAACCCAGGATAATTAAAACTCCGCCGGAATGTTCAGCGCACACGTTACACCGTGGGCAGATAACCTGCGTAAATCCCCAACGTGATGCCTGCTGGCACTCATTGTAAACGAGAGCCTGGCCGCAGTTTGGGCAATAGTGGCTGTGCACCGTCGCACGCATGATTGGAATTGGGTCGATCCTTGTTACTGTGGGTTCATGGAAACCGATTTTAGAACTTACCTCAAGGATTATCGCGCTATGCGTGGAACTCGCGGAAGTTAGAACATCGGGAAAGGGCGTTGAGGAACCGTGATTGACCTCAGAAATCGAGTTTTATCCGGATTTTATCCGGAATGTCGAAATATCGGGAAATGATGAGGAAATGAGATTATATTTATAACCTGTTTGTAATTAGAATATTACAATATAATATGTCGTTTTAATTTGCCGCTTTGATGCCACTTTAGCGTTACCGATTTTTTATCTCTGACCTTGTATGCAGATATGAGGTTTGTTAAACCGTGGGCATTCAAAGGATTCCTCATGCGATTTTGCATTTTTACCATCCTCACTCTTTGGTTGTCCTTTCCCCGTTTGGCTCCGGCTCAAGTCCAGCGGCAGTGGCTTACTCATCAAACTTCTGACCCCAGCCGGATTATCGTGAATTGGGAAACGGCGACACCGGGAGACTCGGTGGTGCATTACGGCTTTTCGTCCAATTACGGCCAAACGGTTTCCCGGAATGAGCAAGTTACCCTCCATCACGTCGAAATTCCGTTAACGAAAAAGGACGTCGTTTACCATTACTCGGTCCAAACCGGGGATCAACGCTCGTCCGATGCCGCCTTTAAGGGTTATCCCTCAGATGAACTCCGGGTGGCGGTCGTTGGTGACTGGGGTTACGCCAAGGGAAAGGTGGACATGCTTCTGCGGGAGAATCTGCACTTGTTGTTAACGGCGGGCGATAATGTGCCGAACCTGCATAAGTATTGCGGCGCAGGCGTGACCAATTGCACGAAGGCGTTCAGTGCCTGGATTGATTCCCAGCCGGAACTCTTTCGTACGACTCCTCTAATGCCGACGCTCGGGAATCATGATCGCGAGATTCGTCCGCGCGGGCCCAAGCCGCCGGCGGAAGCGGTTTATGATATTGAAGCCACCGCCTTCCGGACCTTCTTTGAATTGCCCGGTGACGAATGGAAATGGTATTTCGACGTGCCGGATTTTGACGTCCGATTTATCGCGCTCGATTTCAGTCACCTCTCCGATCTCGGCACCACCTGGCAGACGTGCCACTCGTACAAAAAAGACGCGGAACAATTTCCCTGGTACGGAAAACTCATGGAGCAAACCACCAATGGTTTTGTGGTGACGCTCTACAACGAGCGCAACAGCGATCTGCGTTCCCGCGAAGGCGGTGCTTGGCATCAACTGTTTCGCCGCGGCAGCATTGCGATCACCGGCTTTGGATATTTTGCCGAACGCGCGGAAGTCGATGGCTTCACCTATTACAACACCGCGCTCAGCGGCACCGGCGATCGCTATCCCGATCCGAAATCCGCGCTCATCAAAAGCGAAGATAATTACATGCTGCTCACCCTCCGCAAAAGCACCGGCGAAATGACCGTGGATTTAAAAAATCTCAAGGGTGACGTGATCGATCATAAGGTATATCAAAAGCGCGTGGTGAAGTGACTGAGAACTCAATAAGCACTTGCGCACAATCAAAAAGAGGGGATGTTTGTAGCGAGCCCGACAATATTGAGCTAAAGAGGCTGCGTGAGTTTAGCAGGGGCTGAGGGAACATTTCTATTAAGGAGGCGGAATGAGAAATGCGATGAATGAAAATCAAGGGGTCACGCCGATCAAATTGACAATGGAAACGAGGACGGCTGCTGTGTTGCGGCGTACGATGATGCTCTTGGTGTTGTTCAAGGCCACCCTTCCAGCACGGGCCGGAATGACGGTGTATGATTTGAATGATGTTGTACGGCTGCGCCTCGAAGATATTTCGTTCTTCACAGTGCTGCTTTTACTCTGCGCGTTGGGGATTCGATTTCTCTGGAATTTTGTGGCCAAGGATATTCCGCGCTGGCCGCGGCTAACGTATGGAAAGGCGCTTTGTCTGACCGGTTTGATCAGCCTCTTGATGTTATTGGTGCTCTCGATGATTTCCGGCGCGCGCGAATTACTTACGCCCGGCGCGTGGCGGCGGCAGGGCAGCGCTTATAAATTGAACGATGCGACGTCCGATCCCATTCGTCGCCGCAGTATCGAAGATTTGCGTGCAGTTCTATTCGATTATGCGCGGGTGCATACGAACGCGTTTCCGCCACACGATTTCGCGCCGGAAATTGCCGAAAAAATTTGGCAATCACCGGATAGCGCCGGTACGCGATATATTTATTTCGGCGGCCTGAACACCAGCGCCACCAATCAGATACTCGCGTGTGAACCGCATAATTTCGGCAACGACCGGTTCGCGCTGCTAACAAGCGGTGAAATCCTAAAACTCACCACGCAGGAAATTCATGCTCGTGTGATCGGCACCAACGCCCCCGCATCCAAGCCGTGAAAATTGTCAGGCGTACTTTTTTAGGACTATTCCTTCTGCTATTAGTGGCAGAGTTTACGCCGCATTGGCTGTTGCTGGCGATGACACTCACGTTTGGCTGGATTCCCGCCGTTCTGCGCTACGCGCCAATTATAACAATCCAAACATCCACGGTTCTCTGGAGTTCCGTTGGACTGCTGTTGCTGTTTGCAGGAACCCACTGGTTTTGCGGATGGATATTTCATTCCCTCCGTGAAAATAAAATCCGGTGGCGGTGGCGCTGGACTTTCGCACTGCATGGCGGCCTGTGGTGCGTGCTGTTCGCTATTATGGGCCTGGTGGGCATCGTTCATCAATTTGCGTGGCTTACTCGATCAAACGAGCCGTTATTTACCACAGACCGCAGGTTCGTTTTGGAGAGAGCGAGGATGAATCAAGCCACTTCCGAATTGAAGGATTATGCCGAGTCAGTGAATTGGAATCGAGCTCTCTTACAAAGCGAGGTTAAGTCACGAGTGATTCAAGGAGACAAGCAAACGAATGTAGTGTGGGAACTAATCGAGCCGTTCATTTTGTCCGGACCGGCCGATAAATCAGGTGCCATCCTGATGATTCCGCGTAACCCGGCCATATTCAATCATTATGGTTTTCTTGTTGTTAACCCGGTCGAAAAATATGCGCATTGGCAGCTTCCGAACAACCTGACCAACTTCGATACCTTCCAAGTTGAAGCGCTCGTCGCCCATGGAAAGGCAGCGCCATGATTCGGCGGTTATTCATTGTATTAGGGCTATGCTTTTCGTGGCTATTCATAATGGCGGTTGGTCCATATTCGTACAAGGGCCTCTTTCATTTGTTGACCACCGGCTGGATTGATTTTATCGCCCGCACCTTGCCCTTGGTGAAAGTGAACTGGAGCGGGGTGGGCATGGTTTTGTTGTGTTCCCTAATGATCCTTGTTTCTGCTCATTACTTCTTGCGCTGGTTTTACTCCGCCTTGCAAAAGGATCCACTCGTTGGCGTGCCAATCAAGTGGCCATGGCGTTGGACTTTCTCCCTCTACACCGCTCTTTGGCTGCTCTTTGGTATTGTCATGGGTGCATCCGGTTTGGAGCAGCACGTCTCCTGGCTCCGGGAATTCGCTGGGCCTTACTACACGCCACGCTACTCAGGTCACCGTTGGTTTGGAGGCGCAACCGTTAATATGGCCATGGCCTTGGATGATGCCGATTGGCAAAAGGATAAAGCACTCAAAGTTTTTTATGAATCCGATCGCCAAATCACATCGATGAATGGGCCACACCTCTGGGAAGTCATGGAAATCCTCTACTTCAATGGGCCTGATGGCAAACTCGCAGCTGTGATTATGATACCACGAGATCGATTAAAACAGGCGAACGACAATTTCGTTTTTTATATTAAGGACGAAGGTTTCGAACGCGAACCGATCGATCACCTTCCTGCTATTATTGCCAAGTTCGAGGCTGGGCAGACGAATCAGAATTTCAAAGCCACGCAGGGAGAGGATTCGAGTGGAAAGGGAAAATGAGCACGCCCATCAAACATCTGGGTCTGGGCCTGAATTTGCGGACGATCTTAATTGTTTATTCCGTCATTTTTGGATTCGCATTTGGCTTTGATAGCCAGGCGGCGACGACTAATCTTTCGCCATTCATTCGGACGCCAGCGCAGGTAAAACTCCGCCCGCTTCCTGATGTAAGACTTGAACCCCAGCAGGAACTTACCAAGGAGGAAATTGATCGGATTAAAGTTCACATCCGAAATCTTGCTAAGATTGACAGTCCGGATTTTGGCATGTCCGCAACAATGTCGGGTTCGGCGTTTGCTCCGATTGCGGGAATGAACGAAACCGGCGCCTTGTTGCTAACCAATCATCAATTGAAAACATCCGGAGATTTGGTTGAGTTGGTTAAATTCGGACCGAAGGCTTTGCCTTACCTGTTAGAAGCTCTTGATGATACCACCCCGACCAAACTGATCGTCGGCCAGGAAAGATTTATTGATGGAATGTGGTTCGACCGCGAGCTTTGGGGCAATCCGGCAAACGCAAGAGAACAAAAAGCGATTACGTCAGTTCCCCCAAATGGCCGTGCTTCAGATGGCAATAAAATCGAGTCTTACACAATTAAAATAGGAGACATTTGTTTCGTGATTATTGGCCAAATCGTTGGGCGTCCGTATGAAGCTGTGCGGTATCAACCAACGGCTTGCATCGTGGTAAACAGTCCAACGCACGATGCTGTGTATGCGAAACAAATTCGTGATATTTGGACCAGTACTAATTCAACCAAGCTCCTGTTTGATTCACTGATACTTGATTATTCGTCCGATGGAATCTACAACGGGATTTCCTTTGATGGCTGGGGGATCGGCAGCGATTTCCAAAAAGAGGCAGCATTACGACTATTGTATTATTTCCCCCGGGAATTGAAGAAAACGATCGCCGAGCGCCTTAGTCACCTTGATGTTCGGGGATGCGGATTCTCTACAAATTATAACGATGCCGCACAAATGACGGCATTTATCCGGCGCGAATTGGCTAATGGGGTTAGGACGGAGGAATTCATTAAGGCCGTCGCCTGGAGCAAAGAACCAGTGATTCGCGAGGAAATTACGAAAATCTATTTCCGCACGGACGATCCGGAAATACGTTTAGCTTCGTCGACCGCAATCGACCGTTCACATCCGGAACCCTTTCGCCGGAAAATGGAGGAACTTATCGCCACAATTCCTCCGTCTGAAATGGGGCCGTTCGGCGATGGTTATAATTTGCTGGTTGAACTTGGCCGGCAATTCGGCGCCGACGCCAAGCCAGCCTTCTTGCGATACATGAAAAACGCGAGCTTGCAACGGTGCCGTAGCATGTGCCATGTGCTCGAAGAGACGCGCGGCGAATGGTCGATTGAGATTTTATCTCCCTTGTTGGAGGATAAACGACCCGCTAAGGGGTGGACTTATTCCGTAGTTCCGAACCAAAATGAACCGCGCTTACCCATCCGCATTTGCGACGAGGCAGCGGCAACCATCGCACACAATTTTCCAAAATTAAAATATCAAATGGCAGGCGAACATAAGGATCTGGATGTGCAGATCGAAGCAATGCGTGAGAGGATTGCGCGGAAGGAATATTAAATGACGATGCCTAATCGTCGCCCGGTGAAACAGGCATCGCCCTGCACTCTCATCCTCAGCATCGACACGCAGATGCGTTACGGAGTATAACCTCCGGTTGAATGGTTCTCTTGTTATTCTTCTGTTCGGGGGCGACGGCATTGATCTATGAGGTGGTGTGGTCGAAGTACCTCGCGTTGATGTTTGGCAGCACCGTGCAGGCGCAAACGGTGGTGCTCGCGGTTTTCATGGGCGGGCTGGCTTTGGGCAATCGGCTCTTTGGCCGGCGCGCGGATGCGTTGAAGCAACCGCTGGCCGCGTACGGCTATGTGGAAATGGCCATCGGTCTCTACGCCTTCTTTTTCAGTTCCATTGATGCGTTCGCGGATTCGTTTTACGTCGCGCTGGGATCGAAAATCTTTGAGCAAAGTCTGGTGCTGCTGGCGTTCAAAGGTCTGCTCAGTGTGTTGCTGTTGCTCGGCCCAACGATGTTGATGGGTGGCACGCTGCCGCTGATTGCGGCATGGTTGCAAAAACAAAATCCGGAAGCGGGCCGTTGGTCGGCGCGCTTTTATTCAGTGAACAGTTTAGGAGCCGTGGCTGGGGCCTGTCTCGCGGGCTTTTTCCTGGTGGAATGGGTGGGGCTGGTTTCCACGCTGCAACTCACGGCGCTGATCAACCTGCTCATCGGTGGCGCAGCGGTGATGGTGTCGCGCAAGCTCGGAGATGTGCAACCGATTGCTTCGACAGCGACGTTGAATCACGGCAATGGCACGCCTGCTGAAGCCGCCGCTTCCGTGCGTTCCACTTTATTCCTGGCAGGTGCGCTCGTGACATTGACCGGCGCGGTTTCGATGGGGCTGGAAGTGCTCGCTTCCCGTTCACTCGCGTTGATCTTTGGCGCGTCGCTGCAGGCCTTTGCCATCGTGCTGATGTCTTTCATTCTTGGCATTGGTGTGGGCAGCGCGTTGGTGGCGTCGCCGCGTTTTCGCATGGTGCGTCGCGATTTAATCACGGTGGTATTGTTGATTCTGGCCGCGGGCTTCATCGGACTTTTCATGGTGTCGATTGAGGATTGGGTGAACGTGTACCGTCAACTCAAGACCGGTCTTGCGCGAACGGAAATGGGCTATCGTTTTCATTTGCTGACAAACACGATCATCTCGCTCGTGGTGTTGGGTTTGCCTGCCGGCTTGCTCGGCGCGGTGTTGCCCTTGTGGATTCGGGAAGTTTCCGAACGGACGAATGGCCTGGGGCAACAGGTGGGGCGTTTGCTGACGTTTAACACGTTGGGCGCAGTTGGCGGTGTGTTGTTCACCGGTTTCGTTTTAATGCCACATGTGGGTTTGCGCGGTTCCTTTGGGGTGCTCGCGCTGGTCTTATGTGTGGCTGCGGGCTGGGTGGCGTGGCAACAACGCGCGCACCGGTTCGTGGCGTTGGCCAGTGGCGTGGGCGTATTTCTGTTGCTGGCCACGGTGAGCGGCGGTGAAGGCTGGCGGCAGGTGTTGAGTTCAGGAGTTTTTCGCGCGCGCGAAACTACAGTTGATCCGCGGTTGATGGAGTTGCGAAAACAACATTACAAAATTCTGTTCTACGAAGATGCGGCGGATGCCACGGTGAGTGTGGATCAGGGCGATGGCATCGGTTCTTCCACCAATATTAATCTGCGTATCAACGGCAAAGCGGATGCCTCGACCGGTCTTGATATGGCCACGCAATATTTGCTCGGCCATTTACCGATGCTCGCGCGGCCGGCTGCGAAAGACGTTTTCGTGCTCGGATTCGGGAGCGGTGTTACCGGCGGCGCGGTGACAGAACATCCGATTGATAGCTTAACAATTGCAGAAAATTGCCAGCCGGTTTTGCGGGCTTCCCGCTTTTTTGCCACGTTGAATAACGGCGTGATGACGAATCCGAAAACCCACATTTGGAATGAGGACGCGCGCACGGTGTTAAAGCTCAGCCCGAAAACGTACGACGTCATTATCAGCGAGCCGTCGAATCCGTGGATGGCGGGAGTCGGCAGTGTGTTCAGCTCGGAATTTTATCAATTGGCGGCGAACCGGCTGAAGCCGGGCGGCGTGATGGCGCAGTGGTTTCACGTGTACGAAATGCACGACGGCATTCTTGATCTCGTGCTGAACACATTCACGCGCGTATTTCCCTTCGTGGAAATCTGGGACCCGGGCTCGGGCGATCTGATTATTCTGGGCTCGCAACAACCGTGGCCGTCATCACCGGAAATTTACGGCCAGGTATTTGCCCGCGAACATCCGCGTCGCGATCTGGCGGCGATTGGCTTGAAAACGCCGGAGGCATTGTGGGCGCGGCAACTCGCGTCCCAACGAACCGCTTTCGCGATTCCGGATAACGGTGCGTTGCAATCCGACGCATTTCCCGCGCTCGAATACGAAGCGCCGAAGGCGTTCTATCTGGGAGTGGATTCCCGTTTGCTCCAGCGCTTTGATGAACGCACCGTGCAAACTGCTCTGGCCGCACCGGACAAACGCACCCGGTTGCAGGCGATTTCCGAAGCGGAGTTGCGTGATATTTTCGATCCCTATTCTTCGGTCAACGTCGAACTCGCGCAGTATTTCAAACAACGCTTTTCTCCGGCGGGCAGTAGTTCCGCGATTTATGTGGAGGGACACCCATTACCGCTCATTTTTCGACCGGTGAATACATTGACGAATCTCGCACGCATGCCCGCCGGTGTCAGTGGAGAGCTGAAAGCCTTATGGGAAGCGGAAGCACAATTGATCGAGCAACCAGCGCAATCGCAGGCAGTGGTGAAAAGGATGAACACTCTTTTAACCGCGCTGGCCACCACTTCGCCGCCGTCATCCGAAGAAGCGAGTGGGCAGCGTGTTCACTTTTTGACGGTCGCGGTGAGAGCGTGTCTCGCGCAGGGAGATTTCGCGCAAGCGAAAGAGTTGCTGGTGCTCTCGGCGAAAACCGGTGACTCGCGCGATTTGCGCTATCTTAAGCGGATCGTGGAACGGGTCGAGCTATTGAAAGCCGGCGCCAGCCGGTGACTCGTACGGGAGCTTAGTTTTATTGACCGGGCAGGCGATTGCGCCGGCCACCACCGGATTCCAGTGGTTTGCCTTCGAGCAGATTCTGCAGGTTCTGCTGCGTCCGGTCCACCAGTCCGGTCAGCCGTTCATCGCCTTTGGCGGCGAGCGTGGCTTTCACTTCATTGAGCAGCGCGATACGGGACTGGATTACTTGCAGATCGGTGGGGCTGTCGCGTTGAATCGGACCGAAACCGCCGCCCGCCAAACTGCCAATCGCGAGGAAGCGGCCAAAGCCATTAGAATCGTCCGCCACGACTTCCTTGAACATTTCATTGGCTTGCGGATTAGGGCCAAAGAAATTGGAACCAATCGCCAGCAAGGAAGCGCGATCCGTTTGATTCGTCACGCGCGGATCTTTGTACGCCTGAAATACCGTGGGCATCACTTGATCTTTCAACGCACGGGACAAATAAGTGAGCGCATCGCGATCCAACTGGCCGTCAACTCCGATGAGCTTTTGTTGCGCAATGGGCGCGAAGCTGGTGTCGTTATACTTCAGCAAGATCGCGTAGAGATAGCGTTGGGATTCTTCATCCAGGCGGGTTGGATTGGGAATGGGGATGGGATTCTTCAGCAAATCCGTGGCGGCTGCGATGGCGAGGTCGCGGTATTTGCCGGGGGCCATGTCTTCGAGTAATTGGGTGACGTGGGCCACTTCTACTCCGCGGCCGGTGGAGCTTAAGATTTCCA
>JBEHZA010000084.1:0-13261 GCA_048497895.1 Verrucomicrobiota bacterium
AGCGAACATAGCCGCGGTCCATTGGCAGCGGATGCGACAGGCAGGCATTGGAGCGCGGCGTTTACGCCGCTTCAATACCCGAGCGGTCCAGGTGAAACGAGTGCTCAGTGAGCATTTGAACCGTGAAGCGGCATAAATGCCGCGCTACGGCGCTGCGGATTTGCGCGGGGCGGTGAGGTTGGTTAGACTGAAGACAGTATGCAGGTGAAGACGACAGGATGTTGGAAGTGGGCCGTATTGGCCATCGCGGTGGTGTGCCTGTCGATTTTGCGGGGTGCGGCGGTGACACTGCCGCTGGTTTTCGATGCCGATTCCAAGGAATACTCAGCCAAGCAGGGTGAGTTGGAGGCACATTTCACTTTCTCCGTCACGAACACAGCCACCACGAATATTGTCGTCACCAAAGTGGAGACGTCCTGCGGTTGCACGGTGGCCAAATTGCCAAGTCAACCATGGCCATTAGCGCCGGGCGAGAGCGGGAATATTGAGTTCACGATTGATTTGCGCGGCAAAAGCGGGCTGCTGACCAAGAGCGCGACAGTGACCTCGACGGCGGGATTCAAGGTGCTGCTGCTCAAAGTTCAGGCGCTGGCGCAACCGGCGCCCATCGCCGTCTCCGGTGATCGCGCGAAAAATATCATGCTGGCGATTGGCGACCGGCAGGCGGTGTTCAAGAATGATTGCGCGCGCTGCCACCTCGTGCCGAGCATGGATAAGCATGGCGAGGCGCTGTATCAGGTAGCATGCGCGATTTGCCACGACAGCCCGCATCGCGCGTCGATGGTGCCGGACTTGCACGCGTTGAAACATCCGACGGATGCGGCGTTCTGGAAACAATGGATCAAATCCGGCAAACCGGGTTCGCTCATGCCGGCATTTTCACAACCGGAAGGCGGGCCGTTGACGGAACTGCAAATCACCACGCTGGCAGAGTATCTGACCACGAGCACCAATTTTCCCTCCAACAAACTTACGGCTCCGGCCACCCTCAATTCGACACCGGGAGCAGCGAAATAAATTCGTGAAGCGCGGACTTTTCATCACGTTTGAAGGCACGGAAGGCGGCGGCAAAAGCACGCAGATCGGCCTGCTCGCAGAACGCTTGCGCGCGCAACAACGCACGGTGCGGACTTTGCGCGAGCCGGGCGGCACACCCATTGGCGAAGAAATCCGGCACACGATCAAGCACAGCCTGGTGAATGCCGCGATGACGCCAGAAACCGAATTGCTCCTGATGAACGCCAGCCGCGCGCAGTTGGTGCGCGAAGTCATCCGCCCCGCGCTTGCCGCCGGTGAAGTGGTGTTGTGCGATCGCTTTTATGATTCGACGGTAGCGTATCAGGGTTATGGGCGCGGATTGGATTTGGCGTTGGTCCGTTCAATCATCGACGCCGCCGTGGGTGAGACTCGACCGGATTTAACGTTGCTGCTGGATGTGCCATTGACGGTGAGCGAGGCGCGGCGTCAGGCCCGCACTTCCAATGCTCCGCCGCAACGTGACCGGATGGAAGAGGCGGATCGCGGATTTTTTGAGCGGGTGGAAAAAGGATTTCATCTTCTGGCCGCCGCCGAACCGCACCGGATCAAAGTGATTGAGGCCACGCAAACGGTTGAGCAAGTCAGCGCCGCTGTGTGGCAGGAAGTGGCCGTTTTACTCTCGAAATGAACGATTTTGAGGCAAAAAGAAGCTATTTTCGCCCTGTTAACCAAAAATCACGCCAACAAGCCGTTGACAAACCCCCGCATTTCGTTACCGTAGCGGGCTCTGAAATTGAAATAGATATAGTATATGCCGAATACCAAGTCCGCCGAACGTCGCGTGCGCAATAGCGCCCGCAAGCAAGTTAATAACCAAAGTACGGTGTCCCGTTTGAAAACGCTGGAAACCAAGTACAAGGGCCTGCTCACTTCCAATAAGAAAGAAGACGCCGCTGCCGCTTTGAAGTCCGTTACTTCCGCGATTGATAAAGCGGTGAAGACCGGTGTGTTGCATCGCTCCACGGCCGACCGCAAGAAGTCGCGTTTGACCATCAGCCTGAACAAGTTAAAGTAATTTTCTGCACTGTGGTGCCGAGGCGTCCTGCCCGCAGGACGCCTCTTTTCGTTTTCTTCGTCCGGGAAATCAGCCGCGCTGGAAACAGCCGGTCAGCAAAATGGAGGGGGCAGAGAAAAAATGGTCGGAGCGACAGGATTCGAACCTGCGACTTCTTGGTCCCAAACCAAGCGCTCTACCAGGCTGAGCTACGCTCCGACACAGGAGCGCACATCATTTACATAAGTTGACCCTTGTGCAATGACTATTTCAAAAAAGGTTTGTTTTATTAGTTAGTCACCATCCCGGAAGCCTGGATGCCAGTTGGGCACAATGAATTCGCTTCCGTAAACCTCCGAAAATGAGGTAGTTTACATTATGCCGTTTACTAAATTTGGTCTCTCGCCTGCGATTCTCGAAGGAATCAAGGCCATGGGCTACACCGAACCGACCCCCATCCAATTGCGCGCCATCCCATTGATTATGGCAGGCAAAGATGTGATCGGCAGCGCCCAGACCGGCACCGGCAAGACCGCCGCGTTCGCCCTCCCCATTCTTTCCCAGCTTGGCGAACACAAACCCGGCACCCGCCTCCTCGTGCTGGAACCCACCCGGGAACTGGCGGCCCAGGTGGAAACGGCCATTCGTGATTTTTGCCGGTTTACCAACTTGCGGGTCGCAGTCGTGTTCGGCGGGGTTGGCTACGGCAAGCAAAACGATGCCTTGAAGCAGGGCACCGATATCATTGTGGCCACTCCCGGCCGATTGCTCGATCATATCATGCAGGGAACGTGCAAGCTCGACCAGGTGAAGCATCTGGTGCTCGACGAAGCCGACCGCATGCTGGACATGGGCTTCCTCCCGGATGTCCGTCGCATTGTCGAAAAATGCCCGCGTGAACGGCATACTGCGTTATTTTCAGCCACCATCCCGGCGCAACTCGAAACGCTGATTCAATGGGCCATGAAATCGCCCGAGACCGTGGAAATCGGTCTGCGCCGTTCCCCGGCGGAAACCGTCAAGCACGTGATTTACCCCGTGGCGGAAGATCAAAAGGCGGATCTGCTGCGCGAATTGCTGGGCCGGTTGAATTACGATTCGGTCATTATTTTCTGCCGCACGAAGCATCGCGCCGACCGCATTGGCGCCATGCTGCGCAAGAACAGTCATGCCGTCGCCATTCTCCATTCCAACCGCACGCAGCGCGAACGCGAAGAGGCCTTGAAAGGTTTCCGCGATGGCCGTTACGAAGTGCTGGTGGCCACGGATATTGCGGCGCGCGGATTGGACATCGCGGATGTCAGCCACGTCATTAACTTCGACGTGCCGCAGCATCCGGAAGATTACGTGCACCGCATTGGCCGCACGGGTCGCGCTCAGGCTACCGGTGATGCGCTCACCATTATGGTTGCGGAAGACGGCCAGCACGTGGCGGCGATTGAGCGTTACATCAGCCAGAAGATCGAACGCGTGAAGCTGGAAGATTTCAATTACAAGTACACCGCGCTGTTTGAAGAAGGCAAACCAGGCCAGCCGACCGCCTTTGAACGCAAAGCGCGCGGCGTGAGATTGAGCGGCGGTTATTACTTCGGCCCGACGAAGCGGCGGCGGCGCTAGAAGCCACGCAGGGTTTACCCCTGTCAATCCGGAGTAAGTGTGCGAGCCGAGGAATTACTTCAACCACCGTGGCGCGGTATGCGAAAAGTCGTTGGCGCATTTATTCTGTTCCTCTGCCTGGCCAGCCAGGGAGCCACCTCACCCCAGGGCCGGGAGCGGTTGGTGCAATTGCTCAAGCTGCCCACCATGGAGGCCGGATTCGGCATCAATTTCAGTCTCGATAAAGGGCTGGTTCTGCAAAAAGGCACCCGCGATGTCTATGCCGAAATTGAGGCGCTGAAAAAGGAACTGTCAGGCGGAACGGAAGACGCTGGCCGCCTTTACCGGCTCGGCAAGCTGCAACAGGAAGTTTACGACGAACCCAGCGCGAAAAAATCCTTCGCCGCCGCAGCAGCTTCTTTCCGCAAACAAGTCGAACTTCAACCGGACAACGCTCCCCTGCTCTCGCAATTCGGCCTGGCCCTCAGCGCTGATGCAAAAGATACCGAAGCCGAAAGCGCTTTGCGCCACGCCGTGCAAATGGCTCCGCAAGAAGCCCGCTGCTGGATGGCGTTGGGGAATTTCCTCGTTCAGAAAGCCAACGCCAGCCTGCTTAATGACGGTTCCACCAACCGCAGCATCACGCTCGATCTGTTGCTCGGCCAATTGGCGCGGAAGAAACCAACAGCCGAACAAGTGGATCACGCGCTCAAATTAATGGACGAAGCCGTCGCCTGTTTTGATCAGGCCGTGACTGCCGCGTCAACGGAACCACAGCCCTACAGCCAGCGCGCCATCGGCCGGAATTCACGCGAAGTGCTCCGCGTGATTCTCGATCAACTCAACCAACCGGCTCCCGATTTTAACTGTTTTTTCAAGGCCATGTTGCTGCGCGAATCCGCCACCGACATCTGGAAGGCTGCCGAGCTGAGTAAAAACGATCCGGAAGCCATTACGAAAGCGGTCATCTTTGAAGTGTTTTCCTCGTTGATGGAAAATCGCAACGGTCCGTTGGGCAGCTTGCGCCTGGAAGGGGTCTGGGAACAATTATCCGATTCCACGCGCCAACTCGTGCGCAGCAGTTTGAACCGGCTGGATGATCTCGGACAGAATGCGGCCCCAAAAATCGCCGCCAGTGCGCTGGAACTTTCCGGCTCGATTCAGGATTTGATTCTAAAGGATTACGCTGGAGCAGAGGCCAATTTGCGCCAGGCGATTGCCCTCGACCCTAAACAGGAACAAGCCTGGGAAGTGTTAACGGGCTTATTGGTGGAAACGAAACGTTACGCCGACATTATCCCGCTCGGCGAACGACGGCTCAAAGTCAATAACACGGCGCACAATCATATCCTGCTGGCCAAGGCTTATGAGAAGTTGAATCAATTTCCGCGCGCCGAAGAGCAAGCGCGTTTGGCTTTTGAACTTGCTCCGAAAGGTTTCTCCGCCAACCCTTCTTTGTGTGTTTTGATCCTGAAACGGGGCACGGATGACACCAGCCTGGCGCGCGCGCAAGGCCTGTTGAGCCGGGTCGCTTCACAGAATGAACGTCCGTTTACCCGCAACCAATATTTTGACCTGAGCTTCACTGGAGGAATTATTTTTGCGCTGGCGGGTGATTCAGAGAAAGCACGGCAATGGCTGAAACGCGCGCAGGAATTTGACCCACGCAACAAGGATGTAAACGAAGCCCTCGCAGCCATCCCTTGAATCGACGGCTAGACTGAGCAAACCCCCGCAGACGCGTTCGCGCCGTGCAAGTATAGGAGCGCGGCGTTCACGCCGCTTCGATGTTCAAGCAATCAGTAGCAAACGGATATCCAATGAATATTCGACTGGTGAAGCGGCATGAATGCCGCGCTCCTGCCGTTAGGCACCACGCGCAGCACGGGTTGCCCCTGCCCGCATTTATTTGTCACTTGGTTCTGGAAAAAATCTTTGGAATATCCCACCTTTTTCACCGTCACCACGTAACCGACTGAATCCGATGAGCACAGCATTTTCCCGAAGAACGTTTTTGAAAGGCACAGCGGCAGGAGTAGCCGGCGTCACCACCGGTTTAAATCTATTCCCGGATTCATTAACCGCCGCGGAAAACTTCACCATCATCGACACACACACGCATTTCTACGATCCCTCCCGTCCACAAGGTGTGCCGTGGCCGCCGAAGAATGACCCTGTCCTGTATCGCACGATTCTTCCGAAGACATACAAAGCCCTGCCCAAGCCGCAGCCGGTCACCGCCACAGTCGTCGTGGAAGCCAGCCCCTGGCTGGAAGATAACCAATGGATTCTCGACCTGGCCGCCGAGGATAAATTTATCGTCGGCTTCGTCGGCAATCTCACGGTGGGGAATGACGAGTTCCGTAAAAATCTGAAACGGTTTGCCGCCAACAAATTATTTCGTGGCATTCGCGTGGGTGGCGACGCCGTTAAAGCGGGCCTGGCGAAACCGGAATTTATGAACGACCTGCGGCGTTTGTCCGAGCAGGGACTGGCGCTGGATTTGCTGGGCGGAACGGCGATGTTGCCGGATGTAGCGCGGCTGGCCAAAGAAATTCCGAACTTGCGCATGATCATCGATCACGTGGCGAACATTCCCATCGATGGCAAACCGGTTAATCCCGACTGGCAAAACGGAATGAAAGCCGCCGGTGAGCACGCGCACGTTTATTGCAAGGTTTCCGGACTGGTCGAAGGCACCAACCGGAAAGACGGCACCGCGCCGCGCGAAGTGGCGTTTTATCAGCCAGTGCTGGACACCATTTGGAATGCCTTCGGCGAGCAGCGGCTCGTTTATGGCAGCAATTGGCCGGTGAGCGAACGCTTCGCCCCGTGCGCCACGGTTCAAGGCATCGTGCAGGATTATTTTAGCGCCAAAGGCAAGTCCGCGCTGGAGAGTGTCTTCTCGAAAAATTCCCTCGCGCTGTATCAATGGGTCAAACGCTAGTTTGGTTTGAGCAAATCCAACAGCCGTTGATGGCGCTCAGTTTTGGATAATTTTCCCAGCGCGCGCACATCGTCGTAAAAGGCTTCCAGATCGCCGTTGCGACGGGCCAGCATTTGGTGGAAGGCCGGGACCAATTCGTCGTAGGTGGCCACGGTGTTCAATTGCGCGTTGCTCAAGGAACGTGAGAACCAATGATCATAGCCATCGTAACCGCTCCAACCGGCTTTCATTTGTTCATACTGCTGGCGCAGCCCGGCGATAATCGCCTGCTTTTGCTGCCGCCGGTAGCCATCGCCCTTGGCCATTGCCACTGGGTCCTGGTACATGACTTTCAGTTTCTGCCGCGCACTGAGGACGAGTTGCACAAATTGATTGTGCCGGACAACGTCCGCTGCGTATTCCTGGATCGCCATGGCATTGCCAGCCGCCGCGAACCAACGCCGGACCCCTTCCTCGGAAACCGCCGTGGCAAAGGCTTCGTTGAAGTCCGTGTCTCCGGAAATGAACACGCGCTGATGCGTCAATTCATGAAAGATCGTTTCCGCGAGATCCGCTTCTTCATGGTAAACGAACGTGTTCAAGACCGGGTCGCGAAACCATCCTAAAGTCGAGTAAGCCTCCACCCCATCCACGTACACCTCCCAGTGCTTTTGTTCCAGTTTGGCTCCGTATCGGCGCGCCTCGGCTTCCGAGAAATAACCGCGATACTTCAAGCTGCCCACCACGGGATACCACCAGGTTCTGGGCTCCAGGGAAAACTCCGGCGTCGCATGCACATTCCAGACCACGAAGCGCCGGTGTAAATCGACGTAATCCAGATAATGACCATCCGCCCGCAGTTTCAAATTGTTTTCTGCAAACTGCCGCAACCGGATGATCAACTCCAGTTTCGCCTTTAAATCGCCCGGAGTTTTCGGATCGGCGATCAATTTCGGGATCGGCTGCCGCATGGAAACAATGTCATACTGCCCGCGAATGGCCTGCCCGTAATAGCTCAACGACTGGCAGCCCGTCGTCAATCCGGCTAACGCCAGCAGACAACTCAGCCACCCTGACGCCAGCCACCGCTGCCACCGGACCGGATTAACAAATGGATTCATGCAACGCTTCACGCACGAGATTCGCACCAAGAGACGGCAAGGCCCGCCGCCGCACAAGGGAAAAGTAAGCGGAACATGCTTCCCGGTTGCGGCCCGGCCCGGACTGCTCTAAGTTGCCGTCGTGAGCGATGCTGGCAAATTACCTCCCCTGTTACCCGAATCCCAGCGGACTCCCGTGCCAGTTGCACCGCTCAGTCACACTACGATTGTATCACCTGAAAAGCCATTCTATCGACTGCATCCGCTCAGCGGCGGCTTAACCATTCTGATCGACAACGTGTTCTTCGGCGCGGAAGCCATCACCCTGGAAATGGATTGGCCCATTATTTCCGTGTTTGCCTTCGCCGTTACGTTCACGGGAGTTTATTTGACGCAACGCCGGCTCGATCACGATAGCCGGATGGCCAGTCTGGTGAAGGCTTTCATCGCCGGTTTTCTGGCGGGCATTCCGACGAGCATTTCCGGCACGATTTTTGGCACTTTGATCCTGTTCGCTTCCGGAATTTCCAGTCTCAAATCAAAGTTCGGCCTGAAGTAATTCATGTTCGACTCCGGCTGGCAATCGTGATGCCGCCGAGGATGATTATACCTCCCACCGCCTGCTGCCCATTCAATGGCTCATGCAGAATCAACCACGCCAGCAAGGCTGCCACCGCCGGTTGCAACAGCAGGCTCAAAGAAGAAAATGACGCCGGCAGGTGACCAAATCCGTAGGCAATGAGACTTTGCCCCGCCACCTGACTGACCATGGCCAGCGCAAACAGCACCAGCCAGCCGCGCGCTGAAATCGCGAAGAGCGCTTCCCCTGAAAGCATCGCCACCACCCAGAGCCCGGCACACGCCGCCACTCCTGACCATGCCATAATCGTCGCGGTGGAAAACGAACGTCGCAGTTGTTTCACCGCCAGCATGTAACCCGCGTAAAATAGCGCCGTGGTCAACCCCAGCACATCGCCCACCAAATGGTCATGCGTCAGGTTCAGGCTGTTGCCTAAAAGAATGATCGCCCCGGCCAAAGCCAGCACGAGCCCCACCATGAATTGGCCGGTAATCCGTTCTTTAAACATCAGCCACGCGCCGAGAGTGACAAAGATGGTTGCGAAATTCGTAAAGAGCGTGGCGTTTGCTACCGAAGTCAGTTTGATCGACCAATGCCACACGGCGAGATCGCCCGTAAAACAGAGACCAGCCACCGCGAGCAATCCAAAGTCGCGGGCGGACGAAGGCCGCCGGAACCGGCTGGGACGACTGCGTTCAGTCAGCATCCAGAACCACAGCACCGGCAGCGCAAAGAGCAGCCGATAGAAAGCCGTGGCGCTGGGACCAAGTTGGCTTAAACGCACCAGCACCGGGGCAAAGGCAATCCCGGTCGCGCCGCCGAGCAACGCCGCAAAAGCCACGCGATTGAATGGTTTCGCTTCCATTCTATTTCTGGCTGCGGGCGAGCTGCAGTTTCTCCGCCACGGCTTCAGCCCCCAGACCGTGAACCTTTATCGTCTTATGGCGTGAAGTGCCGCCCCGCACGAGTTCCACGCCGTTGCGCGGACAGCCCAGAATTTCGGCCAGCAAACGTAGCACGGCCTCGTTCGCCGCTGAATCCACCGGTGGCGCCGTCACCTTCACGCGCAACTCCGCGCCCAAAGGTTCGCCAATTTCATTTTTGGAAGCGCGCGGTTGCACTTTCAAAGCCAGCAACACGCCATCCGCCTGCTCCCGCAAAAACTCCAGACTGCTCATGTCCTCTTACTAAAACAGATACCCTCAGTTTGTCAGTGAATATCAAACCGGACCGAGCCATCGGATTGCACCGCGCAATCTGAATTCGCCTGCTGATAAAATCGTCGTCCACGCTTACAAAGCGCCAGAGGACTGGCGCACTCCCTGCCGCTTTGACAGGCGCATTCCCCTGCCTGACGCCGGTTGAAAGACTTGTCCAGAGCATCAAACCTGATCCCATCAAAGTCACATTGAGTCTCACCCGCTCCCATTCCCGCTCTTGGCACAGTTTATGCACTTCTCAAAAGCTGGTCTCCTTGGCGAAAGCCCTGGTGGCGGCACAAGCCGCTCCAGGGCTTGTCTGAATCCAGGCACCGTCGCTTGCACATGCAGATTTTTGTCCGACAGGATGCCACCGACCAGTTTCTCAAAGAACTGGGAGCATGGTGTGAGAATGAAGCTGAAGCTCTGCGGTTTCCGAATCGCACGAGCGCCCTCTTGTTTTGCATCCAATTCTACCTGTCGGGCGTGCACGTGGTGGTAAAACACGAGGATGGCCGCTACGAGACCGCGTAACCACCCACTCCTGCCTTGGAATAAACGGTTACTTTACCGCCGCCGTGTTCAACGCTTTGCCGATGCAGAATAAATTCTTTTCACCCCGGATAAAAATTTGTCCCTGACTGATGGCTGGCGAAGCGAAACACGTTTCCCCCAGTTCATTAGTCGCCACCGCTTGATAATGCTCGCCCGGCTTCACCACGGTCGTCGTTCCGGTATCCGAGAGGAAGTAAACCAGACCATCCGACGACACCAGCGAGGCGTGATGCGAGCCCAAACGCTCCTGCCACAGTAAATTGCCATTGGCCGCCTCCAGGCAATTCGCAAAGCCTGAATCCGAGACGATCAGAAAATATTTCCCTTCGGAGATGGGCGAAGGCACATAGGAAACACTCGAGGCCTTCGTGCTGTGCCAGACGATTTTGGAATCATCAATCTTGCCCTGGCCATCATATTTCATCCCGAGTAAATGATGTTCTGGAAAACCACCGGTCATAAAGAGCAGGTCCGCCGTGGGGTTGTACACCATTGAGGCCACAAATTGTTCCGTTGGCCCATCCAGCATCCAGTGTAATTTGCCATTGTTTGGATCGTAACTCGCCACGGATTTATCGCCGGAAAGAATCATCTGCGTGCGCCCGCCCAGTTCGCGAATGATCGGCACGCAATAACTGCGCGTATGATTTTCGCGCGGCGTTTTCCACAGCGTTTTGCCCGTGGCCCGGTCCAGCGCCACGATGTAGGAATCCCCATCGTGATCACCATTCACAATCACCTCATCCTTGAACAGCACCGGAGAACTGCAAAAACCATGCACACTCTTGAATTTACCGGGCCGCACCAGCCATTTCTGCTGGCCGTTAAAATCATAGGCCGCCACCACCATGTCCTGCACATCCAGAAACGCCACATAGATCAACTTCCCATCTGTCGCCGGTGTGCTGGAAGCATGGCTGTTGAGCTTGTGCTTCTTTTCCATCGGCGAAGTAATGACTGGCTGCTGCCAAAGAATTTTCCCATTGTGCCGGTCGAAACAAAGCAACAGCCGCTCTTCTTTTTCCGGCACGGCAGAAACCGTGAATACCCGATCCTCCCAAACAATCGGTGAAGCATGGCCGCCTCCGGGAATCTCCGTTTTCCAGACCAGATTCTCCGTCGCGCTCCAGCGGGTGGGAATGTTCTTTTCCGCACTCGTGCCATCACCGCGCGGCCCGCGCCAGCCCGGCCAATTCTCCGAACGAACAGGCAGCAAGGCGAAAGCGGATACGACCACGAAAGCGAGCAGTCTTTTCATAATTCCAGGCACGAATGGCTGGCAATGGGCCTTTATATCCCCCCGCGATAGCCGCACAAGCAAATTGTCCGGGTGCGGACTGCTTGCTGCTTCGGACCAATTCGCCTATCACGCCACCATGGCCAGAATGCCTTCGAGGCTCTTGCTTAACTCGGCATGGCGTTTGATTTCCGCGTTACCCGATTGAATGCCCAGGCAAACCAGGATTATTTCAGGAACTGGTAAAGAAGCTGAACTCTTCCGCGATTGAAAGCTCAACGTCACCATCTTTCCGCCACCAGCGTGAGGCGCGGCCACCACCAGACGATTTTACCATCCTCTTCGCTCAGCTTGAATAAGCGTTTCGCGGAAGCGGGCGCGCGTTCAACCAACTGCAATACCTGACGCCGGTTTTCCGGTGAAGTTGCGGCGGTTTCAAAATACCAATTTAAATCCGGTTGTTTGAAGGGGTTGAGTTCGGAACCGATCACTTTGATGCCGGCGGCGTCGCAAAGTTTTTCCCACGTGCGCGGGGTTAACAGGCGGTTATGGCTGGGGTCGCGCAATTTCTCCACCTGATGCAGCCACGCTTCCGCTTCGGGTTCGTCGTCCTGCACGGTGCCATCAATTAACACGAAAAAGCCACCGCGTCTTAACACGCGGGCGGTTTCACTGATAAAATCAGACGGCGAACTGAAATGGTGCGGCGCCACGCGGCAGGTTACAAGATCGAAACTGGCGTCCGGATAGGGAAACTTTTCCGCCGGATGTTGGCGCGTTGTAACAGTCAACCCGCGTTCTGCGGCCGTCTGTGCGGCGCGATCCAGCATCGGCTGGGCAATGTCATTCAGCGTTACGTGATGGCCCAGGCTCGCAAGCAACAAACCGGTATGTCCGCCACCGGTGGCCACGTCCAGCACGTCGGCAGGATGCGGCAGCGGCAACGGCTCCACGGCGGAACGAACGTCCTCCACATTTTCCAGAATGTGGCCTTTGCCATAGCGATGGCTTTGTTTCCCGAACTGTTCCTGCGCTGCTTGTTGTACGGCATCCAATTTCATTCCGGTGAGCATACCTCATCACGTTCCATTTGACCAGTGCCAGCCGCTCACGCGGACAGCCACCCGTCCCCGGTCGTAGCAATATCCGCAGACTCAGGCGTTTTGATAAATCCCGACACCTTTCGTCCGGTTCACGTTGTTATGACTGGAACCGGTCATTGCCCGAAACCCAGCCATGCAAACGTAACGGGATCGTAAGCCCCCTGTCGTTGCGATTCGCTGGAACTGCTCCATAAGTAAACGCGTGTAATGGTCTTCTGTTTGCAGTGAATGAAATCGCAAGTGAAACCCTGAAAATTATGAACCAAGAAATTGAAACAAAAAATAAAAACGCCGGTCTGGCCGGTCGAAAAACGCCAACTGGACAAGTCGCGTTTACGCTCATCGAACTGCTGGTCGTCATCGCCATCATCGGCATTCTGGCGGCAATGTTGCTGCCCGCTCTGGCGATGGCGAAGAACAAAGCCAAGAGCGCGAACTGTCTCTCCAACCTGCGCCAATGGGGCATGGCCTTCAATATGTACGGCGGGGATTTTGATGATCAGATTCCCCGTGACGGCATGAATTCCAATGGCACTTACGGAGTCACCGCTTCACTGCCTTCCGGCAGCCCGGCTGATCCGGCCGCTTGGTTCAATGCGCTGCCGGTGTATGCCTCGCAGCAACCGATGTCGAACTACTGGACCAGTCCGGGAGTCACGAGCTTCGCTGTAAATTCAAAAACCCTGCCGTTCCCCGGTGGCAAAGGGAAATTCTTCCACTGCCCCGCCGCGGTTATGACGGGTAGCGAAAACCCGCCTGTGTCCAGCGGCGGCCAATACGGGTTCTTCAGTTACGTGATGAACATTGATTTGAAGCACACGTTTTCTCCGCCCAACTTCACGGCCAGCATGACGTATCCGGCGATGCCCCGCATGCGCGCGCTGCAACGTCCGTCCGCCACCGTCTTTATGTATGACTCCGTGTTCAATACGC
>JBEHZA010000085.1:0-13018 GCA_048497895.1 Verrucomicrobiota bacterium
ACCGGTTCCTTTTCTTCCTTGTTACCGCACCCGGCAAGTAAAAAGACGGACACACAGACAAATAAGAACGGGGTTTTCGACAGATAGCTCATAAACATCAAGTGATAGAGATAGAGAACCATGTCGAAGCCGTGCTGTCGATAGGCATTTTGGGTGGTGTTAATTATGGAGTGTAAACTGCTTACAGACAAGAGACTGGGGGTTCAATTCCAGACGCGCGGAAGGGACGGCTTAAGGGCCAGAAAAAGGGGCGCAGTTGGCGGTCTGCGCCCCGTGGAAATGAGCAAATCCTAATCCTGACTGTTGAGAGTCCACATACCGGTTTGAAGCGTCTTGCTGTTGTTTGTTTTGGCCAGCGTCAGAAATGGAGACATGTAGTCCACGTGACCGTCCACAAACAGGTAGTTGTATTGGGAATTGTGGAAAGTGGTCTCCGGAGAATACGTGTAGGTTCCGGTGACATTATCGGTAACTGTGCCGGTGGCGTAATGGTCGTTGGCGTAGTTGATGTACGAGACGTCGTTGTGGCCGGCGATGTTGTTTTCGCGAATGTCTTCCGTCACGATGATAGTGCCCGCAGCGTCCTGAGCAGTTGAAACCTGGATAGCTAATTGGCTGTTGGCAGACAAACCGAATGGTGCGGGGCCGGTATTCATGGTGGCGGGATTATCCACCGTGTTCCACCACGGCGCCGCGCAGGTATTTGGGGAGCCGGTGAGGTTCCAGTTTAATCCAATGCCGGTGGTGTTTAGAGGATTGGGAGGCCAATCCACCGCCAACACGGGGGCGCGTCCAAGATTAAGGGCTCCCATGTTGTGTCGGGGCATGGCGTAACTGCGGCGCCCGGCACCTGGAGCCCAACCTACGTTGGGCACCATATCGGAGGGGCACTGAAGCAGTTTTGGCACTTTGGCTCGTGCCGGGACGCAAGTGGCGAAATCACCGTTCACGTAGATGCCGGCCAAATAACCGTTTAACAAATCATCCCAGGTCCAGTCCGTGCCACCGCTAAAGCGAATACTGGCGTAAGGTACTTTTTCCCGGTTATCCCCGGTGTACATATTCATGGCCAATCCAATCTGCTTGAGATTATTCAAGCATTTGGTGGTTTGAGCTTTCATTTTCGCTTTGGCTAAAGCGGGCAGCAGCATGCCCGCCAGAATGGCGATGATCGCGATTACCACTAGCAGTTCAATCAGGGTAAAGGCTTTGCGGTGAACGAAAACGGGGTTCAATTTGATTGAGGGTGAAGTTTGCATTTTTTGTTCCGATGATCGGTTTACCGTTTTCACCAGCGGCCGGTATTTTCGGATTGAGAACATTGTATTTTAATGCTGGCTATCCAAGACGGAATTCTGTCGGGACAATGATTGCCATGGTGGAAATATAACGCATTTGAATGCCCTGCCATTGGTTAACGATGAATAGCTTCAAGTAAACCATGCTCCAGAGGCAAAATCCATAGGCATTTTGGGTGGTTGCTGATGGCAGGTGGGCAAAGGTTTTGCAGCCATAATCAAGACAAACCCCCCGGCTTTTCAGCCATATTGCGATCCCATGGAGGCTTGGTCTTTAAGAAAAAAGGGGGCGCAGTTTGGAAACTGCACCCCCTCTGTAAAACTGATAGTCGAATCAATCCTGACTATTAATCGTCCACATGCCGGTTTGGAGCGTCTTGCTGTTGTTGGTTTTGGCCAACGTCAAAAATGGCGACATGTAATCCACGTGACCGTCGATGAACAGGTAGTTGTATTGCGAATTGTGGAAGGTGGTCTCCGGAGAGTAGGTATAAGTGCCGGTGACGTTATCGGTGACCGTGCCGGTGGCATAATGATCGTTGGCATAATTGATGAATGAAACGTCATTGTGCCCAGCGATGTTATTTTCGCGGATATCTTCGGTGACCAGAATAGTTCCCGAGGCATCCTGAGCGGTGGAAACCTGGATGGCGATTTGATTCACCGCTTTCAACCGGAACGGGTCAGGCCCCGCGTTTAAGGTGGTAGGGTCATCTAATGAGTTCCATTGGGGACTGACCATCGTGCTGCCGATCGCCCAGTTCAAACCAACTCCTGTGGTATTGAGAGGATTAGGCGGCCAATCTGTTGCCATTACCGGAGCTCGGCCCAAATTCAGCATACCCATGTTATGCCGGGGCATGGCATAGCTGCGACGACCTGCGCTGGGAGCCCAGCCGACGTTGGGAACCGTATCCGAGGGGCATTGGAGCAGCTTCGGAACTTTCGTCCTGGCCGGGACGGCGGAGGAGAAATCTCCAGCCGCATAAGCACCGCCTAAATAGCCGTTTAGCAGGTCGTCCCAGGTCCAATCAGTGCCGCCACCGGAAGCGCGAATACTGGCGTAAGGTACCTTTTCCCGGTTATCTCCGGTGTACATATTCATGGCCAGGCCAATTTGCTTGAGATTGTTCAAACACTTGGTGGTCTGAGCTTTCATTTTGGCCTTGGCAAGCGCAGGTAGCAACATGCCCGCCAGGATCGCAATAATAGCGATTACAACCAGTAATTCGATTAAGGTGAAAGCGTTACGAATACGTGTGGAGCGCGTATTTTGAGGCCGGTACGTCAAATATTTCATTTCTGTTTAGTATCCCGTTAAGTTAAGCAACCCAGTTTAGTATTGTTTCTAGAGACGCACGGTACTGTCATTCGGTTTCACGTGCCATAGGCATTTCTGCCTATGTGACCAGATTGTTTTCATGAGTTTGACCTGCAAGGGGTGCATTTCAAGCGGATTTTTTAATATCAGGTGAATACGGGTATCGGTGATTCCTGCGTTCAACCCAGGGGAGAGGCGGTTTTTCCTAAGATAAATGCTGTTAACTGTTAATCCGACTGATCGAGAACTCTGAGAGGCCAGCTTTGGAAGTCCTGATCCAGGGAATGAATTCAGGATAAAACCGATTGTTTATGCTAATGAGGGTTGATTCATAAATGCCTGCGAAAACAAATTCCAACCAGCAGTTTTTGTTGAACTGTTCACCAATCGGTGACAGATTGAAATGACCATGCGCGAGTCACCGGTATTGCGTTTTACCGGCTGAGGCATTTGCTAAATTCTTCGCATCGTAATTTTGTCCAGACATGAAAAAACACGTCGTATTGTTGGTGATGAGTTCGATAGCTCTAACGGGTTGTGGCAGCAAAGAAGACGCTGCTGCACCAAAGCCCCCGGCAATCCCGAAAAAGATTGCTCCGGCTGCGACGGATACAAGTGTGGCACCGCTGGCGCCGACAGAAGCAACGCCTCCTCCTCCTCCGGCTCCGGGAACTACGGCAGCACCTGACCCCGGGCAACCTGCCAGCGCAGCGGAGACAGCCACTGACGCCAGTGCGAAACTTACCGACCGGGATATTCAAAATTTAAACTACGCGGTGAACATGTATAAGACGGAATTTGGGCATTATCCCAAATCGCTTGAGGATATGTTGGGAACAAAACATCTAGCGCGAGTGCCAGTGGCTGGCTCGGGGCAGAAGCTGAGTTACGACCCCCAAACCGGAGTGGCTAAGCTGGAGGGAAAGTAGTTTTTTACCAACCGGAAACCTTCCGGTTCTGCTGACGATCGCTGCTTCCTGTGTTTCTATCAGAGCTGCCCGGTGAACGGCTGGGAATTGTTTCAATCAAAAGGGGCATCAACCGTACCATAATGTCATCGGCTGGTCGCCATTAGGGCAAAAAAAATCTGCGAAGCGGATTTCGCTTCGCAGAGGTGAAAAACGACGATGATTAATCCGTCGACAGGATCGACCACATGCCGGTCGGCAGGGCGTTGTTATTATTGGTCCGGCCCAGGGTTGCTCCCGGGTTCAAGTATTCGACGTGACCATCCACGAACAGGTAGTTGAAACCGCTATTATGGAAATTGGCAGCGGTGGGGTAAGCATAGGTGCCGCCGCCCCAGGCAGCACCAGGAGTCGTGGTCATGTGTTGAGAGGCATTCTGGATCGAGCATTCATCCGGGTGGCCCTGAATGTTATCCGTGAGGATTTTCTCGCCCACCATAATGGTGCCGACTTGATCCTGCATCATGCCGGTCCGAATGGCGAACTGATGGGACGGCGCTTGAGCCAGCGTAAAGGGGGAATTCATGCCACCGCCAGCGGGATACGGATCCAGCGTGTTCCAGGAACCAGCCATATTGGCGTTCAAGCCAGTGCCGTTATTAAAGGTCCAATAAAGACCGACGCCGGATTGGGAATTGGGATTCGGCGGCCAGACGGCGGTGGTGGTGTTCGGGTTGAATTGGGCCATGGCGTAGGAGCGCCGGACGTAGTTGGCCGGGTTCGCCCACGTCGTCAGGGGAGCTTTGTCGGAAGGACAAATGAGGGATTTCGCATGTTTGCCCAAAGGCGTGTCACCCCATTGGTCGGTCGGTGTTTCCGCGCCGCCCAGATAGACATTCAGCAAATCGTCCCAGGTTATTTCCGTGCCGTAATAGAAGCGGATGCCTGCGTAAGGAAGTTTTTCGGTGTTGTCGCTGAGATACATCTGATTGGCCAGTCCGACCTGCTTGAGGTTGTTCATGCAAGCCGTGCTCTGAGCCTTCATTTTGGCTTTGGCCAGAGCGGGCAGTAACATACCGGCCAGGATCGCAATAATTGCGATCACCACGAGCAATTCGATCAGGGTGAAGGCGCGACGGGAGGTTGGGTTTTGGGCCGCTTTGGGAGCGGTTCGATTTAAGTGCGTCATAGCTGTTTTAATCATCTGTGAGCGATTAGACGCAGATAACTGGATTTGGTTTCAGGAAAGATTACATTTTTAATGATCGAGGGGTTACGGTTGAGGGAATTTCCGGGAGTCGAAATTCGCGGCGCCTTGCTTAAAGTTAATTTTAAATTTTCGTAACTTGTTCTACATTAGTTAGATGTGTTTTTTTATCTGTGGTCGGGTGAAAAATGCGAAAACGAAGGCGGAGCCGAAGATAGCGGGCTCAGGAGCTTAAAAATCAGTGTAAATACTTAGTCCAAAACAGACGCAAATGGGGCTTTGAGCCATCATTTTGCGGGATTGACCGAACCTCCCAAAGTAGCACAAGGTGGGCAGGACAATGACGTTTTGAGAGGACGCAACAGGTTATGGAAGTTGAATCAAAGCCAGTTTTTTCCCGCCCGGTGACTTCATCCAACGCGTGTGAACGCCATTTTGGTTTAACTCAGCGCGGCACCACGGTGCAGCGTGAAGTCATGGCTGGTTTCACGACCTTCATGACGATGGCGTATATCATTTTTGTCAATCCGGTCATTCTGGCGGGCGCCGGAATGCCATTTCCGGCAGTTGTGGCGGCGACCTGTTTAGGTGCAGCGGTGCCGACGTTCATCATGGGCTGGTGGGCCAATTACCCGTTCGCACTGGCGAGCGGCATGGGCTTGAATGCGGCGCTCGTATTGCAGGCCAGTCAGCCCGGCATGAATTGGCGGACAATGATGGGGGTGATTATGGTGGAGGGAATTATCATCACGCTGCTCGTGCTGTCCGGCGCGCGGGAAAAGATCATGGACGTAATCCCGGTGAATTTGAAACGGGCGATTGGCGTAGGCATCGGCATTTTCATTGCGTTTCTCGGCTTGCAACAAATGGGTTGGGTGACGAAGGGGCCGGGACCGGTTTTTTTGACGCATGGAGAGTTGGTGGCGAAGCCGACAGTTGTGGCAACCCTGGGGCTGCTATTGATAATGATACTGATGGCCTATCGAGTGCGGGGAGCGATTTTATTTGGCATTCTGGGAACAGCGTTGATTGCCTTGCTGGCGGACAAGGTGGCATCGGGAGCAAAACCGTTAGTTATGCTGCCTCATCAGGTCGTGGCGCTGCCGGATTTCTCTACGTTTGGACAGGCGGATATCGTCGGCGCATTGAAGCCCGCATTGATTGCCGTCATCTTTGCGTTTCTGATTACGGATTTTTTTGACACCATGGGGACCGTGATTGGTGTGGGCGGGCAGGGCGGATTCCTGAATGAAAAACATCAATTGCCGCGATTAAACCGGGTGTTGACGGTGGATTCCGTGGCGGCGATTTGGGGCGGTCTGTGCGGGGCAAGTTCAGTGACCACCTATATTGAGAGTGCGGCAGGGGTGAGTGAAGGCGGGCGTACGGGATTGGTGTCAGTGGTGGTGGCATTGTTGTTTATGGTTTCGCTGTTTTTCTCACCTCTCGTAGGCGCGGTGCCCGCAGTGGCGACGGCGCCAGCGTTATTGCTGGTGGGTTTTTTGATGATTGGAGTGGTGCAGAAAATGGAATTTGATTCCGCCGAGGAGGGGATTCCCGCCTTTCTGACGATGTTACTCATTCCGTTGGGACAAAGCATTTCGTTTGGCATTGGCATGGGCATGATTGCCTATGTGTTGCTGGGGATTTTTCGGGGGAAAGCCAGCCAGATTTCACCCTGGCTCTATGGGATGGCGGCGCTGTTCGCGGTGAGTTTTGTCTGGGGTAAATGAACTGTTCACACTTTTTTATGAGCACGAAATTATTTTCCTGGCGAGGGATGTTGCCGTTGTGGTTGTTAATTTTCGCTCTGCGGGCCAGCGCGGAAGAGGGGTTAACGATTGGCTGGACGAATAATTTCCTTACGGTTTCCGCGCCCTGGATACCGGGTGAATTTGTAAAAATTAATTATTTGGAAGCCTTCTGTCGAAGCGGTTCGACGCATCAGGAATGGAAAAAATCCACCATCCCGCACCAGACACGCCTGCTGAACGCAGACGCCAAGAGGCAGCGGTTACGGTTGTTGACGACGGTGGAACCGGGGGTGGAAATTACGCACGAAATCGAAGCGAGTCAGGATGAGGTGACGTTCAAGCTGGAGATCAAAAATACAGGCGATCAATACGTGGATGTCCAATGGTTTCAGCCGTGCATTCGCGTGGATCGTTTTACGGCGTTGCCGCAGAGCAATTATTTTTCCCGCTGTTTTATTTACACGGAGCGGGGCTTGACGATGCTGGATCGGGGGCAGCGGACGGAGGAAGCGTGGTATCGTGGCGGGCAGGTGTATTTACCAGCGGGTGTAAACACGAACGATGTGAACCCGCGTCCGATCAGTGTGGAACGGCCCGTGAACGGATTAATCGGGTGTTTCTCCTTCGATCATAAATATTTGCTGGCGAGCGCCTGGAGCGCCACCCAGGAATTATGTCAGGGCGTGGCGGTTTGCGCCCATAGCGATCCGCGGATTGGCGGGTTGCAGCCGCACGAGAGCAAGCAACTCAAGGGAAAAATGTATCTTCTCACCAATGATCCGGACGCATTGTTAAAGCGGTATCAGCACGATTTCCCGGCAAAACATTGAGTGGAGTGATGATTGTCACCAGAAGGTGACCGGATCGTCAATTTACCGGCACGTAATTGGGGTTTGCTTCTCCCATATTATGGTGATTAAGATGACGACGGGTTTGGGTGTAAGCATGGATACAAAAATACAGGCGATGGATTTTCGTGTCTTGTGTTGCCGTCATTTTGGTTGTGCATCACAGGAGTACGAGCTGAAAGTATTTTGGTATTGCATGCACGATCACGCTCTCGTTCCGGCGCGGATACTGCATAAGTTTGACCGGGAATTCTTCTGGTGGGATTTTCTGTTGATCCGTTCACTGGCAGTAGTAACCACAATCGAAGAAATGGAAGCGGAGTTGAACAATTATCGCTACCAGTACCGCGTATTCGGTTTTTTTCGACGGAATTTGCGCATCCGGGTTTCAGGCCAAAAGATTCTGGACCTGAGCCATAAACTTTTCAGTTCTGAAAAGCAGGCCCAGCCACGGGAGACCGTTGACGCTTAAACCAGGCCGCTTAACTCTTGACGGCGGGCGGTTTTCGGAGTGAATTGCCCGACATGATTTCCACGCGGACTACCCGGTTTCTTTTTGGCGCATTGCTTTTCTCAGCTTTGACCCTTTCTGCGGCGGATTGGCCGCGCTGGCGGGGACCGGCAGGGGATGGCCATGTGCCCGCTGGAGTCCCGGTGCCGGAAAAACTTCCGGTCGAAGCGAAGACGTTGTGGCGTTTTCCGATTGGCGATGGTTATGGCTCACCTGTAGAAGCGGGCGGGCGGGTGTTTATTCTGGAAAAATCCGAAGGCAAAGAGATGGCTCACGCGGTGGATGCCAAGACGGGCAAGGAGATTTGGAAATACGCGCTGGATGAAGTGTATGAAGATACGCAGGGCAAAGGCCCGCGCAGCACGCCGATGGTGGATGGCGATCGCGTTTACCTGCAATCCTGCCGCGGTGAATTTCAATGCCTCAACGCGGCGACCGGGAAAATGCTTTGGCGCAAGAATTACACGAACGATTTTGGCGCGACTTTTATTGGTGAAAAAGGGCAGGCGCAAGGAGCGACCCGGCACGGAAATAACGGTTCGCCGCTCATTGATGGCGATCACATTCTGATTCAAGCCGGGGGCAAAGGGGCGAGCGTGGTTTGTTTGCAAAAAAAGACAGGCGAGGTGGTTTGGAAATCGCAGGATGATGAAGCGGGTTATGCGGCGATTGTGATCGAAAAGATCGGAGGCGTGCGCCAGGCGATTTCCTTCACCGCAGAGGGAGTGATCGGACTGGACCCCAAAGATGGCCGATTGTTGTGGCGTTTTCCGATTCAAACCAAGTTTTCACGGCATGCCACGACGCCGGTGGTTTCCGGTGATCTGGTGATGGTTTCTTCGCACGAACACGGTTTGTATGGAATTAAGATTACCCGGCAGGGCAATGAATTTAAGGCGGAGCAGGCGTGGTTGAATAAATCGGCGGCGATCAATTTTGCGAGTCCCGTGATCGTGGACGGTTACTTGTACGGCCTGGGACCGGCCAGGAATGTTATTTGCGTGGATGTGAAGACGGGCGAGATTACGTGGTCGAAAGACGGGTATATGACCGGGGCAGCCGGGAAGGCCTACGCGGGTTTTCTGGTGATGGGGAAAAGCATTGTGATTCTAACGGATGGCGGCCAGCTCATTCAGATTGCGGTGGACCCGAAGGAATGCCGGGAAATCAGCCGTACGCAAGTAAGCGGCACAACGTGGAATATTCCGGCGTATGCGGACGGGAATTTGTATTTGCGCGATACGAAGAATTTATTGGGTGTGCAGATTAATTAGAGTGTTTGTGGAGTGAGAGTCGGCGGGGAAAGGGAAGCGCGATGGGAATTGGTTAAGTCGCGGTGAGGGATGAGACGTTAGAAAGCTCCAGAGTACTGGAGCTGTCCAGGACGCTGGTGCGAGGGGCTGCGCCCGGGAGATTTGCGCGAGGGATTATGATTTTTTCTGACGCGGAAGCTCGTTGTCTTTAGTGGCATCGAATGCCGGGTTGGGCGCGGGCATTTGAGCTTTTACGGATTCCCGCCAGATGCGCAGTTTGGCGCGCAGACTGGCGGCTTTATCCGGCTGGCTAGGTGCGAGATCGGTTTGCTCGCCGGGATCCAGTTTCAGATTATAAAGCTCCACGTGCTGGTCTTCGTGAAATTCAATTAATTTCCAATCGCCCGCGCGCACTGCCGTATAAGGAGTCGCGCCGCCCGGATGATAGTGCGGGTAGTGCCAAAAAACCGCCTCACGTTTTAAGCTGCCGGATTGTTTCAATAGAGGCACCAGGCTTTCTCCATCGACCGGATGGCCGGGTTGATCCGGCACGTTCGCCATAGCGAGCAGTGTGGGATAGAAATCGGCGCTGATGACAGGGACTTCACAAACACTGCCTGGGGAGGTGGCCCCGGGCCATTTAATGATGAGGGGCACGCGCACGCCACCTTCGTAAGCGGAACCTTTGCCCGCGCGCAAGGGGGCGTTGGAAGTGACAGGCTTCTTGACGGGCAACATTACCCCGCCGTTATCGGACGTAAAAATGACGACGGTATGATCGGCGATTTTCAAGGCGTCCAATTTTTTCAGAATATTGCCGACGCTGTCGTCCACGGATTCCACGAGCGCCGCATAGGTGGCGTTATGCTGTGGGTTCGCGGGATCAGCGCGTTGCGCGTATTTTTCCACCACGTCTTTTTTTCCGGCGATCGGCTGATGCACGGCATAGTGGGGAAGATAAACAAAAAACGGTTTATCCCGGTTTTGTTCCATGAACCGGCAGGCCTCATCGGTCAAACGGTCGGAAAGAAATTCGCCAGCTGGACCTTCTTTGAGCGTGGGAATGTTATAAGGCGCGAAATATTTAGGCGGCTGGCCGCGTTCGTAACCGCCAATATTAAGATCGAAGCCCTGTTTGTCGGGATAATAATCCGGGCCGCCGAGATGCCACTTGCCAATGCTGATGGTGGCGTAGCCAGTCGATTTGAAAGCTTTGGCCAGATTCATTTCCTCCGTCGGCAGATGTTGGGTCCACTCCGGGATCTTGAGTTTGGCATAAGGACGGTCGTGACCGGGAATCCAATCGGTGAGATGCAGGCGCGCGGGATATTGGCCGGTGAGCAGGCTGGCGCGGGTAGGGGAGCAAACAGTGCAAGCGGCGTAGGCTTGCGGAAATTTCATGCCTTCGCTGGCCAGCCGGTCAATGTTCGGGGTCTCGTAAAATTTGCTGCCAAAACAATGGACATCGGTCCAGCCCATATCATCCACGAGGATGAATACGAAGTTGAGGGGTTTCGCCGTTGAATCGGCAGCGGAAACCAAGGGTGAAGTGGCAAAGCCAAGCCACACAAAGAACACGAACAGGATCGGCCAGCTGGGAGGTTGATGGGATTGTGTGCGCATGCAGACCCGTGGTTATTGGGCGCACCAGCCGCCGTCGATGACGATGTCGGTGCCGGTGATGAAGCCAGCGTCCTCCGAGCAGAGATAGACGGCGAGTTTGCCGACTTCATCCACGTTGCCCCAACGTTTGAGCGGGATGCGGGAAATAAATTCACGATTGGTTTCCGGATTCTGCATGACCGGGGTATTCATCTCGGTGGCAAAGGGGCCGGGGCTGATGCCGTTGACGGTGATATTGTCCGCCGCGAGTTCCAGAGCGAGCGCGCGAGTGAAGCCCAGCAGGCCCGCTTTGCTGGAGCAATAGGCGGTGCGCTGCGGCAGGGCAACATGGCTCATGATGGAGGTCAGGTTAATAATTCGGCCAAAGCCCAGATTTTTCATGACCGGCACAAAAGCACGGCACATGAGAAAGACGCTGGTTAAATTGGTATTCATCACGCGATGCCATTCTTCGAGGGTGAAGTCGGTGACGGGTTTGCGGATGTTAATGCCGGCATTATTAATCAGGATGTGAATTTTACCAAATTGTTCGAGCACGGCTTGTTTGAGATGGGCGACTTGTTGTTCATCGGTGACGTCCACCTGGAAAGTTTCAGCGAGTCCGCCCGCGGTGCGGATTTGCAGAGCGGTTTCATTGAGCAATTTCAGGTCGCGCGAAACGAGCGCGATAGTGGCCCCTTCCTGAGCGAGGGCGAGCGCCATGGCTTTGCCAAGGCCTTTGCTGCTGCCGGTGATCAAAGCGACTTTGCCGAATAATTTTTTCTGGCTCATAGATCAATTTGAGTTCGAGGTTTGCGTTAATCGAAAACTTTTTAACCACGGATGGACACGGATAATCAGAACTCGGACATTAGAAAGCGTTCTGAACTTGCTCAGCTTGTTTTCTCATCAGTTTTTATCCGTGTTCATCTGTGGTTGTATCCGGTTTGTTTCGGGTTACAAGGCTTGTTCGAGACTGTCGCACAGAGTTTTCAAGACTTGAATGCGGGCGAACCGTTTGTCGTTGGCGGCGACGAGTGACCAGGGAGCATAACTGGTGCTGGTGCGCGCCACCATGTCATTGACGGCGGTTTCGTAAGCTTCCCACTGGCGGCGGTTGCGCCAGTCTTCGTCCGTGATCTTATAACGCTTGTAATTGACCTGTTCGCGTTTGCGGAAGCGGGCCAGTTGCTCTTCTTTGCTGATGTGGAGCCAGAATTTCGCCAGCACGATGCCATGTTCGTGAAGCTGCTCCTCAAACTGGTTAATCTCTTGATAGGCGCGCTGCCATTCGTCTTCGCGGGCGAAACCTTCCACACGTTCCACGAGCACACGACCGTACCACGAGCGGTCATAGATAGTGAACCGGCCCGCTTTCGGCAAGCCACGCCAGAAACGCCAGAGATAATGCTGGGCGTGTTCTTCCTGGGTGGGCGCGCCCACGGGGATGAGTCGGAAAAACCGCGGGTCCATGGCTTCGGTGACGCGGCGGATGCAACTGCCTTTGCCAGCGGCGTCCCAGCCTTCAAAGGCGATGACTCCGGAAATCTTGCGTTCGTGAGCGGCCCAGATGAGGCGGTTCAGGCGGGCCTGATATTTGGCCAGTTTGTGGCGATAATCTTTATCGGGGAGTTCCTGCTGGAGATCGACTTTTTTCAGCACATCAGCCGGGCTGTGCTTGCGGCTGGCGGTTTTATTCCGGGAACGCGATGTGGCGGGCGGGGGATTACGGCGGGCGACGGCATGTTCCAAGGCTTCCAATAAAATGCGGCCAGCCGAAATATCGCGATAACGGGAATGCGCCGCTTCAATGATGTGCCAGGGGGCGTGTTCCGTATCGGTTTCGCGAATGGTGCGTTCGGCCGTGGCGGCAAATTTCTCGTATAACTCGTGATGTTTCCAATCGGTCGGCAGCACCCGCCAGTGGTTCTTCGGGCTTTTTTCCAAATCTTTGAGGCGATTGTATTGTGCTTCCTTGGAGAGATGAAACCAGAGTTTTACGAAAATGGCACCGTCTTCGGCCAACATATTTTCGAAGGCAGTAATGCGTTCGAGGTCGCGATCCAGTTCCGGGTTTTTAGTTTTGCCGTAAACGCGCTGAATGATGGGTTGGGTGTACCAGGAGCCGAATAAAACGCCCAACCGCCCGCGGGCGGGCAGGGCGCGCCAGTAACTCCAATAAGGAGGATATTCTTTTTCCTCCTCCGACAAGGGTTCAAAAGCGTGGGTATCGGTGCCGCGGGGATCGAGCCATTCGTTGAGCCGGTGGACGACTTCGCCTTTGCCGGCGCCATCAACGCCGGAAACGATAATGAT
>JBEHZA010000086.1:0-12913 GCA_048497895.1 Verrucomicrobiota bacterium
TTCACCCGCAAATTGCACCCGTATATTTTCCGGAAAACCTTTGATATGAATTTTATGCCCTCTATTACGCGCCGCAGAATATCACCCTGATTCTGGTCGGGGACTTCAACCCCACGGAAGCACTGCCGATGTTGGAGAAGTATTTCGGCCGCATTCCCCGTGGTAAACAGGACGCACCCGATATCGTGACGATGGAAATGAAGCAGACGGCGGAGAAACGTCTCTACGCCGAAGCCGAAACCAATCCGCAAGTGGACATCATGTGGCACACGGTGCCCTTTGGCCATCGGGATTCCTATGCGCTCGAAGTCATGGCGCAAATCCTCAGCACCCGCACTGGACGTCTTTACAAGGGTCTCGTCCTCGGCAGCGGCGTGGCCACGGAAGTCTTCGCCCGGCAGGATTCCTCCAAGTGGAACGGTTTATTCGATGCCGGTGGCGAAGCCAAGGAAGGCCACAAGCCGGAAGAAGTGGAAACCGCCATTTACAGCGAGATCGATAAGCTGAAAGAAACGCTCGTCCCGGATCAGGAATTACAAAAGGTAAAGAATAACTTCGCCGCGGCGGAATACCGCAAGCTCTCCTCCAACCACGCCATTCTGTTCCAGATCATCGGCAATGAAGGTGAAGGTGATTGGCACGAGATCAATGAAGCCGGGCCGAAAACCCAGGCCGTGACCGCTGAAGACATCAAACGGGTGGCCAATAAATATTTCACCAAAGAGAACCGCAACGTCGCCATCTACACCCGCAAAGGCGGACCGGCGGCCAAGGAAGACCCCAGTCTCGCCGGACTCAATGACGAACAAAAATCCGCCCTCAAAATGATCAGTGAAAAGGTCAAAGCGGAAACCAATCTGGATAAACTAAAGAAGGCCCAGCAATCCCTCGAAGCGAAAGCGGCCCAGGTCGAAGAAGGGGACAAAGCCTTTTTCAACCTCTACCTGAAAACGGTTCAAGAACGAATTGCGGAATTGGAGAAGGCCGGCAAATGAAGACGCCTATGACGAATTTTCTCAACCTGCCTCGGACACTGGCTTTACTCGCTGGTTTAGTGCTCACCTCGTCGCCCCTGTTTGCGGCGGATATTCCGGATCGCCCGGAAAAACTGCCCGTCAAACCGTTGGTCTATGAAGCGCCGTCGCCAGCACAGTATCGCGTGGCGCTCAAAAGCGGTCCGATTGCCTACGTCGTGCCGGATCGTGAATTGCCCCTGGTGAACATCGTCGTGTACATCAAAACCGGTGACTACGTGGAACCGGATGGCAAAGCTGGCGTCGCTGGCACCACCGGTTATCTCCTTGCCCGCGGCGGCACCAAATCCAAGTCCGCCGAGGAACTTGAAGAACGCCTCGCCTTTCTCGCGGCCAACCTGAATTCCGCCGTCGGCGATACTCAAGGCAGTGTCAGCCTGAACCTGCTCACCAAAGACCTCGACGAAGGCTTTAGCCTGCTGCGGGAAGTGCTCGAATCCCCCCGCTTTCAGGAGGATAAAATCGCCCTGCGCAAGCAACAAACCATGCAGGCGCTCAAACAGCGGAACGACGACTCCGTCGGCATCGAACAACGCGAACGTCGCTTCCTCGCTTACGGTGAAAATTTCTGGGTCAACCGCCTGCCCACAGGTGAATCCATCAGTTCCCTCACTCGCGATGACCTCGTGAATTTCCATCACCAATGGTTCGCTCCCGAAAACTTCATTGTCGCCGTGAATGGTGATTTCGACCGCGATGCCATGGTGGCGCGTTTGGAAAAACTCTTCGCCAATTGGTCGTTCAAGGGCGAAAAAGCCCCGCCCGTTCCGCCAGACACCCACTTTGCCAAACCCGGCATTTACATCGTCGACAAGGAAGTCAATCAAGGCCGCGTCGCCATCATGCTGCCGGGCATCTGGCGCAAAGACCCGGATTACCTTTCCGTGCTCGTCATGAACGACATCCTGGGCGGTGGCGGCTTCACCTCGCGCATCGTCAACCGTGTCCGGTCTGATGAAGGCCTGGCCTACTCCGCCGGCAGCAGCTTTCCGGGTGGAGTCTATTATCCTTCGACCTTCACCGCCGGGTTCCAATCCAAGTCCCGCACCGTCACCTATGCCGTTTCGCTGGTGCTCGATGAATTGAAAAAAATGACCGCGGCCCCGGTGAGCGATGAAGAATTGAACCTCGCCAAACGTTCATGGATCGATACCTTCCCGCAGAACTTCGCCACTAAATCTCAGATCGCGAACACCTTCGCGCAGGACGAATTCACCGGCCGGTATGCCCTGACGCCGGACTTCTGGAAAACCTTCCGGGATAAGATCAACGCAGTGAACAAAGAAGACATTGAGCGCGTGGCGAAGAAATACCTGAAACCGGACCAATGCGTCATCCTCGTTGTCGGCCAGAAAAGCGACATCGTGCTCGGCCACCCGAATCACCCCTTGAAGCTGGATTCCCTCACCTCTCAGGTGGTCGATGTTCCCTTGCGTGATCCCTTGACCCTGAAGCCGTTGCCGAAAAAGTAAGACCTTTTAAAAGCAATCCCGCACCGGCTTAAAATAAGCTCCTCGTTGCGGGGTAAGGGCTAACTCTTAAGGCAGGGATTGCCGGTTCACCGCCCAATCTTACCCTGTTATATTATTAGCATCGCTGATCGACCTTCCATCCCTGTCTGCCAAATTGTGATAGACAAAGCAGGAGGGTTATGCAAAAGATTCATTCGTATTAACCATTAAGTTCCGCCACCTGAGGTGGGTAGCCTTAGGGAAACTGGGCTTAAAATTAATACGCACCCGGACTAAAATAGGCCGGGAAAGAAAGGTAATAGTTAAAATGAAGCTCATCAAAACTCTGAGTGTGGTTGCCTGCATGGTTGCTCTTTCGGTTGGCGTTCTCTCCGCCGCTGAATTGAAGGGCAAAATCGTCGAAGGTTCCTGCTGCGACAAGGCCAAGAAGGCCGGCAAAGAATGCACCCATCCTTGCTGCGTTGAAGCGGCCAAGGAAGGCAAAGTCTGCGCCAAGTGCAATAAGGAAAAGAAGGCCGACAAGTAATCTCCAAAATCCGGTTTAACGCCGGATCTTTAAACGGCTGCCCTCACGGGCAGCCGTTTTTTTGTACCCACACGATTTTTGGGTAAAACAAAATCGCCGGGTGTAAGCCACCCGGCGAAAATCGATTCCCATCCGTCTCTATTCCTTACGGATTCAACAGTATCTTCACAAACGGCTTGCCCATGCACCCCGGCGGCTCATCCATGTGCAAGGCCGCACAAAGCGTGGGCACAATGTCCGTAATGTAAAATTCGTCGGCGTAACGCCCCTTCTTGAACGGCGCGCCATAGAACAATACCGGCACGTGTGTGTCATACGTAAAAGGAGACCCATGCGTCGTCCCTGTCTTTCCGCCAAACGGGATTGCAAACGGCTTGTGGACCAGCACCACATCACCGCTCCGTTCCGCATTGTAGCCATTCATCACCAGCTGCCCGATGAATCCCGGCGCGCGGCCATCCAACAATTGCTCCCGCGTGAAAACCTCCTGAAATTTGCCCGTCGCCAAGGCCCAATCACGGACGAATGCCGCGACCTCATTCGCCGACAGTTTCTTTTCCTGCAACGTCTCGTGATTAAAATACAGGTTCCCCTCGTAAATTTTCGGCGTGAGGAAATATTTTCCTGCGCCATACTTCTCATCCAGCTTGCCCATCAATTCCACCATGAGTTCATTCTCTTTCAGGCGCAGACCATCGAATCCCTGTTCCGAAGCAAACTCCGGCGTCGGCGCCACCCCATGATCCGCCGTCAAAGTCAGCACCACATTCGCCAGCCCGATTTTCTTGTCCAGGTAAGCAAAGAACTCGTTCAACTGCCGGTCCAGCCGCAGCGTAATATCCTGCACCTCCTGGGAATACGGCCCAAACTTGTGCCCACAATAATCGATCGACGAGAATGACACACAGAGCAAATCCGGTTGCGCTCCCTCACCTAAATGCTCGCCTTCAATGGCTGCCTGAGCGAAATCCGCCAGCATCTGGTTGCCAAATGGCGTCGGCATGATGTTTTCAAATCCCTCGGACTTTGAAGCCGCGACCGCATGCGGAAAGGTATTGGTTTTTTCTCCCGCCAGAATTCCCTCCCCCGCGCTGTCATCCGCATACTGATACGCCTTGGTCTCCAGCAGCCGGTCCCAGGTTTTGCCCACAAAATCCGCCGCATGCTTGCGCTCATTGAACTGCTTCACCCACGCCGGCAGTTCCTGCATGTAATAGGTGCTGCTCACAAAATCGCCGCTCTTGGAATCAAACCAGTATGCGCCCGCCGGTTTCTTGCCCGCAGGAAGAATCGCCCCGCGATCTTTCATGGAAATCCCCACCACCTTGGAGTGATATTGCAAACGCAACTGATCCGCGAACGTGGCTCCAATGAAATTGCGTGGCGACATCTTGCCCTTGGCCGTCGTGGTCCCCACTCCCTCCACAGACGGGTCTTCACAACAATACATATTCTTGCGCGTCTTCTTGTCGAACCAGTCGTTCGCAATGATCCCGTGCATGTAGGGCGTGGAACCGCTCAGAAAACTCGCATGGCCCGGCCCGGTGATCGTGGGACAGTAATTATAACGCGCAAACGTCATGAACGTGCCCTGCTCCGTGAACAGCTTGAAACCGTTCGTCGTTAATTGATCATGGAACCGCTCCAGATAATCGTAACGCATTTGGTCCACCAGAATGGCGACTACCAATTTAGGAGTTTGGGCCTGGGCAGAGACAGCCAGCCAACAGGCAACGGCCCACACCGGGAGGATTTTTTTGAATTGCATCATAAGTCAACGACACTGCGTTATCGGCCACGAAAATTGATTATCATGGACATAAAAGCAGACGCTTGAGTGAAGACAAGCCTTCAAAAGAAAAAATCCAGTCACGATCCCGCAACGCCGCGTTGACCCCGTGAGATCAGCGCTCCCTCGCGTCTGCGTTAACAGCTCAAACTCCGCTCAGACAAACTGCAGCTTCGTCGTCGTCGCTTCGGGGTCCCAACCGCGTGACGGCTTGCTATTGATCGACGACACTTCCTTGATGGAGATTTGCCGCCCCAGCGTCTTCGGACCTTTCACTTCCACCTCGGAAGGATTGCAGGTCTGCTGGCTCACCTTCTGATGCGGCGCGGGCTTGTAACGGATATAGAGCATCTCCGGCGTTTCCGGCTCGAAGAAGAGCAGCTTCGATTTTTCCGGAATGCAGAAATACTCTTTATCCATGATCGTGCCACCAAACGTGAAGCGTTTGAGATACGTCGCCTCGCGGTTCGTATAACACAACGTAAACACCCTGTCGCGATCCGGCGTAGAGCAATAGTAAACGTCCGGTCCCACGAATAATTTTTCCGGCAGTTCGATGACTTTGTAGTGACCGTCTTTGAAGACGATCAGCAGTTTGTCGAACTTCGTGCAATCCGTTTTGAATTCATCGCCGGAAACTTTGTAGCCGATATAGCCGGATTCGCGGTCGTACGCGACTTTGAAGGATTTGAACGCGACTTCCTTCGCTTCCACTTCATCGTAACGGCTGGACTTCGTCAGGCGCGGATAAAGCGGCCCATACTTCTCGATCAAGGCTTCGAGCCGGCCAATGACATATTTCGTCAAATTCTTGAGATGCTTGCGCGTCTCTTCGAGTTCGCCCTTGATCCGGTTCATCTCTTCGCGGTGCTTGTTGATATCAAACAGCGAGATGCGGCGAATGCGCACTTGCAGGAGTCGATCGACATCCGCGTCACTCAGGTCGCGCACCATTTCCTTGCGGAATGGCTTGAACCCTTCATACACCGCAGCGATCACCGCTTCGTTCGTCTTGCATTGCTCGATCTTCTTGTAGATGCGTTCCTCCACAAAGATGCGTTCGAGCGTGCGATAATGCAGGTCTTCCTGAAGTTGATGTTCCTTCAACTCCAATTCGCGCTTATGAATCGCGAGCAGTTGCGCCGTGTTCTCACGCAACACTTCGGACACCGTCAATTCCACCGGGCGATTGTTCTTAATCACCACAATGCGGCTGGTAATGGAAATCTCGCAATCGGTAAACGCATAGAGCGCATCCACCAATTTTTCAGCGCTCACACCCTGCGGCGCTTTGAGTTCGATTTCGACTTCCTCGGACGTGAAATCATTAATGCTGCGCACCTTGAGCTTGCCTTTGCGCGTGGCGTCTTCGATGGAGGAAATCAACGAATCCGTCGTGGTCATCGGGGGAATCTCTTTGATGACCACGGTGGAATCATCCTTCACCTTGATCTTCGCGCGCACTTTGATGCTGCCTTTACCGTCGCCATACTCGCGCGCGTCCATCAAGCCGCCCGTTTGGAAATCCGGCAGGCACTTGAACGGTTGATTTTTGAGAATCGCAATCTGCGCCTGGAGCAATTCGGGAAAATTGTGCGGCAGAATCTTGCACGACATGCCCACGGCAATACCTTCCGTGCCGAGCATCAGAAGCACGGGCAGCTTGGCAGGTAAAGTTACCGGCTCTTTGTTCCGGCCATCGTAGCTCGGCACAAATTCCGTGAGGTCATCGTTAAAAATCTCGTTGCGGGCCAGCTCGGTTAGGCGGCATTCAATATACCGCGGTGCGGCAGCCGGATCGCCGGTGTAAATATTTCCGAAGTTTCCCTGCCCTTCGATCAGGTAACGTTTATTCGTGAGCACCACGAGCGCGTCACTGATGGAAACGTCACCATGCGGATGATACTGGGCGCAATGGCCGGAAATCGTGGCCACTTTGATAAACTTGCCGTCATCCTTTTCGTGCAAACCCCAGAAAATACGGCGCTGCACCGGCTTCAACCCATCCGCAAGATTCGGAATCGCGCGATCACGAATGACGTAGGAGGCGTATTGCAGGAAATTCGTATTGAACCGCTGATGCAACGGCAGTTCGATTTTATTGATGTCGAACGGCGGATGCACGATCTCAGGAATCGCTTCCAATTCGACATGCGGATGGCCATTGCCATTCTCCGTCGGCTTGGCTTTCGCGGTCTCGTTGCCAGGCGGCTTCGGGTCAATCGGCAACTCCGGTTGCTCGGGCGTATTATCTTTCTTGGCTGCGCTCATGTTTCAAAAACGTATCGCTCAAATTCGTTACTCCACTCACTCCTCCACCGGCACCACCAGGTTGCCCATGATGAAGTCTTTGCGTTCGGGCGTGTTCTTGCCCATGTAGAAATCCAGGATGTTGGTCGAATCGTGCTTCACCGCGTATTCGACCTGACTGAGACGCATTTCTTTGCCGATGAATTGTTTGAATTCACCGGGTGAAATTTCACCCAAGCCTTTGAACCGCGTGATTTCAGCACTCTTGCCCAATTGCTTCACCGCCGTGTCGCGTTCGGCTTCGCTGTAGCAATAGATCGTTTTCTCTTTGTTGCGCACGCGGAATAGCGGCGTCTCCAACACATGAAGATGGCCGTCATGCACCAGTTGCTCGAAGAACTTGAAGAAATAGGTGATCAGCAAATTCCGGATGTGCAAACCGTCCACATCCGCGTCGGTGGCGAGAATGACCTTCTCGTAACGCAGATTGCCGAGGTTATCCTCAATATCCAGGCTGCGCATGAGATTGTACATTTCATCGTTCTTATAAACGATGTCGCGTTTGAGATCCCAGACGTTCAGCGGTTTGCCTTTGAGCACGAAAATCGCCTGAAGATTCACATCGCGCGTGCTGACGATGGAACCAGCCGCCGATTGACCTTCCGTGATGAAGACCATCGAGCCTTTGCCCTTGCCCTTTTCTTTATCAAAGTGAACTTTGCAATCTTTCAATTGCGGAATCCGCAACGTGATGGCCTTGGCGCGTTCGCGGGCCAGCTTCTTCACTTCCTGCAATTCCTTGCGTAGCTGCTGGGTGTCTTCCACCTTCGCCAGAATTTTCTCCGCGACTTCTTTATTGCGATTGAAGAAATGGAGCAATTCTTCGCGTACTGTATTCACCAGTTCGGTGCGGATTTCCGTGTTGCCGAGCTTGTTCTTCGTCTGCGATTCAAACATCGGGTCTTTCAGCCGGATAGCCACCGCGCCGATCATGCACTCGCGCACGTCATCGCCGTCGTACTTGCCTTTGGCGTATTCGTTGACGGCTTTAAGCACGCCTTCACGGAACGCGCTGAGGTGCGTGCCGCCATCGGAAGTGTATTGCCCGTTGACAAACGAGAACACCGTTTCACCGTAACGGCTGTTGCTGTGCGTAAAGCAGAATTCGAGTGTTTTGCTCGTGAAATGGAGTGGCGGATAAATCGGCTCACTGTTGTCCGTGCGCAAATCCTCCAGCACGAGGTCCATCAGACCGTGGCGGGATTGAAAGGTCTGCCCGTTGAAGCTCAGTTTAAGGCCGGTATTGAGAAAGCTGTAATGCCGCAACCGCTTCTCAATGTAATCCGTACGGAATTCGCTCTTCTTGAAAATTTCCGGATCAGGTTCAAAACGGATGAAGGTGCCATTTGGTTCCGTGGTCTTGCCCTTCTTTTCACCCTTGAGCTTGCCCTGCTTGAAAGAGGCTTCGACGAACTCCCCTTCCCGATGGCTGCGCACCAGAAAGTCTTTGGACAACGCATTCACCGCCTTGGTGCCGACGCCGTTCAAACCCACACTGAATTGAAAGACCTCGTCGTTGTACTTCGCCCCTGTGTTAATCTGCGAAACGCATTCGACCACCTTGCCCAACGGAATGCCGCGGCCAAAATCCCGCACGGTCACCACGCCGTCATCCACAGCGATCTGCACGTCCTTGCCGTGGCCCATGATGTATTCGTCGATCGTGTTATCGATGATTTCCTTGAGCAGGATGTAACAACCGTCGTCGTAGTGAGACCCGTCGCCAATGCGCCCGATGTACATGCCGGTCCGCAAACGGATGTGCTCCAGCGAGGACAGCGTCTTGATTTTGCTCTCGTCGTAAACGTGCTTCTTTACTTCAGCCATATTTAAAGCCTTTGAATATCGAAAGGAACGCGCCGCTTGCCAACAAGAAATTCAGGCTCACGCCATTTTTCCGGAAGGGCTTTCCAGTCTCAATTTCAGGGGAAGATACCTCGGAATGCCGGTTTGGCCAGTGAATGAACGGAAATAAAATCGCAAAAAGCTCCGTTAGGAGCGCCACGTTTATAGGAAAGAACCAGCAGAGTTTTCCCAAGCTCCAGCGGAGCGGCATAGAAAATAGACTGGCACTGTGGCTGTAGAATCAGATGAGCTGAAGATTTACATACCGCTCCTGACGGAGCTTGGATTGTGCGGAAATTCCAGATCACTTACGCGCTTCTGGAATCACCGTAAGTTCCACCCGCTTGCCCTCGCGCATCACCACTACTTTGACCGGCTGGCCGATTTTCACGGCATCCAGGGCGTACGTGTAGTCGTAAATATTGGCAATCTTCTGACCCGCAAATTCCACGATCACATCCCCGCCCTTGATGCCCGCTTTATCTGCCGGACTGTCGCCCCTCGCTCCCGAAAGTTTCACTCCCACCACTTCCGTAGCGTAATCGGGAATGGTGCCCAGATACGCACGCAAGCTGTCCCGTGAGCCACCGCCGCTATCGGATTTCTTCACCACCAGATAATCCGGGCGTTCCGGTTCTTTCACGAGATTCAGGACAATCAGGCGCGCGAATTTTGCAATCCGCTCCATTCCCCCGTAATCCAGGGTCTCCGGCTTGTCGCCTGGCCGATGATAATTCTCATGACTGCCCGTAAAGAAAGCCAGCACCGGCACGTGCTTGGGATAAAACGCGGTCGTATCCGTAGGCAAATAAGGATCGTCCTGCAAACTCAGGTTAAACCCGCCTACCACATTACCTTTCTCGATCAGTTTTTTCCAAATCGAGGAGGAGCCAATCCCTTGCAAGGTGAGTTTGTTTTCCCGCAAACGACCCACCATATCAAAGTTCACGTAGGCGACTACGTTCGAGAGATTCACCGTGGGATGATCCGCATATTGCGAGGAGCCAATCAAACCCAACTCTTCACCCGACCAGAAACAAAAAATCATCCCGCGTGGAAACGCCTCAGGCTTTTGCTGGCGTTCGGCGGCCAAGGCAGCGGCCAGTTCCAACACCGTCGCCACGCCCGACGCATTATCATCCGCGCCCGGATGAATCATGCCCTCTTCGCCCTTGATGCCAAAACCGCCCGTTTCACCGTGGCCCAGGTGATCATAGTGCGCGCCCAGCATCACATATTCCGTGGCATTGCCATTCGCGGGCGGCAAATACGCAATGACATTGCGGTCTGATTTCTTGATGTGCTTCACCGCTGCCGTGATTTTCACCTTAACTTTGGGAATCGCCAAACGCACATCCTCGGCATGAGGATTCTCCGTATCGAGCACGGTTTGCAATGTCTTCAAATCCTTGCCGGTGCCCGCAAGCAAGGCGTCCATCACCTTCCCACTTACCGAAGCCGCCACAATGCCCGAACCCGACAGACTGGTATCCAGATTCAATCCCACCAACTCGCCCGCGCCCGGTGAATTCGGTCCGGACACCACCAGCAACGCCTTCGCGCCATGCGTGCGGGCAATCAGCGCCTTGTACCGCAAACCCGCGTAACGATTCAGTTCCGCGCGCCGGTTTTGATCCACCCCTTCCGGCACGTAACGCAACGCCACCACGACCTTGTTGGAAACATTCAACCCCGCATACGAATCATAGCCCTCACCCGACTTGCCGGGCGCGGTTAACCCGTAGCCCACAAACACGACTTCTCCTTCCACTTCGCCATTACCCGTAAACGAAAGCGGGCGGAAATCTTTCTCCACGTCAAAGGATGCCAGGCCATTTTCCTTTTCGACCGTTAACCGGTTCTCATTCGTTATGATATTTACCCCGGCATTGAACTCGAACGTCTGGAACCACGTACCATTTTCACCGAGTGGTTTCAGCCCGGCCGCCTGCAAGTGTTCTACGAGATAATCCGCCGCTTTTTTCGTGCCCTCGGTTCCTGTTAAACGGCCGGCCAGAGCGTCCGACGCGAGATAACCCACCTCCGCCCGCAGATCGCTCTCACTGATCGCCGCGGAAAGCATGGTGGATTGGGTCGCGGATGCGGCACTGACCGCTTTTGCCGCGGCAGCATTGGCCGTGCGAACAGGCGCGGCCTCCAGTGCCGCCAAAGCGGCTTCGTCATTCCAATCTGCCAGAAACAATTGTGATTTGCCGTCCGCCGTGCGGCTGGAAGTCCAGCACAGCTTCTTGCCATCGGGCGAAAAGACCGGCAACCCATCGAAGCCGTCCGTATAAGTTACCCGCACCGGTTCATGCTTGCCCTCCGCGTCCGTGAGGTAGAGTTCAAAATTCCCGAAGCCCAGTTTGTTCGAAGCAAAAAGCAGATACTTGCTGGAAGGATGAAAATAAGGCGCCCAGGACATCGCGCCGAAATCGGTCAGGCGGCGGACATCACTGCCATCCAGCTTCATGGTGTAAACATCCGCGAGCGTTCCTTCAGTATTAAAACGCCGCCAGATAATGCGTTGACCATCCGGAGAGAAAAATGGACCCCCATCGTAACCGGGTGTATGCGTCAGGCGCTGCTGGTTCGAGCCGTCCGCATTCATGATATAAATCTCACCAAAGTACGAGAGATCCGTCTCGGCACGCTTGCGGTCTTCAGCAGGGAGTTTGTCCAGCGGATAAGCGTCGCGCATGGAACAGAACACAATCTTCTGGCCATCTGGCGAGAAATCACCTTCCGCATCGTAACCGGTCGCGGACGTCAGGCGCTTGAGACCGGTGCCATCACGTTTGGCTGAAAAAATGTCGTAATGTTCGTCGTAATCCCACGAATAACGCTTCGTTTTTCCCGAGGCACGAAAATCGAGTTCGGCTTTTTGCTTGGTTTTGGCATCGGGATCAAGATGCGTGGAGGCAAAGAGAACTTCGTCCGTACCAGGGCGAAAGAACGAGCAGGTCGTCTTGCCGTAACCGGGTGAGACGCGGTGGGTATCGCCAGACTCCAGATCGAGCAGATAGATCTGGTAAAACGGATTATCCGCCTCGCGTTCGCTTTGAAAGATAATCGCCTTACCGTCGGGCGAGAAATAGCCTTCTCCACTGCGTCGTCCTTCAAATGTGAGTTGGCGGGTATGGCTCAGGAAACGGGCTTCCTCCTGGCCGGTTTCGGCAGCGCGGACGCCAGATGTCAGGACCAAAGCCAGGCCCAAAACCAGCCAATCCAGGGTAAATCTCTGCGGTCTCATAGTGCTCGCTACTATACAGACCACATTCGCGGGTAAAACACACAAAAAAAGCGACCGAAGGAAAATGACGGATTTAATTCCCCGATGGGCTAGCACTGTTGAAGATGGTGCCGATGGAGGGACTTGAACCCCCATGTCTTTAAAGGACAACGGATTTTGAGTCCGTCGCGTCTGCCATTTCGCCACATCGGCACATCGATGTTAGACGCTTGCGCGTCCGGTTCAGTGAACTTACCAGAACGTTTCCCCGGGATGCAAGTGTCCAATTTGAGCTTTTGCCGCCCGCTTTGAAAACACCCTCCGGCACAATTTAATAACCGATGCTAAGTCAAACAATCACCAGCATAAGGAATTGCATTGTATTTTGCCCGGTATTTGGCATAGTCGGAGCAGCCCAGTTATTCTCGCGGGTTGTTTGACCGGAGCGGGCTGAAGTCGAACTGTTTCAGCAGGTTGCCGAAATAGTTTAGCTTCTGGTTCAACGCAAGTTGAGCGCACATTGGCCGGTCAACATTTTTCCTTACGCCGAACGGTTCACACAAACCGGTGGCGGATGGAAAATTGGCTTCTTGACTCCAACGTCGCACTGCTTGTGAACCCTCAATTTGGCCTGACTGACGGGCGGTTAAATTGTCCGGCAGTCGCCGCGATCGGTATATTGACGGTCTGGCGGGGGATCGTTCG
>JBEHZA010000087.1:0-12874 GCA_048497895.1 Verrucomicrobiota bacterium
GGCAGACATTGGTATTCGGCGGCGCGCCGAATTCATTCGCGCAACCACACCACATCTTCGAGTTCGTTTTTAGCTGGACGTGCGTTTCCAGCCCAATTACCGCTTCGTATTCCATTGCGGGAGAATTGTAGCCGGAGCGGCTTTAAGGGAAATACAAATCTTACATGTATTACACTTATGACTTGGATGAAGCCTCCCTACTTAAGCCGAAGCTGCCGGATTAACCGGCTGCACTTCAGGTATCGCTTTGCGCGAACCAAACCATTTAGGCACACCCACGCGCACTTTTTCCATGTAGAGATAAATCACCGGCGTGATGTAAAGCGTCAGGGATTGCGAAACGATTAACCCACCCACTACAGCCAAACCGAGTGGTTGCCGCGCTTCACCACCCGCGCCCAGGCCTAACGCGATTGGCAACGTCCCCATCAAGGCCGCCATCGTCGTCATCATGATGGGCCGGAACCGCAACAGGCAGCCTTCGTAAATCGCTTCTTCCGCCGGCTTGCCACTGCGCTGGGCTTCGACCGCAAAATCGATCATCATGATGGCGTTTTTCTTCACGATGCCGACCAGCATGATCAACCCGACGAACGCGTAAATATTCAATTCAATATGGAACAACATCAACGTCGCCAAAGCGCCGAATCCGGCGGATGGCAACCCGGAAAGAATCGTAATCGGGTGAATGAAGCTTTCGTAAAGAATCCCCAGGATAATGTAGATCACCAGAATGGACATAATCAGCAACAGGCCAAGTCCTTTAAGTGAGGATTCAAACACCTGCGCCGAGCCTTGAAAACTCGCGCTCAACGTTGCCGGCACATGCAACTCCGCTTCCATCTGTTTTACCTGTTCCACCGCCGTGCCCAGAGCCACTCCCGGTGCCAGATTGAACGAGACGGTTACCGCTGGTAGCTGTCCCAGGTGGTTCACTGTCATCGGCCCCACCCCCCGCGTGAGTTTGGCTACCGCATTGAGCGGCACCAGTTTTCCCGTGGCCAAAGAGCGGATGTATAATTGCGAGAGCGCCACGGGATCACGTTGAAACTCCGGCGCCAATTCCATAATTACCCAGTATTGATTGATATCCGTGTAGATCGTCGAAACCTGCCGTTCACCGTAAGCCGTATAAAGCGCGTTCTCGATCTGGTCTGCCGTAACGCCCAGCGAATTTGCCTTATCGCGATCAATCTCCACCAGCACCTGCGGATTGGTAATAAACAAATCGCTCGTCACATCCTGGAAACCGGGCAATTGCGACATCTTTTCCTCGATGATCGGCGCCCAGTGATACAGTTCCTTGGCATCGGCATCCTGCAAAGTGTACTGGTAAAGACTCTTGGTCAGGTTCCCGCCAATGCGGATGAGCGGCGGATTCTGCAGGAACACGCGGAAGCCCGGAATCTCTGCCAACTGCCCGCGCAAACGTTGAATGATTTGATCCACGTGCTCATGCCGCTCCGAGCGCGGTTTCAAACGCACGAAAAGACGCCCGTTATTGCCGGTGAGCGTGGGCCCGCCCATGCCCATGGACGAAGTGAAATCGACGACGTTCGTGTCCTTGGCCACGATGTTGGCCGCAACGATCTGATGATCCCGCATGGCTTCGTACGAAGTGCCTTGCGCTGCTTCGGTGATGCCGAAAATCTGGCCCGTATCCTCACTCGGAAAAAAGCCTTTGGGAATCGCCACAAACAGCCATCCCGTCACCACTGTTAGAGCCACCGAAAAAATCAAGGTCATCGCCCGGTGGTGCATGAAGAATTTCAGAGACACGTCATAAAGGTGCAGCCATCCGTCAAAGATTTTCTCGGATGCCATGTAAAGCCGCCCGTGCTTTTCCCCTTTATGCGAATGCACAAACCGGCTGCACATCATCGGCGTAAGTGTCAAAGAAATGAATCCGGAAACCAGCACCGCCACCATAATTGTCACCGCAAATTCATGCAGCAACCGCCCCAGAATGCCGTTCATAAACAGCACCGGAATAAACACGGCGGCGAGCGACAGTGTCATGGAAATAATCGTAAAGCCAATCTCCTTCGATCCTTTCAACGCTGCCTCCATCGCCGGCATCCCCTGCTCCATGTAGCGCACGATATTTTCCAGCATGACAATGGCATCATCCACCACGAAGCCAACCGAGAGCGTCAACGCCATCAGCGATAAATTATCCAGGCTGTAGCCGAATAAATACATCGCCGCAAAGGTGCCGACAATCGACATGGGTACCGCCAGACTCGGAATTACCGTGGCCGAAATATTGCGCAGGAACAGGAAGATCACCATGACCACCAGACAGACCGTCAGCAGCAAAGTGAATTGCACATCATCCACGGAAGTCCGCACCGTTTCGGAACGGTCATAGAGCACATTGATGTTAACTGCCGCAGGCAACTGCGCGCGGAAATTGGGTAATAATTTTTTGATGTCGTCCACCACTTGCACGGTGTTCACGCCGGGCTGACGCTGAATGGAAAGAATGATGCCGCGCGTGCCGTTAAACCAACTCGCCACCTTGTTGTTTTGCACGCTGTCAATGACCTTGCCCAATTCCTGCAACCGCACCGGGCGACCATTGCGATAGGCCACGATCATCGGCCGGTAATCCGCCGCCTTCATCAATTGACCATTCGCCTGCACCGTAAACGCCTTGTGTTGGCCGTACAGCGTTCCCGTGGGAATGTTCACGTTCGCCAGGGAGACAGCATTTTGCACTTCATCAATGCCGATGCCGCGCGTGGCCAGTTCATTCGGGTCCAGTTCAATCCGCACCGCGTATTGTTGCGAACCAAAGACCACCACTTGTGCCACGCCACTCACCATGGAAATGCGCTGCGCCATGAGCGTTTCCGCGTAATCATCCACCGTGGAAAGCGGCAGTGTCGGCGAAGTCAGCGCCAGATAAAGCACCGGTTGATCCGCCGGATTTACCTTATTGTAAGTCGGTGGCGTTGGCATATTCGCGGGCAATTGGCGCGCCGCTTTGGCGATGGCCGCCTGCACATCCTGCGCCGCCGCATCAATGCTCCGTTCCAAGGTGAACTGAATCGTGACCTGAGAAACGCCTTGCGCACTGATCGAGTTCATCGAATCAATGCCCGCGATGGTAGAAAATTGCCGCTCCAACGGAGTCGCCACCGAAGACGCCATCGTCTCCGGACTCGCTCCCGGCAGATTGGCCGTCACGAGAATGGTCGGATAATCCACGTTCGGCAAATCGCTCACCGGGAGATAGCGATAACTGACGATGCCGAATAACAAAATGCCCAGCATGACGAGCGTCGTCATGACCGGCCGGCGAATGAATAATTCAGGCAGATTCATTGCGCATCCGCCTCTTGCTTGACCAGTGGTTCCTCACCCACCGGTTGCTTGGTCGTAATTTTCGCACCGGGAACCAACCGCGATTGGCCATCAATCACCACCGTTTCCCCCGCTTTGACTCCATTCAAGATCACCGTTTCACCCTTTTCAATGATCCCGGTTTCCACCCGCCGGAATTCAACCGATTGATCCGCTTTGACCACGTAAATGAATTCCCCATTCTGTCCGTTTTGAATGGCCTGCGAGGGCACCACTACGGAATTGGCCTGTTCATTGAGCAGCAGCATGGCTTGCACGAATTGGCCCGGCCACAAGAGATTGTCGCGATTCGGAAACGTCGCTTTGAGTTGAATTGTGCCAGTGGTAAAATCCACTGAATTGTCAATGAACGTCAATTCCCCCTGCGGCGCAGCGGCATCCATGTTCGCATAGGCGGCGCTCACCATCAGTTTGGTTTCACGCAGGCGCTTGCGGATCTCGGGAAGAAATTGCTCCGGAACCGCAAACGAAACATAAATCGGCTGCACCTGATTGATCGCGAGCAACTGATCATCCGGCGCTTTCACGATGTTTCCGGCATGCGCCAGCAAATTACCCGTGCGCCCGTTAATCGCGGAACGGATCGTCGTAAACTCCAGATTCAACGTCGCATTGGAAATAGACGCACGATCCGCGAGAATCGTCCCCTGCAATGATTTGAAGGCCGCTTCCGCCTTTTCAAACTCGTCCTGAGAAATCAGTCCGTCGTGAGAAAGTTTCAGTTCCCGCTCGTACGTCAGTCGGGCGCTATCCAACTGCGCCGTATCCCGCGCCAGATTCGCCTTCGCCTGTTCCAGCATCCCGGCAAAGGGACGTTGATCAATCGTAAAGAGGATGTCCCCCTCTTTCACCTCTTGCCCCTCATCGAAATGCACTTTCGCCAATTGCCCGGTGACCTGCGAACGAACCATCACGGTCGAATAAGGCTGCACATTGCCAATGGCGCGCACCTGGACCGGCATGCTTTTGGCAACTGCCTTGCCGATCACCACTGGCACCGCTGATTTCGCCTCGTTTTTCTTCTGCCCGGAGGCGGCCTCCCGGTTGCAACCGGTCAAAATCAGGTTACCCGCCAGAATTGCACCTGCCCACAAACTGAAAGTTAAAAGCTTCTTTTTCACGCAAAACAAAGGATTACCAACAGACGTTTTCCAGACGCCATTCGATTCAAAATAAAATCCCGGAAACTGCTGGAATAAAACGACACGTATGACTTTAGGAGGGCGCTGCTCATGAAAACCTACCGAATAGTATATGGTTGAAAACAACTGTCAAGTGGCTTACCAAAAAGGAATTGTAATTAATCTATCCCACCCGCCGCCAACCGGTTCACCGCGGCGCTCTTACGAGGGCGTAACAAACGATTCATCTAATTTCCGCGCACACTCTTCACAAATGCCATGCGTTATCGCCGGAAAAACCGCGGCGTCAAAGAGATTTAATTTTGCAATCGCCGCTTCCACTTCCAGCCATTCGGGCGTGGCCATCCGCTTGCACCAACTGCACATCACGATCAATTTTTCCGAACGCGGCACCACGGCCACCAACAATCGCACCGGAGGACGGGGTTCCAGCCGCAGCACCGAACTCGCAAATTCAACGGTTCCTCCGCCCAGATGACGGATTCGCAACTCCAGGAACCGGCGAAGTTCCGGGGTGTCACAACGCAACGGCACCGTCACCGGCAAATCCGTTCGCCGGACCTTCGCCACCAGATCACGGTAAATCTGCTGCGTTCTCCGATCGCTGATATGATCCCACAAACAGGATCCGAGCAAAAGCTGAGCACGGGAATCCAACCAATCATTATCGTGTGCGAAAACATGGAAACGCGCATCGACAAATGAAATGCGATCACTCGCATCGATGCGATAAACACAATCCCCCGCAGTTGAAGCAGTCGTTTCCATTCGGTAACACTCCCAACCATTCGACATTACCGCCCAGAGACGGGCACGCCTGAAACCTCATCAGGCTCCGTAAAAATCAGTTCCAGCAAATACGCGTGACGTCAGGCACTCCAGGGCGATTTTGCTTTATGCCACCCGGCGCTCTGCTCGTAGGCGTGCGCCAGTTTGAGCAGCGTTTCTTCTCCGAAAGGCTTGCCCAAAAGCTGCAAACCGATCGGCAACTTCGGGGATTGCGTAAAGCCGCACGGAATGCTGATGCCGCTGATGCCTGCCAGATTGCACGAAATCGTGAAGATATCCGAAAGATACATCTGCAAAGGATCGTCCGACTTTTCACCCACTTTAAACGCTGCCGTTGGAGTCGTGGGCGTCACAATGGCATCCACTTGTTCAAACGCTTTCAGAAAGTCCTGCCGGATCAAGGTCCGCACTTTTTGGGCGCGCAAATAATACGCATCGTAATAACCGCTGCTGAGCACATAGGTGCCGAGGATAATCCGGCGTTTCACTTCCGGACCAAAACCAGCGCCGCGCGTTTTGCTGTACAACTCAATGGGGTCATGTCCCTCCACGCGGGCTCCGTAGCGAATGCCATCGAACCGCGCCAGATTCGCACTGGCCTCGGCTGTTGCCACAATGTAATAGGTCGCCACCGCGTAATCCGTATGCGGCAGGGAGATTTCCACCACTTCCGCGCCCAGTTCCTGAAGCTTCTTTACGGCGTTATCCACCGCTTGCTTGATCTCCGGGTCCAATCCCCCAATCAGGTATTCCTTGGGCAAGCCGATTTTCAACCCCTTGATTTGACCATTCAAAGCCGCGGAATACTTCGGCACGGGCTGCGGCACGCTGGTCGAATCCCGATGATCCACTCCGCTCATCACTTCGAGCAAGGTCGCCGAGTCTCGCACGTCTTTCGTAAACGGGCCGATTTGATCCAGCGAGGAAGCAAACGCCACGAGACCATAACGGGAAATCCGTCCGTAAGTAGGCTTCAAACCGACGCAGCCGCACAAAGCCGCCGGTTGACGAATGGAACCGCCCGTATCCGTCCCCAGACTCGCAATACATTCATCCGCTGCTACTGACGCCGCAGAACCACCCGAAGAACCACCGGGAATGCGAGCCGTATCCCAGGGATTGCGCGTGGTAAAAAACGCGGAATTTTCGGTGGAACTGCCCATGGCAAATTCGTCCATGTTCAATCGGCCATAAATAATGGCACCCGCCGCCTTCAGTTTCTCAATCGCCGTGGCATCGTACGGTGAAGTGAATTTGCCTAAAATTTTGGACGCGCAATTGAGCGGCTGGCCCTTGACCGCCAGCACATCTTTTACCGCAATCGGCACCCCCAGCAGCGGTTGATCCTGATAATTCGCGCCCGCGGCCAGCGCTTTATCCGCAGCGTCGGCTTGGGCCAGGGCGTCTTCGGCATTATAGCTCAGAAAGGCGTGAATCTCGCCATCCACCCGCTGAATCTGGTTGAGGCAGGCCTGCATCGCCTCACGGGCGGAAACTTCGCGTCGGCCCAGTTTCGCCGTGAGTTCGGAAATCGTAAGTTGATTGAGCATCGGATTACAGTTGGCTGGCCGGTCAGCGCGAAAGAGGGTTGCTACTCGACTATTTTCGGAACCATGAACAATCCATTGGCGCGGGCCGGAGCATTGAGCAGCGCTTCTTCGTTGGAAAGTGAAGGCCGCACTTCATCGGCCCGGGTGACATTGATCAAAGGCACGGCGTGGGCGGTTGGCTCCACGGCGTTAACATCCAGTTCCTTCAATTTTTCGATGTAGCCAAGAATATGGCTCAATTGCTCCGCCATTCTTTGCTCTTCGTCAGTCGAAAGCTCGATGCGCGCTAATTTAGCCACATACCTGACATCTAAATCCGGTGCAGACATGGGTTCAGCTTAAAGTTCGAGGTTCAAAGTTCAAAGTCCAAAGTTGCGGCAGGAAAAAGAATCTCCGCGAATTCCAGCGTCGGGAAAAGGGGTAAAGAGAGCCCAGCCAAAAACAGGCGGTCAGCCCGGTTGGTTATTCCTCGTCGAACTTGCGCTTCAGCAGCGCTTCGATCTCCAGCACGGCTTTCTCCGCGTCCACGCCATTCGCTTGAATCATGATCCGGCTGGAAGGCCCGGCGGCGAGCATCATTAAGCCCATAATGCTCTTGCCGTTCACCTGTTCACCATCCTTCTCCACGAAGATGTCGCACTCGAAACGGTTGGCGACCTTGACGAACATCGCGGCGGGACGGGCGTGGATGCCCAGCTTATTGCTGACCACCAGTTCTTTGGAGATCTTATGTTTGTCGTTTGGCACTTGTTTTGATGCACTCATGCGCGCAGTTTGCATTATCGCCCAACCCCGGGCATTTGCCAACGAATTTCAGATTACGTTAGTTTGCCTCATCTTCGCTATCAGCCGATCGTTTAGATCCTTGGCTGGATTATGCCCCGAAAGCTTCAGTTTCGTTTGAAACGCAGCCACTTCAATCAACCGGGCCAAATCCCGCCCCGGACGGACTGGAATGGTAATCAATGGAATGTCTACGCCCAGAATTTTAATCAATTGATCTTCCATCCCTAAACGGTCCACATCCGGCACGTCATTCCAGGTCTTGAGCTGAACCACTAAATCCACCCGTTTATCGTTCCGGATCGACTTCACTCCGAACATGGCCGCCACATTGATAATCCCGATGCCGCGCACTTCCATGTGGTCCCGGGTAATCTCGGCGCTGGTGCCGATCACCCGGTTGCCATCAATCAGACTGACTTTGGTCACATCATCCGCCACCAGGCTGTAGCCCCGTTCGATCAATGCCAGCACACTTTCACTTTTCCCAATCCCGCTCTCTCCCTTGATAATGACACCCACCCCCAGAATATCCACCATGCTGCCCATTTCCGTGCCATGCGGGGCAAACATCATCTCCAGCGACAACGTCGCCAGATTGATAAACTTCATCGTGATCAGGGGGCTTTGGAAAATCGGGATATTCAGTCGTTCTGCCGTGCGAAGAAATTCCCGGTCCGGTCGGATATTGCGGGAAAACACCACACACGGCAGTTTATGCGAAAACAGGTCTTCGTAACGTTTCTCACGCTGGTCCGCCGGCAACGATTTCAAAAACGTGGATTCCGCGCTGCCGATCACCTGCACCCGTTTGCTGGCAAAATATTTGGTAAATCCCGCCAGCGCCAGGCCCGGTCGATTGACAGTTGGCTCACGAATGATGCGCTTCAATCCGTTCGCCCCGGCAATCAACTTCAGCCCGAGTGAACTGGTGTGTTTCGTGTAAAAACTTTCCACCGTTACGATATCACGTTTCATCTCGATCCTTTCGCAAGGTCTCTCCGGTTGCTTAAATATTAAAATCGGGCCCCAGATAAATCTCCCGGGCCTTCGGATCATTCGCTAAAAATTCCGCGGACCCTTCGACCAGCACTTTGCCTTTCACGATGATGTAACCGCGGTCAATCAGCTTCAACATCTCGCGGGCATCGTGATCCGTAATCAAAATACCCAAACCACGATCGCGCAAACGGCGGATAATCTTTTGCACTTCGTAACGGGCAATCGGATCAATGCCGGCAAACGGCTCATCCAACAATAATAACTTCGGACTCGTCACCAGCGCCCGGGTAATCTCCAACCGTCGTTTCTCACCGCCGCTCAGCATGTACGCTTTGCTCTTGGCCAGCCGTGCCAGATCCAGTTCATCCAGCAAATACTTCAGCCGGACGCTGCGTTCCTTCGCGTCCATCACGCACGTTTCCAGAATGGCGAGAATGTTTTCCTCCACCGAAAGTTTGCGAAATACCGAAGGCTCTTGCGTCAGATAGCCCACCCCCAAACGCGCGCGCAAATGGACAGGCAACGTGTTGATTTCCTGATCCTGGTATTTCACGGTTCCCGCGTCCGGCTTCACCAGGCCCACCACCATGTTGAAGGACGTAGTTTTGCCCGCACCGTTCGGCCCCATCAATCCCACAATTTCACCCGGATCCACCTTGAACGACACCCCATCCACCACCCGGCGGTTCCGGTAGGCTTTCACTAAATTATCCGTCTTGATCAGGCTCATGAATGGCAGCATTTACGGTTTCGGCGGCTCGACGGACCGGGACACGGCGTTGGTTTTCTTAAGCTCTTGCATGTTGACGGTCGAAGTATAGCCATTTATCGCGCGAATCGTATTCTTTTTTAAATCGAGAATAAACGGCTCGGCATACGCCACGCTGCCAAGCCGTCTTAAAGTAGAATCACCGGTCAACTCCACTGAATCCGTTTCGCCCGTATAAACCGCCTTTTGGCCGGTGGCCTGAAGCTGGTCTTTTTTATTGTTCAGAAAAATGACGACGTTCTTTTCCGCCACAATCCACTCCACGTTATTCGTGCTGTTCGTATGCGAGACATTGCTGGTTTGATTGGTCAGCGTCTTGATGCTCAGCGTTTCGCACGTCATTTTCATGCGGGGATGTTCCGTGCGGACATGCCCGGTATAAACCGCAATCCGGTTGGTGAGATTGGCGTTCATAACATCCGCAAAAACCAACAACGGTTCCGGCGGCGGCTGGTTGGTAGCAGTGTTGAGTTTGGGTTGCGTTGAGGGCGGTTTGGCGAATGGCCCGGAACGGTTGGCGTTGCGGGTCTGAATTTCCGTCTTCACCCCTCCGGTAGCCCGCAAAATGTTTTCGGCCCGGTTCAACACAATGGCTTCCCCCCAGATTTTCCCACTGTCATTCTCCAGCAGCGGCGTGCCGGTTAGATCCACGGTATCTGTGGCCATCACGTAAACCGCCTTTTCACCTGAAGCGCGGCTTTTATCCTGCTTATTCACCATCACCACCTGTTGCTCGGCGATAATCGTATCAATGCGATTCGTATTCGCTGCGCTTTTGATGGTCATTTTTTCGCACGTAATCAGCATTTTCGGATCATCCGCGCGCACGTTGCCGGTGTACACTGCCACTTTATTGGTCAAATTGATCTGGGCGGCGTTCGCATACAAAAACAACGGTGGCGGCGGCGTTCCGGATTTAATTTCCGAAGCCGCTTTTTTCGCCGGGTCTTTGGCTCCGGAACGGATTTCCGTTTTGACGTTGTCGATGGCGTACAACTCGTTCTCACCCCGATGAAAATCGAATTTCGTTGCAAACAGTTTGCCCTGGTCATTTTCCAGCATCGGGTGGCCAGTCAGCGTGATGATATTGTCGGCCGCCGTATAAACCCCATCCTCACCCGTCGCCCGGCTGTGATCCTGCTTGTTGATAATGACCACGTCTTTTTTCGCCAGAATCCGTTTCACTCCCCCGCCCTTTTCCGCCCCCTCGGCCACCATTGATTCACACGTCAGCAACATTTTGGGATCTTCCGCTTTCACGTTGCCGGTGTACACCGCCACCCGGTTGGTCAGGTTTATCTTCGCCGCATCGGCATACACAAATAATGGCTGAACTGGAGCCGCGGGTTCTCCCGGTTTGGCTTCCGCCACCGGCTTTTTCGCCGGATCTTTCACTCCGGAATGAATTTCCGTCTTCACGTTTTCCGTGGCGAATAATTCATTTTCATTCCGGTGCAGCACCATGTGCGTGGCGTACATTTTGCCCTGATCATTCTCCAGCATCGGATGGCCGGTCAGCGTCACAATATTATTTGTTGCCGTGTAAACCGCGTTATCCCCACTGGCCCGGCTTTTATCCTGCTTGTTCAAAATCGTCACGTGGTTGTCGGCAATAATGGTATCAATTTGATTATTGGTCGAAGTAAGCCCGCGAATAGTCAGCACCTCGCAGCGGATTTCCGAGCGTGGATCTTCCGCGCGCACGTTGTGCGTGTAAACCGCCACCCGGTTCGTAACGCTGATATCCACGTAATCGGAAAAAATCTCCAGCGGTTGCGTCGGAGTTGTCCGGACAACCGGCGCCGCATTTGTCCCCGTGCTGCTCTTGAATAACTCCTGGTGCAAAGTCGTGTGCACCTGATTGGAAATTACCAAATGCGTATCCGCCTGCCGCCATTCAAAGCCCTCGCCTTCGATCGCAAATCTATTATCCCCGCTGCGCGATTGCATGCGACCACTGGACCAGGCCACCCGGTTTTTCGTGTCCAGCTCGCACTGGGGCGCTTCCACGATCAACTCGATCTTGCCTTCCACATTGTAGGTCTCCAGGTGCAACTCATTGATCGACACCCGGTCATTGGAAACCTGTTTGGCGGTCTTGCCGGAAAGCAACGATTTCAAATGGTTCAGCTTATCGTATTCCGGATATTTGAAATCACGGATTAGACCCACCGAGGAATTGGTTTGGGCCCGGACTGCCGGCGGAAAAAGCGCCGGCAACAGCAGGCAACCAAGGCTAAACCGGAGGATAAATGACCCGACCAACGGGAAAAGGCGCTTCATGTCAGTTGTTGTTTTACAATTCGATCCCATTTCTTTTGCGCCTTCAAAATCATTTCAATGATTTCCCGGATGGCGCCATGTCCACCGGGAGTTACCGTGACATAATCCGCAACCGCTTTAACTTCCGCAACTGCATTCGCGACACCCACGGCCAGACCGGCGCGCTGCAACACGCAGAGATCCACAATATCGTCTCCCACGTAGCAAATGTCATCCCAACCTAACCCGGTTTGTTGCAAAATCTCATTTACTGCGATGACTTTGGAACTCACATCGTGCTGATAGAGAAAATCCACTTTCAATTCCTTCGCCCGACGCGTCGTGGCTTCTGAAACCCGGCGGGAAATCCAGCCCACCTTGATGCCTTCATGTTGCAACAACCGTTGCCCCAGACCATCCAAAATATTAAAGCGTTTAATTTCGATGTCAGGACCAATGAATACGGAGGCGTCTGTCAGCACTCCATCCACATCACAGAGGAACAGTTTCACCCGCGCCAGCTTGGCGGTGAGGGCTTTCGATTGGCAGGCAGGCATGATTACTTGATCGCAGCTTGGATTTTTAAGAGGGTTTTCAACAGGCGGGGCATTTCGGCCAGTGGCACCATATTCGGACCATCGCTCAAAGCATGGTCGGGATCAGGATGCGTTTCCACAAACAGGCCATCCGCTCCCGCCGCCACCGCGCAACGGGCCAATACCGGCGCAAACTCGCGTTGGCCGCTCGACTTATCACCACCGCCACCGGGCAATTGCACGGAATGGGTCGCGTCAAAGATAACTGGAAAACCCGTTTCCTTGAGGATGGGGATAGACCGCATGTCGGTCACCAGATTGTTATAGCCGAAAGTAGTGCCGCGTTCGGTCACCAGCAAATACTTGCCGCCTGCTTCCGCGGCTTTCTTGACCACTTGTCCCATCTCACGCGGGGAGAGGAATTGACCCTTCTTCAAATTAACTATCTTGCCCGTTTGCACTGCCGCTGAAATAAGGTCGGTTTGACGGCACAGAAACGCGGGAATCTGCAAAATATCGACGACTTCTCCCGCCGCACGCGCCTGTTCTTCCGTATGCACATCGGTCAGCACCGGCACGCCGAGCTTTGCGCGAATGCGGGACAGGATTTCCAAACCCTCATGTAATCCGGGGCCGCCAACCGCACTTCTGCGAAGTCGTTTCGCGGCCCCG
>JBEHZA010000088.1:0-12857 GCA_048497895.1 Verrucomicrobiota bacterium
TCTGGTCTCCCGTCTGTTACGCCTGCGGCTACCTGTTTCTGCTCTTATTCATTGCCGGCCCGCTCCGCCGGTTTGGTGCCTACACCATTCCGGACTTTGCCGAAGGCCGCTATGACTCCCCCTTATTCCGCAAGATCGCCGTCGTGTTCGTCTTGTTCATTGGTTTCTTCTACACCATGCCGCAGATGAAAGGGGCTGGAACCACGCTGGCCTATATCTTTCCCGGTTTGCCATACCAAGCCGGTGTGGTGCTCGTCGGTGCGGTGATCACCTTGAACGTCGCCCTTGGCGGCATGAAGGGCATCACTCTTGTTCAAGCCTTCCAGTATTGGGCCAAAATGTTCGCGATCTCAGTCCCGGTCTTTGTCCTCATGGCCGTCTATGGCCACTATGGCGACCAGCTTAAAGAGAATCGCACCACCGGTCAGGCTCCCGCCATCGTCGCTACTGCCCCAGCCACTCCCGCTACCCCGGCAATGACCAGTGACCTCCGTAAGCCCCTGCCCGAGAAAGCCCCCAAAGACGAGAGCTGGATCGCTCCCTTTGGCCCGCTGACTACTAAGGCCGCTAAAGCCGCTCACCTTTCCGCTGAAGAAGGCCGCCCCTATTCCCTGCTTTATACCTATTCGCTGATTATCGCCCTCGTCTGCGGCACCGCTGGCTTGCCGCACATTCTCGTCCGCTTCTATACCAATCCGGATGGGGCTGCCGCCAAGCGCACCACCATGTGGGTCATGATTCTCATCGGTATTTTCTACGTTTTCCCGCCGGTCTTTGGCGTAATCGGACGCAATCTCTTGCCCGAGCTGTATAACGGCGTCGGGGCCAAAGGAACGGACAAAATCGTTTTGGAATTGCCCCGCATTCTGAACGATAAGTATGGCACGCTCGGTTCCATTCTCAGCGGCATTACCTGCGCCGGTGCCTTCGCCGCCTTCATGAGCACGTTCAGCGGTTTGCTGGTCTCCATGACCGGCGCCCTGGCTCACGACGTCTATGGCCGCATGCTGAAACCGCAATCAACTTCCGAAGAACGCCTGCGGGCCTTCAAAGTCTGCGCGATCATCATCGGCGGTGTCGCCGTCATTCTGGGTTGCTTCGTCGAGCCGCTCGAAATCAACTTCATGGTCGGCCAGGCCTTTGCCATTGCCGCCGCCAGCTATTTCCCATTGCTTTTCATGAGCGTCTGGGTGCGCCGCATGACCATGAAAGGTGCCGCCACCGGCATGCTGACGGGCGGTCTCTGCGCCCTGTTCGCGGTTACCTTGACCAATCTGAGTACACTCGCGCTCGACAAAGGCCCCATGGGCAAAATTTTCTCCGGCTTCGCCTGGTTGAATGATTTCTGGGCGCACCACCCCTTGCTCCGCATCCTTTGTGATCAGCCCGCCATTTGGACCGTGCCGTTGGCCATTGTCCTCATGTTTGTCGTCTCCCGCCTGACCGTGAGCGAAGTCCCTTCCGACGTCCGCATGAAAATGCTCGTCTTGCACGCCCCCGAAAAGCTGGGCTTGAAACAGGAATACATCCAGGAACAACAAGCTGGCCACTAAACCAGCTTAACCTTCCCTTTGCATGTCCCGGCTCGCTGATCGGATTCACAAGTTGATCGGCTGGCTGCACCACCATCACCTGGTGGCATTGATCCTTTTCCTGGCCATATTTTTTGCCTTCATCATGGCTTTGAGCGTACTGGTAGTTTTCTTCCTCTTGAAAAAATCGAAAACCAGCCTCCCCACCGAAAATTCTCCCAACCAGGTTAAGCCGCCAACCAACCCACCTCCCGGCGCTTAACTCATTCCCTCTTCCAACTCCTCTTTCAACGCCGCTTGCAGTGCCTTTGCGCACACGTCCGAACACGCCTGAAACAACGCATCTTTCCCTTCGTGTTTGGCGGGTGAATCATCCGTCACGATAATCATCGGCACCGTCTTCCCCGCTTTGAACAACAGCAACGGCTGCACCGAACCCGCGCTCATCTCTTTGAATGCCTCCGGACGCAACCGGAGCTCAATTCCAAATACCGGCTCGTCGCGCTCAATCTTCCGGCTACACCAGGCACAACGTTCCTGCCACGTTTCCAGTTTCCACGACGTTTTCTGGCCGCTCGCCTTTTTCATTTGGATTTTGAAAATACTTCCGTAATCGCTTCCCGCAACGCCCCCACCATCTGCCTCACCTGCTCCGCCGACATGCAATACGGCGGCATGATCACAATCACGTTGCCAATCGGCCGCGTCAGCACTCCGCGCCGCGCCATTGCCTCGCACACCCGGATTCCCGCCCGCTCCCGCAAATCAAATGGCTGCCGCGTCCGCCAATCCTTCACCAGTTCAATCCCCGCCAGCAACCCCACTTGTCTAATATCTCCCACCTGCTCCACTTTCCAAAGCGTCTGCAATTCTGCGTGCAACACCCGCTGCAATTTACTCCGCGCCATCTCATTCGCCCGGCCCCCCAACAAATTCAAACTCGCCAGCCCCGCCGCTGCTCCTAACTGATTCCCCGTATAACTGTGCCCGTGAAAAAATGTTTTAAATTCCTCATATTCGCCGAGGAAAGCATCGAAAACCCGCTGCGTTGTCAACGTCGCCGCCATCGGCAGATAACCGCCCGTAATCCCCTTGGCCACACAAAGGAAATCCACCGCCACTCCTTCACGTGTCGTCGCAAATAGCGGAGATCGCTCTATTACCGAAGTCGTTTTGCGCTCCGCTCCATTTTTTGTCTCGTTCGTTCCCGTGCGGCCAAACCCTGTCATGATTTCATCCGCAATCAACAACGCTCCCTGACTCCGTGCCAGCTCCGTCACCCGCTGCAACCACCCCATTGGCTGCGGGATCATTCCCGCCGCCCCTTGCATCAAGGGTTCAAACACAAATCCTGCATACGGATTCCTCCGTTTCTTCTGCGCGGCAAATTTCTGCTCCATCTTGCCCACGCATTCCCACTGGCACTTCCGGTATTCGCGGGCGTCACTGCGTTCCGGCTTCGCCCGGTTGAATGGACACCGGTAACAATACGGCGCCATCACCTGATCCGATTTAAACAGCAATCCGCCATACGCTTTGTGAAATAAATCCACGTGTCCCAGGCTGACCGCTCCCACCGTGTCTCCATGATACGCCCCTGCCAGCGATAAAAAGCGCGGCTTCCGGCTGCGCCCGCTCCGGCGCGTAAATTCATAAGCCAGCTTCAGCGCCACTTCCATCGCCGTCGAACCGTCATCCGAATAAAAAACCTTGCTCAGTTTCTGCGGCTTCGCTTGGCCGCGTCGTGTTTCGATCTGCGCCGCTTGCACCAGCTTTTCCGCAAATAGTGACGCCGGCTCATTCGCAAATCCCAAAGCGGACGAATGCGCTATTTTCTTCAACTGCCGCGTGATCGCGCCATTGATTTTCGGGTGCTGATGCCCATGCAGATTCGTCCAAATCGAAGCATTCGCGTCCAGATATTCACGCCCGCGCGTATCCTGCAACACTGCCCCCTTGCCCGCGACAATCACAATCGGCTCGCGCTTGAGCCAATCCCGCATCTGCGTAAACGGATGCCAGATGTAGCGTTGATCCAATTGAGCGAGTTTATCCATTTTGTGCGTGCTCAGGACTTATCTCCCGCTGCTTTGAGCCGGTTCAGTATCGCCAACAATTCCTCGACATCCTCTGGCGTGTGCGCCGCCGTCACCGTCACTCGTAATCGTGCTTCACCCCGCGCCACCGTCGGATAACGGATCGCTGGAATATAAACCCCCGCTTCCCGCAAAGCCCCTGCCAACGTCAGCGCGCGTTCTTCTGCTCCCAGAATCAGCGGCAGAATCGCGCTCCGCACCACTGGCAAAATCCATGGCCCACCCACGAGCCCATTTTTTAATTGATCCACCCGCGCCCATAATCGCTTCCGCAAAAATTCACCTTCTTCAGACTGAATCAACCGGATGCCCGCCGTCGCCGCTGCTGCCGAAGCCGGCACTGGCGCGGTCGAAAAAATATAACTGCGCGCCCGGTTAATCAGATACTCAATCAATGCGCGGCTGCCACAGATATAGCCACCCGCCGCTCCCACCGCTTTGCCGAGCGTCCCCATTTGAATTTCAATCCGCTCCGCCACCTCATACGCTTCCCCCACACCTCGCCGGTATTCTCCAAACAACCCCGTCGCATGCGCCTCATCCACCATCAGCCATGCGCCGTATTTTTCTTTCAATTCCACGATGTTTTTCAGGTGAGCCAAATCTCCATCCATGGAAAACACACTCTCCGTGACGATCAAGATGCGCCCACGCTTTACCGTTTCTCCCTGACGCTGGTCTGCCCAGCCCAAAATCTTTTCCAAATCCTCCAGGTCATTGTGAGCAAAAACGCGCAATTTCGCCCCGCTCAGCCGGGCTGCATCGACTACACTCGCATGCACCAGTTTATCGATGATAATAACGTCGTCCCTGCCCAGCAGTGCTCCAATTGTTCCCACCGCCGCCGCATAACCCGAGGAAAATGAGAGCGCGGCCTCCGTGCCTTTGAATGCCGCCAGTGTGCGTTCCAACTCATGATGCGGCGCCAGCGAACCGCAAACCAAACGCGAAGCGCCTGATCCCGCGCCATACTGCTCTACCGCGCGAATCGCCGCTTCCTTCACTGTCGGATGATTCGCCAGCCCAAGATAATCGTTGGAAGAAAAATTCAGCACCGCGCGGCCCGCCAGTCGAATCCTCGGCGCTTGCGGCGATTCCACCTCGCGCAATTGGCGATAGAGGCCATCCGTCTGGATCGCCGCCAGCCGTTGCTTCAATTCCTGTTCAAAATCGTTCATCACCATTTCACGTCCAACGCGCAATCCGGCTATCCAGTTGAAAAACCTGGCCGGACACATTTTCCAGGGTGGTCAGAAAGTGAACAAAGCGTGCCACTTCAGCCACGGAATTCAAGCGGTTCAACGCATTCGCTCTGGCCAGTTGCGCCCGCTGCTCCTCCGTTAATTTAGCCGTCATCGGCGTCGGCAACACGCCCGGCAGCACCGCATTCACCCGCACATTGCGCGATCCAAATTCCCGCGCCAGCGATTCCGTCAATCCAATCAGCCCCGCCTTTGCCGCCGCGTAATTCGATTGTCCCCGTGGCCCGGAAAGCGCGCTAAAACTCGAAATATTGATAATCTGGCCAGCCCGTTGTTTCAGCATCGGACGACTCACCGCCTGCGAACACAGAAAAGCTCCCTTCAAATTCACGTCCAGCACCCGGTCCCAATCCGGCTCTTCCATTTTCGAACATAATTGATCCGCCGTCACTCCCGCATTATTGATGAGCAAATCAATCCGGCCCCAGCGATGCACCACCTGCTCCACCACCTGCCCCGCCTGATCCCGGCATGTCACATCCAGCGGTACCGGCCAGACATTCTCCGATTCCAGTTGCAGCGTCGCCCGATGATAAGCCGCGGCCACCCGCCAGCCCTGAGTCGCTAATTCATCCACTAAACCCAAACCCAAACCACCGGCCGCCCCGGTGACTATGGCTACTTTGTTCTGTTCAGAATTCGACATCTTTAAATGCCATCCGGTTTGATCACCCATTGTCCGGCAACGGCCGAACCCCAAACCGGCCCCGTATGATGAACGATCCGTTCGTAAACCTCGTTTAAATTTCCGGTAAAAGGCAGCGCAATAAAATCCGCATGTGCCTCCTCGCGCAATTCCCCGGTCTCGCCCGCCATTCCCAGCGCCCTGGCCCCGTTTACCGTAGCCATTCGCAAAATCTCCTGCGGAGCCAAATCCGGCGCTCCCGCCGCCAGCGCCGCCATTTCCAAAAACATATTCAACTCCAGCCGGTCGCCGCGCTTCTTGCTCACCGTCACCAGACTGTCGGTCCCCAGGCAAATATTCACACCCGCGTGCGACAATTCCCGGCGCGGAAAACGGTGGTGATGAAAGTAAGCGTGACTCCGCGGACAATGCACCACACTCACTTTGCGCGCTCCCAGCAGTTCCGCATCTCCCGTCCACAAATAGTTTACATGCACCGCCAGAAATCTTTCATTCAACAGCCCCTGCTGCTCCAATCGCCGGACGGGCGAACCGTAACCGCAATCCGCCATATCCCGGCCATTACGCTTCAGCCAATCGTGCATCACCCCGCGGCTGTAGAGAAACATCTCGAACTCTTCGTCGGATTCCGCCACGTGGGTCGTCACCCGCCAATCATGTTCTTGCGCTGCTTTCGCCGATAAATTCAGCAGTTCGGGCGTCGTGGAATACGGCGCGTGAGGAGACAAATGCCCCGAAGAACGTCCTGATCCCAGCGAGTGAATTTTTTTGACCGCATCCTGCAAAATCAATTCCGGCGCGCGCCGGCTTTTCACGCCCGTCATTTCAAAAAATGACATCACCCGCAACGGTGTGCTCTCCCACACCTCCGGAATCAGTTCCGGCACCGCTTCAATATCCGCGACCGTCGTTGTGCCGCTCTGCACCAGCATTTGCGCTCCTGCCAGCCACGACTGTGCGTAATCCGCATAACTCCAATCCGCCTTCAGCGACGTGATGGACTTGATCCAATCGGTGAACGACTTCACTGGTTCGATCTGTCCCGCCATATCCGTATAATCCAGATGGCAATGTGCATTGATTAACCCAGGCAACACCACCGTTTCACCCAAATCGATTGCTTCCATCCCTGGAAATCGGCTCTGCAACTCTTTCCACGGCCCCACCCCGGCAATGCGTCCGTCCACGATGGCCAACCCGCCATCTTCAATGGCCGGCCGTCCCAACGGCAATATTAGTCGCGCACGAACAATCATTTTTAAATTCGCTAACTGCCGGCTGCCAAAAAGTGAGCCGGCTGCGTCAAAGATACGCAACCGGCTTTAAACACTCCAGCTTCTTGCGTGAGCTGTTAAATCTCCGCTTCCTGACGCTTTCTTTTGTTCACCGCCGCATCCGTGTGTTTGCGGGCCTTGTGCTTGTTGTGGCGTTTGCGGATTTGTTGTTCAATTTTCTTGGTAACCACGTCAATCGCCGCATACAGGTCGGTTTCGGAGTCTTCCGCAAACAGATCGGGGCCGGGAACATTCAGACGCATCGAACAGGTGAACTGCCGCTCCGGAGCCTTCGTCTTGTCATGTTCCAACGTTACCCGGGCGTTAATGGCAAACCGGTCAAAATGCTCCAGCTTGTCAATCCGATGAAGGATATGATCTTCGATCGCTTTCGTTAAAGTGACGTTATGCGTCGTGAGAATTAATTTCATGGCTTCATTGTGCTATTTGTGCAGGAAAAATCCAGCGAAACCCGACGGTTATAGAGGGTTGCGGAATGCCAAGATATGGCTTTTCTGGGAGGACTTTTTCGGAACCATTGGAATGATTTTCCAGTATCATTCTGACAACTCAACGTACGCCTAAAAAAATTTCTGTCAACCATCCCGTGTCAGGAAACATTTGGCTCATGTTGAAATTCTGTCCGGCACTTTTCAAAGGAAAGCGCCGCCAGCTTCACATAGGTTTCCGGCCGGAAACGTTCCCAGCGTGCGCGTGCCTGCACACCCATTTGACGCGCTCGCTCCGGTTGCGACAATAGTGACTCCAAAGCCCGGCTCAATGCCTGCGGCGAACGTTCCCGCACCATGATCCCGGTTTCCCCATCCGCCAGCCACTCCTCCGTCGCCCCGCCGATATACGCCACTACTGGCTTCCCATGCGCCATCGCTTCCGCGCCGATTAAACCGAAGGGCTCCTGTCGCAACGTCGGACTGACCACCAGGCTGGCTCGCGCATACCAGTTATCCAAAGCCGCCGGCGAAATTTCTCCCAGAAAGGTGACCCGCTCATTTAAACCCAGGCTGGCAGCCAATCCCTCCAATTCCTTGCGTTGCGGCCCTTCCCCGGCGATTGCCAGCCGGCATGGCTGATTTTTCAGGTTGGCGACGGCTTGAATCAAATGCGCCATCCCTTTGCTCTTTACCAACCGGCAGGCCGCCACCATCAATCCCGGCTCCGTTACTGCTGTTGTTGTGGGGAGATTGGCAAACAAGGGCAGCACATCAATCCGCTCCGCCGGATAACCGTTTTCCAATAATCCACGCCGCATGAAATCCGACGCGACTTGAATGCGAATGCCACCCGCCACCTTCAACGCCTGCTTCCGGCCAACAAAATTCCACCGCTCCCAATTGCCGCGCGGATCTTTTCCCCCGCACCGTTGCGCGTAATGCCAGAACAGACAACTCCAACCATGTGGGCGATGGCACGGCGTATAATTGCCGGACATCCGGTCCCCTCCGGAACAAAACCACGCCTGATCATGAATGAACCGGCACGCAGGAACCAGCTTCCCTACTTCGCTGAAAAAATAATCGTTCTCCGTCAGATGCAATTGGATCACCTCCGGCCGGAATGCCGAAACGGTTTTCTGCATCGCCAAACGCATGGGCTCAATGGCTTCCGTAGCTGGCAGCGGTAACACCGGACAACTTACTTCTCCGGGCTGTCCATCCCAGCACGCCACGGCCACTTCATGTCCCGCGCGTTGCAACCATTCGCTCGACTCCACCACCATCCGGTGGGTACCGCCGGTGTGCACGCGGGCCGTTTGGTTGACCAACAGAATGCGCATGCGCTATTTGACCTCAGCCGTTCCTAAAGTAGCCCCACACTGCGGACAATACTTGAAACTCGGCGCGCACACTGTCCCGCATTGTGGACAATCCATGTGCGCTTTCGCATGCCGACGATGAATGATCAGGTTGCGCACATAGGGAATCCAGGTGAAAGCGTAGGCAAAGATGAACACCGAATCCTTCCGGTCAAACAAAGCATACGCGAGCAGCAGCATGGACCCGATCAAACTCAGCCACCAGAATGCGGTCGGCACCACCACCTGCTTCAACTTTTCCGTGGCATACCATTGAACCATGAAGCGGGAAAAAAACACCACGTTGCCCAGCCAGCCAATGACTTTCCAGAAATGCCATTCAATGTTCAGCAGCTTCCCGTTGGGAAAAAGCAGATGCGTGAGAAAATCCATATCTCTGGCGATTAAGCCGCACCTCCGTCACCATGACAAATCAATTCAGGAAGCCTAAAACCGGCTAAGATCAAAACCAAATCCGCCCTTCAAGGCTCACCGAGCAACTTCTCCACCTTCGCTTCCAGATTATTTTGCGCCTTCAACTCGCGCAAATTCCCCTTTTTATCGACCAGCCACATCGTTGGCAGGGAAACCACTCCCAACCCGCGGATAAACTCGCTGTTCCAAACTTTGCCGTCATTATACTGCGGCCAAACCATCTTTGCCTTGGTCGTTACCGCCGTCATCGCCTCCTGACTCTCGTCCAGGTTAATCCCCACCACTTCAAATCCCCGCGAGTGAAACCGTTCATACGCCGCCACTACTTTCGGCAGTTCCCGCATGCAGGGCGGACACCACGTTGCCCAAAAATCCACCAGCACCACTTTGCCCTGCCAGCGCGTCAGGTCCACCGGTCGCTCGTTCGTCGCGGTGAATTTGAGTTCCAGCTTTTTATCCAGCAAATCGTATTGCTTCAGCGCGATGACGGCCGCTTGCTTGATCTCCGGCGGAGCCACTGGGGACGCCGCGATTTCGTCCAGTAATCCCTTGGCCTTGTCCGCTTCGCAACCCGCCGCAATCTCGCGCAACATCACATAAACTTCCGGACGTTTCGGAAAATCCTTCTGCAATTCCCGCACCTCTTTTTCGAAAACGTTCAGCACCGCCATGATTCCCTCGGACTCATGCTCGAAAGCCCGCCGCCGGACCCGCGCGGAACGCAACGCAAAACGCTCATCCTCAGAAAGTGACGGATCTTTGAGAAACTCGGCTTCCAAGGCCTCAAACTGCTTGCGCCGGGAAGTGCTTCCCAACTCGATCGTCGCATTCAGCAGCCCCAACTGATTGCGGCGCGCCTGAGCCGCCTTGGGATGCTGCGGGTATTTCCTGTAGAAATCGCGCGCCTTATCGGCTGCCAATCCCGCTTGTTCAGCCATACGGGCTCGAAATTCCGCCACGGCCTCGGGTGAAGGTTTTTTGGTTTGCCACTCCTCCGGCGGCAGCGGCGCTTGCGATAATTTAACAATCTCTTCCCAGGCCAGATCCGCTTCCGTCTGCGCCGGTGCCGTTGCGGGTGGGAGCAGCGGTTGAGCCGCCAATTCCGGAGTCCACTGAGGCAGCATTCCCAGCCCCGTCAACGACAGCCACCATAGCCAGGCTACTCTTCCCGCAGAATAATGCTTCATTTCACTTTCTCAGTTCCCTCGGCCAGCAAATTTTTGACTTTTTCCTCCAGATTTCCGCGCGCGGACAATTCGCGGAGCAAACCTTTCTTATCCACCAGCATCATGTTGGGAATGGCATGAATGCCAAATTGTCTCGGAAAAGTCCCATTCCACCCCTCTCCATCAAAATACTGGGACCAGGTAATTTTCTCCTGAGTTAAAAAATTAGTCAGCGCCTCTTTGTCATGATCCAAGCTGATTCCCATGATCTCGAAGCCCTGGTCATGATATTTTTCATACACTGACTTCAATTCCGGCAACTCCGCCAGACAAGGGCCGCACCAGGTCGCCCAAAAATCCACCAGCACTACTTTTCCTTTCAAACCCGCGATATCCACAGTGCGGCCTTTGAGGTCCGCATATTTTAAATTCATCGGTTTGCCGACGGATTCCAGCCGGTCCAACTGTTCGCGGGCAGCCGCTTTGATTTCGTCCAGCGTAGGCGAATTGACGACTTGCTTGAGCAGTTCCTTGGCATGTTCAGCACTCGCATCATTGGCCACATCCACCAAAAATTTATACAACTCGACCCGCTTCGGAAAATCTTTGATCAATTGTTGAATCCCCTTTTCAATCGCTTGATTGATGGCTTCCATGCCCTCCGGTTCTTTGCTTCTCACCGCCTCTTGCAGCGCCCGCCAGCGGGTCCGGAACAAAATGTCGTCCGCTGTATCCAGCGGATTTCCGGCTCCTTCAGCCGGCTTGGCAGTCTCCTGATTTTGCGCCGCCAACTGCTTCCTGGCCTCCTCACTGCCCAACTGCGCGGCAATGCGGATCATTTTCTGCTCTCTCCCTTTGGCTTCCTCGACTTTGGGATCCGTGGGATACTTCGTATAATAATCGTGCAGCTTCCGGACCAGATCCATCGCCATTCGCTGTTGTTCTCCGCGGAATTTCTCCACCTCCTCTTTGCTCGGTGATTTCGTCGCCCATTCGGCTGGCGGCACCGGCGGATGTTGCCAGGCTTTCATAATTTCCTGCCAGACCTTCTCCGGCTCCGTCGGGGCCGCGTCTTCAGCAGTCACCCGGCAAAGTCCAAGGCAGCCCATAAACAGGCCCGCCAGCAAAAAGCTTCGCAGCACACCCGTGAGCGTGCCGACACGATTTAAATTTTTATCAATATACATGGAGTCTCGCGCTAAACTACTTCGCTTGTCCGCCAACATCAAGTTTGAGCTGTGCGCGCAATTTATCCAACGTGAGTTGCGCCACTCGCGGGTTGCCAGGATCGCCGAAGTCGGCCTCGCGTACGCCAGCTACCGGTTGCGCCACGGTCGCTTCCAGTGCCGTCATCAGCGCGGCCTGTTCCACGGGCGTCAGTTCAGCCATGGGCTTTTCCTCCTGTTCCAACCGCATCGCTTTGCGCGCAAACTCCAGCAGGATGGCGCATGGCTCCAGGCAGGGAATGACGCTCTTGCTTTCCGCCATATCAATGGCCAATCCCGTCACCGTCCACAGCCTCCGCTTCAAACAAAAACGCGCGTGACATCCAACCCGTATTACCTGCCCCGCCTGTTCATCCGAAAGCATCTGCGTAATCCGGTACATGCCGGTTTGACGATTCGTAAACTCCCGGTAACCGGTCACCGGCGGAACCTCTTTCCGGGCCGCGAACCAATCCGCCAGCGCCCCGTGATAAAGTTGCTCCAGGGCCAGTTCCAACTCCGGCACGCCAGCCACCAAAACCCGCCAGCCCGCCTTTAAATTGGGCGCTGATTTCAACGGTCGAAACGCTCCCGTTTCCGTAAAATCAGCCGTTGCGCGCAATTCCGCCACTGCCAGTTCCTTCAAATCTGTAACTGAGCAATCCCGATCATCCACGTGTCGCAGTTCAAAGCCCGGACCTGCCCGGCGAATCAACACTTGCGCAAAAACCAATTCTTCGCCCAGCAGGGCAATAAACTGGCTCAAGGCCGGGTTAACCAGGGTTGGCATGCGGTGAGAACGTAATCCAATTTGCTAAATTGCAAACTAAAATCCGGTGCCGGAATGGATCAAGTAGCCGTTAAGGTTGGCCCGTTGGCGCTGTCGGGTGGAACCAGCGCCGGCGGCACGCCCGGAACCGATTTCACGTGGAGCGTCTGCGTCGGGAAGGCAAATTCGATGCCTTCGGCGTCAAAACGCCTTTTAATCTCCAGATTCATCGCCTGCATGCCTTTGAGATAGGCCTGATAATCCGTCGTTTTCCACCAGTGAATCACCTGAATATTCAAGGCCGAATCCGCGAATTTATTAAAGCTGATCCAGACATCGTTCGTCATCGGATTCTTTCGATACACCTCGTCCAGAATATCCAACGCCCGTTGCACCATGTCGGCGGACGTATCATACGTTACGCCGATATTCATGATGGTCTTGATATTGGGACGGCGGGAAATATTGATGATCGTGGCATTGCCCATCGTTTTATTGGGGATGGCGACCAGATGCCCATCCTGATTCCGCAACCGCGTGCTGCGCAATCCAATGGTTTCCACCACGCCGTCAGTGGAATCCAACTGAATGCGATCTCCCACCCGGAACGGCTTATCCAGGAATACGGCCACCGCGCCGAATAAATTGGCCAGCGTATC
>JBEHZA010000089.1:0-12821 GCA_048497895.1 Verrucomicrobiota bacterium
GAAAGCGGAAGCCTTGGGCACGCCGATCGGGCAAACCCGCATTGCTCATCACCGTCGCCACCAGCGTTTTGTTCGACAACGTCCCCTGCTCCAGCATGTCGAGCCCGGCGATGGCCATGATGTCATCGCCATCGATCAATTGCCCGGTCTCATCGCACAACAACACGCGATCCGCATCGCCGTCATGCGCAATGCCAATGTGCGCGCCATGTTCCACCACTTTGCGGCACATTTCGTCCGGATACATGGAGCCGCAATTCTGATTGATGTTCATGCCGGTCGGTTTATCGCCATACACAAACACCTGCGCGCCCAATTCGCGCAGCACACACGGCGTTGATTTATACGCCGCGCCGTGACCGCAATCGACCACCACGCGAATCCCCTCTAACGTTTGACCGCGCGGAAAAGACGACTTCGCATATTCGATATAGCGGCCCAGCGCGTCATCAATACGCACCGCTTTCCCAATTTCATTCGCCGTGGGCCGGATGCTTTCAATCTCACCGCTGAACACCAACCCCTCGATCTTCGCCTCAATGCTGTCATCCAGCTTGTAACCGTCCGCCCGGAAAAATTTAATCCCGTTATCGTCGTACGGATTATGGGATGCCGTAATGACAATCCCCGCGTCCGCCCGCAAGCTCCGCGTCACATACGCCACCCCGGGCGTTGGCAGCGGCCCGATGAAAAACACGTCCACCCCCATCGAGAGGATGCCGGAGGAAATTGCATTTTCGAGCATGTAACCCGACAACCGCGTGTCTTTTCCGATCACGATCCGGTGCCGTTCCCGGCTGCGCGATTGTGTTTCCAGATTCTTAAATACGTGACCGGCCGCCCGGCCCAGTTTCAGCGCCGTTTCCGCGGTCACCGGTTCCACGTTGGCGCGTCCCCGCACGCCGTCCGTTCCAAAGATTTTTTTTGTTTGTGCCATGGTTCAGTTTCAATTCGAAATCCGTCCGATTTGCTGCACTTCTACTATAGGTGGGTCGATCTGCTCAACTCTCAAACCTTGCCGCGCGTTGACCCGGATCGGCTTGTGCATTAAGGGTGCATCCACCGGCTCGGTTAAATTAACAAATACTTCCAGATCCGCCGGCTGTAATTGCTGCAACATCACCGGATCGCCACTGACTACTACCCTCACCGTACTGGGTGACACTTTAAAGATCCGGGTATCCTGCGCTTCCGTCAGCACCGTGATCGGCACCTTCGCATACTCGCGTTGCTCCAGCTTGCTGATCGAACTGGTCCGCGGCTCAATGCCCCGCTGGATCGCCGCAAACTTGATCGTGCTCCAGATCAAAATCGCCAGTAGAAGCGAAAAGACTTTCGCCCAAAAATCACTGGTTATTTTTTTGGTTTCGTTCGGCATGTTACTTGATCCCTGCCCCCGCCGAACCGTTGGCGGCATGTTTCGAACGTTCGACCATCTTGGCCCGGAACCACTCCACCCACGTCGCCGGTTTCGGACGTTTCACCAGGACGGAACTCAGGAACGCCCGCAATTCCTCCACCGCCACCCCTTTGTGCAATTGTCCTTTGTAAGAGTAAGAAATAGCCCCCGTTTCCTCGGACACAATCACCACCAAAGCATCCGTTTCCTCCGTCAATCCAATCGCCGCGCGATGCCGCGTCCCCAGTGATTTATTCAAATCCTGCCGTTGCGTTAAGGGAAAGATGCACGCCGCATAGGCAACCCGGTCTCCCTTGATAATCACGCCACCATCGTGAATCGCGTTATTCGGAAAAAAGATCGTCTCCAACATTTCTGGAGTCGCCTGACAATCCACTTCGATCCCCGATTCCACTACTTCGTGCAGTTGAATCCCCTGTTCAATCGCGATCAACGCGCCGATCCGCACCTCCGCCAGCCGTTCCGCCGTTTGAATAATGACCTCGATATTTTCCCGCTCCTGCTGGCCGCTGTTTAAGTACGGAAGATTCCCCAATTCCGCCAGCAACCGGCGCAATTCCGGCTGGAAAATCACCAGCACGGCGAAGGCCGAAAACGCAAAGAACGCCTGCAACAGCCAGCTCAACACCTCCAACTTTAAAAAAGTGGTGACAATCGTCGCCACCAGCAGCACGAAGAAGCCAATCACCACCGGCCAGCCCCGCGTCCGCCGCACAAAGCTGAACGCGTAGTAAATCCCCACCGCGAGCACGAGGATTTCCACCACCGGACCCCAAAGTTGCTGTAATGATGACCAGAATTTCATGTTTACTGGTACTGGCTTATCGCCTCAACCATGCGGATGGCATTGAGCGTCGGCGCCACATCATGAGTGCGAATAATGTTTACCCCGGCGGCAACTGCCGAGGCCGTGCAGGCCAGCGCCGCCGACAACCGGTCAGCGGCCTCCAGCCCGGGCACTTTGCCAAGAAAAGACTTCCGGGAAATCCCCAGCAGCAATGGTCGTCCCAGCTTTGTAAAGTGCTTCATTCCGGCGAGCAACTGCAAATTATGTTCCACCGTCTTTCCAAATCCGATTCCCACATCCAAAATCACGCATTCACGTGCCACCCCGGTTTTTTCCAAAAGGTCTAAGCGATTGACCAGAAAATCGTGAATTTCACTCAGCAGATTACCATACGTCGGCTGAAGTTGCATCGTTTGCGGCGTTCCCTGCATGTGCATGGCCACGTAACCCGCCCCGGTTTCCGCCACCACTTGCCACATCGCCGGATCGGTCCGGTTCGCCGCGACATCGTTAACGATGGATGCTCCCGCCGCCAATGCCGCCCGCGCTACCCTCGGCTTCATCGTATCGATCGAAATGGGCACCTTCACCTGTGCCGCCAGCCGTTCGATCACTGGCAACACCCGCCGCAATTCCTCCGCTTCCTCCACCGGCGTGGCTTGTGGCCGCGTGGATTCTCCCCCCACATCAATGATTTCTGCCCCCTGCGCCACCATCGCCAGCCCCTGCGCCACCGCCGCCTCCACCCCGTAAAAGCGGCCGCCATCCGAAAACGAATCCGGCGTCACATTCAAAATCCCCATCACCAGAGCCGGCCGGGGAAAGCTGAATTCAAATTGGCGCGCGCGAAAAATCATTCGTTCATCAATTGTTGGGCTCCTTCCACCAACCGCAAGGCAATCGCCGCCACCAGCTCATCCGGCACTCCGTTTTGCGGACTCGCACTCTGCGTCAGCAAATGACACTGATCATTCACATAATCGATCGCCACCAGCTCATTCGCCTCCGTCAGCGCAATTTCCGTGGAAAAAAACCTCATCCCCGTCAACTGCGCAATCTGCACCACCATCCCCCGCAACGGGCTTAAGCCCAACTGCGACTCCTCCTCCACCGAAACCTGCCGGTAACGATCCGTATAACAATTCCACCAGCACAACCACACTGTCCCAAAAACGTAATACACCCGGAAGTAAGCCGGCGCCTCCGCAATCTTTTGCGGCACAATGCGTTGCTGCAACAGGTAAGCCGCATCCGGCCACGCCGACATCGACCGCCGCAAATCCACCACCGTTTGCGCGTCCATCACCACTCCCCGGCGGCCATAACCCATCGCCGGCTTAATCACAAACGGCGTCCCCAACGCCAATGCCTGCTCTTCCGTCAGCACAAAGTCATCTACCTGCTGCACCGGCACAATCACCGTCGGCGGCACCTTTACCCCCGCATTTTGCAGCAAAACATGCACCCGCGCCTTGTTAAAGGCCGCCTGCGCCACCTCCGGTGGATCAATCACCTTCGCCCGGCGGCTGTGCGCCGCCTTAACCAGGCGATGGTAAATTTCCTCCGGTTGATGATGTTCACTGTGCATATTCAGCAACACCTTCACCGTCACTTCTCCCTTTTCCAAATAAGCCAGAAACTGCTCTGCCCAAAGCGGTTCGATCAAAAAAAAGTTCAGTTTCCGCTCTGCACAATGGCGCTGCACGCGGTGAATGAAGAAATCATCCGCGTCCAACTTATGCGTCATTACCAAATCATAGACTCGCGCCACGTAAACCACTATTCGGCACCCACCAAGCCACTGTCAATCGCGCAACGAATTTTGTGCCCTTGAATTTCCTTCGTCATCCCCCCGCTTACGTCGATTTACGGCCATTTCACAATTCGGATTTCGTCATTCGAGACTTCGTCATTTCCCCCCTCAACCGATCTTATCCCATACAAAGCCATACAAAGCCATACAAGCCCATACGCTGCGGCCATACGTACGGCGGCTTCCCTCATTCCGCACTCCGAAATCCGCCTTCTGCACTCAATTATCCCTGAATAAGCCTGAATAGCCCTGACAAACCCCACGTCCACCGCACTTTGGGGCTTCGTCATTCTTTCGAGTTTAAGCATTCGGTCATTCGTCATTTTCCACCCCTTACCCCATACAAAGCCATACACAGCAGATCCGCCCCCTTCGAGCCCTATCCCCTCGGGATTTTGTATATTCTGTTCATTCTGTCAAAATCCCCGTCCCCACTCCGCACTCAATTTATCCCTGAATAGCCCGGAATACCCCTGACAACCAGCCTCCTTTCTCCAACCGGTTTCTGAAGTTTGACAGAATGAACCGAATGGACAGAATTTCTAATGAAAGGTAATAACCTTATCCTGTTCGTCCCAATTTCTTGCCCTTAACCGCCCTCTGGCAAATATTGCGCCTGATTCCTATTTTTTAAAAATTCGGTCTATTCTGTTCATTCTGTCAAAACCCGCACTGGGTCATTTTGAATTTCGCGCTTCGGCCTTCTTTCGGATTTCGGCATTCGGTAATTCGTCATTCCCCCCCATCCTATGTCAAAGAACCACCCAAACCTCCCCCCTTGCCACCGACTGCCAACTCTCTGATCGAATCACAGAATTTGAAGTTTGTCTTTCCCACGGTGGTAAATTACCCGTTTTTTTCACTACTGCCCCGCATTGCCAAACCACTCTGTTTGGCCTATCCTCCAACCACCCATTCGCCACGGATGAAAAAGCTGCCCAAACGTCTGCTCCTCGGAATCATTTCGATGCTCGTTTTGTGGCTAATCTGGGCTCATTTCAACCAACCCAACTTCACTGTCGGCCCGCCTTTGCCCTCTGGTAAGGTCACCCCGAAATTGGTAGCCATCGAAGACCGGACCATCCTGCTCGCACCCGACGGCTCACTCTGGGAGTGGGGCCAGATTCCCAATTCCTCCGGAACCAACGAATTTGAATTTCCCCAACGCCTCGGAATGGACACCGATTGGAGTGACGTTGCCGGATGCCGTACCACTATTCTCGCATTGAAACGCAACGGCAGCCTGTGGGGCTGGGTTTCTAATAATTATGGCGAACTCGCTTCACCGCCGAATTCAAACCCGGTTTACCAGCCTACTCGCATCGGCACCGAAACCAACTGGGCAAAAATCAGTGTCGGCTACGCACACGCTTTGGCCCTCAAGACGGACGGTTCCCTGTGGGCTTGGGGAGGGCTTTTTAATAGCAGGGCTGGTAAGGGAGCCGATTATAATCCAGTTCCAATGACCCAAATCGGCCTGGACCACGACTGGAAAACCATCGCTGCGGGAGGGGTCAAAAGTTACGCCTTAAAAAGAAACGGCACCTTGTGGAGTTGGTTTGCCAGTTTCGGACCACACAAGGACTCTTCCCCCAGTCAAATAGAGTCTGGCACTAATTGGACCTCCATTACCGTGAATGGCCGTTGCCTGTTGGCACTCCAATCCAACGGTTCACTCTGGGCCAGCGGAGACAGCGCCGTCATAACGGGCCCTGAATTCATCAACTCCAGCGGCATCTCTGTTAGACTCATTCCCATCTATCTCGACCGTGATTGGAGCGAAGTTCACGGAGGCACAGAATGCTTATTTGCCCGCAAAAAGGATGGTAGTTGGTGGATTTCGGGACGAAATTTCTACGGCCAACTGGCCTTGCCGCGTTCCGTGTACTTCGCTGGAACCTCGCGCGCTCCGTCCCCCGGTCTCTATGTGCCGAAACCTGAACGTTTCTCCTTTGAATTTGAACCTTGGGCCTTTTCTTCCGGTTCATTTCACACCAGCTTGCTCACCCGGGATGGCATCCTCTGGACCTGGGGCAAACGGCTCGGCACGAAAACTTCCCCCACCCTGAATTCAATCAAAGACTTCGCCAATCGAAAACTGGCAGCGCTCCCCCGACATCTGCGTCCCTTTACCGTGGAGGACGTTCTCACCGACTACACCCCCCACCGTCTCTGGCAACTCCCTGCCAGCATCCGCGCCTCCCTTGACAACTCCACCACCAACAACAATTCACCACCTCAACCGCCTTGAGCCATTCTAAAAAGCCGCATTGATGACGCCCCATCCATCCCCATCTCCATGATCTTGCCCTTCGCTGATTCTACCGTATCCCTCAGCATCTCGTCTTCACTTGCGGCCATTTCGGATCTCCCCCGCTCATCGTCTCCTGAAATTGCCGCTGTTATTGGAGCTGCCTTTCTTCTTCCACGAACCCGACATGGGCAACGGTGCCCGCTTCGCCGTCCCTAACCGTGCTTTCCCCGGCGGCGTGGCATTGCGCCCGCTATCACGCGAAGAGGGTTGGGCGTTGGATGTCGCCCGTGGCAACGGCTGATGCGGCGTATTCCCGCGGAATGGCGTTTGCCCGCCGCCTTTACTGCGCTGACCGGCGTAACCTCCGGCATTGCCACGTGAGGAGGGTTGACCGCCTGCATTATTTCGCGCTGGTCGTTGACCGCCGCCGCCCTGACGCGAACCCGATTGCCCGCCCGCATTGCTGCGCGTTGACAATTGACCTCCGGCGTGGCCACGGGCTGATCGTTGACCACCCGTGTGGCGTGATGATGAAAAGCCGCCTGCCTCATTCCGTGCCGGACGTTGACCGCCCGCAGGAGGCCGCGAAGCAACTGGACTGCCTGCGTTGTTGCGCGCCGGAATCTGTCCGCCTGAACTATTGCGAATGGGCGCTTGTTTGCCCACTTCCGCCGCCAGTTTGAAATCCACCTGCTTCTTAAAGCTGTCCACTTTCGCAATCTGAATCGTGACTTTATCCCCCAGGCGAATGATCCGCCGGTGACGCCGCCCAATCAGATAATTCCGCGCCGCATCAAACACGTAAAAATCATCCTGCACCGTGGACAGCGGCACGAGCCCACTCATCGCCAATCCCGGCACATCCACAAAGAATCCGAAATTGCGCACATCCGTGACCAGCGCCGGATAACGCGGCGGATTCGGCGTCGCGAGTTGCGCTTTCAGGAACGCGTACAACTTCACATCCTTGCTGTCCCGCTCGGCATCGGCGGAATTGCGTTCCGTGCTGGAAATATGCTCGGCGATGTCGCGCAGCGAACCCAGCCCCACCAAACCTTCTTGAAACAACGCGCGATGCACCACCAGATCGGCGTAACGCCGGATTGGCGAGGTAAAGTGCGTGTATTTCGCCTTGGCCAATCCGTAATGGCCGAGCGGTTCCACCGCATAACGCGCGCGCATCAGCGACTTCAAAAAGCCAATCTTCAACGCCGGACCAATCGACAGCGTGCCCAGCTTTTGCAACAGCTTCTGCACTTCCTGCGGCTTGCTCAAATTGCCGCACGCCACATTGTGGCTAAGCACTTCTTCGCGATACTCGTTCAACCGTTTGAGGTCCGGCTCTTCATGCACGCGGTAAATCGCCGGTCGATTCAGTCCCATCAAACGCGCCGCCACGGCCTCATTCGCCAGCAGCATGCACTCCTCGATCAATTGGTGCGAAACGTCGTTCTCCACCTTTTCCAGATGCGACACCCGCCCCTGCTCATCCAGGCGGATTTTCGTCTCCGGAAAATCCAATTCCAGCGAACCGGCCTTGAAACGCAGTTTGCGGATTTTTTGCGTGAGCACGTTCGTATCGTGCAGCATCTGCTCAATGGCATCGTTCGGTTCCCGCTGCAATAGCGCGAACACTTCCCGATAAGTAAAGCGGCGCTGCGAATGAATGACCGCCTGATAAAACTGCGTCTTCAACACGCGGCCTTCATCGGAAATCAGGAACTCGACGCACTTCGTCAACCGATCCACGCGCGGCTTCAACGAACACAGTTCATTACTCAATCCCTCCGGCAACATCGGAATCACCCGGTCCACCAGATACGTGGAATTGCCCCGTTTGCGCGCTTCCGTATCCAGTGCCGTGCCCGGCATCACATAATGGGAAACGTCCGCAATATGAACCCACAGTTTCCACTGCCTGTTCGGCAGCGCTTCCAGACAAATTGCATCGTCGAAATCCTTCGCGTCATCCGGATCAATCGTCACCACCTGATGCCGCCGGCAATCTTCCCGTCCGGATACCTCCTCCGGCTTCACTTCAGTGCCGAAAGAACCCGCCTCGTGCAGCACCGGCTTGGGAAAGTGCAACGGCAGACTATACTGGCGCAGCACAGAAAGCATATCCACGCCCTCGGCATCCGCCGAGCCGAGCACTTCAATGATTTCACCTTCGGGATTCGTGCTGGGCGAAATCCATTCGCGCAACTCGACCACTACTTTGTCACCGACATTCGCCGGACGGCCCACGTCCTTCGGCGGTTGCACGTAAATATCATGCGGAATGCGGGGGTCATCGGGAATGACGTAGAGAAATTGCGGGCTGCGTTGCAACGTGCCCACGATCTGCGTCCGTTTCCGTTCCAGAATGCGAATGACCACGCCCGTGTTTTCACCGTCCGGTTGCGGGCGCAAACCTTGCGCCTTCACGTCGCGCCGCACGAGCACGCGGTCTTCATGCAACGCCGTAGATGTCGCGTTACCCGGGATGGAGATTTCCTTCAGCCCGGCATCATCCGGTTGCAGAAAACCGCGCCCTTGTTTGGTAATGCGAATAATTCCTGAGACCAGATCGGCCTCGCGCGGTTTGATATAACGATTGCCCTTGATGCGGACCACCCGGCCCGTTTGTTCCAAAGTCCGTAAAAGTGTTTGCAGTTCCTGCTGTTGATGGGGCTGCAATCCCAATTGTCCCAATAGTTCCGGGACGTTCGCAGGCACATAGTCCTTGCGTCCAATAAGTTTTAAAAGCTGTTCTTCCATTTTTTTGATGATTGCCGAAGCTAACTGCGGTCGAATCTTCTCCTACTATGCCCCATTCCCGCCCAATTACCAGCGCCAATGTCAAAAGGCTTAAACCGCCCATCGAACACACACCGGCAAAAAACGCGCCGGAGCGCGGCATTTATGCCGCTTCCATGTTCAAATGGTCTGGAGGAATTGAACGCCAATTGGATATTTGGATGGCGAAGCGGCGTAAACGCCGCGCTCCTAAAACTTCGCGTCAGCGTCCTGGACTGCTCCAGTCCTCTGGAGCTTTGTAAGGCTCAATTTCTGCCGTAACGAATGGCTTTACCGGCGTGCCCGACAGCTATTGCCGTCCCCCTTAACTCAACCCCTTAACCTCCCACCCCTTCCGATAACTCCGTCGCACGAACGCGTTCGCCTCTTTCACATTCTTAAATTTCAAATGTTTCGCCTCCCATTCCAGCGTTGTCCTCGGAAACCGCGACGCCACCCCGCCCAGCAACACCGTCTCCGTCAGCGGCCCGGCATAAGCAAAATTCGCCGATGTCTTCCCATTCCCGCGCACCGCTTCCACAAATGAATGCCAGTGGTTGATCGGTTCCAATTGCGGCCGTGGAAAATCTTTAAACTGCGCTCCCGGCAATAAAACTGGTTTGGCCACATGCGGCAAAACCATCACCCCGGCGGTGCCGATAAAAATCGAACCCTGGTCCGGCAGCTTTTGCGTTTCCAACATCGCCTGCACTTCCGCCGGCGGTCGTTGATCGCCGTCATACCAGATCACTTTGACCGTTTTGCCCTCCGTATATTTCGTGCCGGGAAAAACGTAGTGAACCACCGCATCGCTGGCCCAATTGAATTCGCTGGGCGCTGGCCCTTCGGAACGCACGGAAAGCGGCGCCGTCAGTTCCAATGCTTTAAACACCGGGTCGTAAATGTGGCAGCCCATATCGCCGAAAGTCCCAGTGCCGAAATCCAAACGCTTGCGCCAGTTGCCTGGATGATAATAGCCGTTTCCAATAAAGGGCCGCTCTGCCGTCACCCCCAGCCACAAATCCCAGTTCAAAGTCGCGGGTACTGGATCATGGCGATCCGGCCGCGGTGTCGAATCGCCCCACTTCTTATTGCTCCAGGTATGCACCTCTTTGATTTTTCCAATTGCACCCGCCTGCACCAGTGCGACTGCCGAGCGATACTCCACACTCGAATGAATTTGAATGCCCATTTGGGTTACGCGCTTGTTTTTCTGCGCGTATTCCGCCAAGCGCCTCGCCTCATAAAGATCGTGCGTCAACGGTTTCTGGCCATAAATGTGCAACCCGAGTTGCATCGCGCTTAATCCGATCGGCGCGTGCATGTGATCCGGCGTGGAAACGTTCGCACAATCCAGATTCTTATGTTCCTTATCCAGCAGTTCACGCCAATCCTGATACAACCTACCGGCGGGAAACTTTTTCTTCACCGCTTCCGCGCGTGTCAAATCCACCTCCGCCACACAAACCAGTTTCACGTTGGGATGACTGGTGATCGCGCCCCAATCCGCAGCTGCCATGCCCGCCGCGCCAAAACTGGCGTGGCGCACGGTCTCCAATCGCGGAGCCGCAATTAAATCGCGCATCACAAATGGCGCGGTAATGCCTGCGACTCCAAGGGATTTTAAGAACGAGCGACGGGAATGACGATGCGATGTCTTCATGCGTTCAAAAAGTAATAAACCCCACCCACAACGCAAGCCGCGAGTGCAACCATCCGGAGCGCGGGATTTATCCCGCTTCAACATCCGCCGGCAAATACGTCAAACGAATATCCGATACCGTCCGTGAACGCACTCCTCTCCCCCTCTTCACTCCGACAAATACAACCGCCGGTTATCCCGTTGCTGCAACAACTCCAAAAAACGCCCCGGCTGCAATTGCCCCTGTTCATTCAACAACAACTCTCCCGGCTTTGAAAAGTGAACATCCTTTACCGAATTCCGCCAGAAGCCCATCACCTCAGCCGCCACCCGTTGACGCTGCTCCTGCGGCCCCACGTAATCGTATTTTAACTTTTCGTAACCCGGCAATCGCCGCAGCGATTGCCCTGCCAGAGAACGCACCGCATCATACGGATCATCCAATAATGGCGCGAGAAACGCCGCCTCCCAATTCGTGCCCGCTACTTGCGTCGCATTCGACCACCCCATGCTCCACGCCATCAAGGCCCGTTGTCCGGCATCACCGCGCAACGTCCATAACACCGAAGCCACCACCGCGTGTTCGGCCTCATTCAGCTTCGGCTGCTCCGTCCCATACCATTCGTGCAAATGCTCCGCCGCCCAGGCCATCGTCTTATCCAGATGGCACTGGTTGCAGGCATTCGGACGGCCCGTCGCAAGACTGGCTTGCACCGTCGGATTGCTGATCTGATGACTTCGCAGCGCCTTGAGCAACCCGTAGGTCGTGTACGGCATGTGGCAATTGTAACAAAGGCTGCCACTCGAACCCGCCGCGTGATGCGTGTGCGCCGTCAGCTTTTTTCCCACCGGCTCATGGCATTGGACACACCCCTCATTGCTTTCATGCTTCGGCTTGAGTTGGAAATTTGCCCATTCGCTCAATGCCCCTGCTTCGTGAGCAGATGGGTGCATCGTGTGGCAACTCAAACACGACAACTTCCGTTCTCCCGCTCCCTTCTGATAGCACGGCGAATCAATCAAACCATTATACTCACGCCCCGATACCCGAATCATTCCGTCAGACCAAAAATGATTCGGCAAAAACGATGCGTCCGCCCGCCGCCAATACTCCACCGTGGCCGGATTGCTGAATTGCACAATCTCCGCGTGTTTCGCCAATTCATCGCCCGGACGAAAACTGGAACCATGCACCGCCCAATCCTCCCATGCCTTCCGCTCCTGCATGGAAACGGAATGGCATTGACCGCAGATTTCCGAAGCCCGTTCCGGCAACAACTTTTCCGGCTGCGCGATCCACTGATTCGTTAGCTCAGTCAAAGACAAATTCTTTTTCCCCTTTAAGAGCCGATTCATCTGCGCATGTTTTTCCCCCGGCCCATGGCACGCTTCACACGCAATACCGAACTCCGCCACCCGCGTATCCGTCTTCCCTTCGGGCAGCAACCGTGGTTGCCCCTGCGTCGTGTGACAGCGGATGCACGTATCATTCCACCGTCCCGTTACTTTTGGTTCTGCCGCCTCCGGTGGTCCGAGAAAAATGGCCCGTCGAGGAACCCAGCGTTTAGCTTCGATCAGGTAAACGATGGGCAACTGTTCCAGCTCACGCCCCTTTCCACTCGGGAACCAATAGACCTGCAGATAATGTGAACCGGTGATCAGACTCAGCTGTTGCCACGAACGAACCGCTTGATAGCCCTTCATCCGTGCGTTCCAAAAATCATCCATCTCCACCCAAAACTCTTCTCCGCGCTGTTGCAGACGATATACGTGCCCTTCGGCTTCGATTCTCTGATCGCGAAAATCTCCTTGTACCGATGCGAGAGTCACCAACTGCGTCATCGTCCGGTGAAATGACGCGTGCCACGTCTCATATTGCCGCGCATGACAGTCCTGACAGCTTTGCGAACCCACATACCCTTGATCATGCACTTCAACAGGTCGATCCGCTGGCAACAATTCACCCGCTTGCCCCTTACCAAGCCAACTCAATACCAGGAGACAAACTAGAAAGAACCGCGGCGCACGGAGACAGAAAATCTGTCTGCCAATGCCAGCACAAAATCCGAACCGGATAATTATATTTACGCCCGCTCCCTCAGACGTAACCCCCAAAGTTAATAGCTT
>JBEHZA010000090.1:0-12777 GCA_048497895.1 Verrucomicrobiota bacterium
ACGGTTCAAAACGGGTGAGCCGGTCAATTTGCTCACCAAAGAATTCAATGCGCAGCGCATCTTCGCGTCCTGCGGGACAAAGTTCCACGGTGTCGCCGTGCACACGGAATTGTCCGCGGGTGAATTCGATGTCGTTGCGGTTATACTGAAGATCGACCATCCGGCTGAGAAATTGTTCCCGGCTGAGTTCCTGGCCCACGCGCAAATTAATGACCATGGCCTCGTAATCCTCCCGGCTGCCGATGCCGTAAATACAGGAGACGCTGGCCACGACCACGACATCACGCCGCGCAAACAGCGAACTCATGGTGGAAAGCCGCATCCGCTCAATCTCTTCGTTGACGCTGGAATCCTTCTCAATGAACGTGTCTGTGCGCGGAATGTAGGCCTCCGGCTGATAATAATCGAAGTAACTGACGAAATATTCGACGGCGTTTTTTGGGAAAAAGCTTTTGAATTCGGCGTAAAGCTGGGCGGCCAGGGTTTTATTATGGGAGATAACCAGGGTTGGTTTATTGACGTTGGCGATGATATTCGCCACGGAAAAGGTTTTGCCGGAACCGGTCACCCCCAGCAGCGTCTGGTGTTTCGCGCCCGCCAACAAGCCTTCGGTTAGTTTGGCAATGGCTTGTGGCTGATCTCCGGCGGGCTGATATGGCGCAACGACTTCAAACATGGCTCTGGAAATTACGGGCGCACTGGCAGGGTGTCAAACGGAAGCATTGGAACACCGGGCAGGAAGCAGCCAGTCTTTCGGCCCATAAAGGAAACTACTTTAGCTCCGGGAAAAGGTTGGGAAGTGGTTGGGCCGTGGCTCTTAATGAAAACTGTAAAAAATCTCCCCGGGTAAAAAATGTTCATCGACAATGAGGTGCTTTTTAGCGAAGATGCCCCGATGGCGATGAAAACTAAATGAGAACGGGGCACGAGCTTATTCTGGCAACAAAAAAGTACGCCAAAGATCATACCTTGACCAGTTGGTGGTGTGTCCTTTCCACGGCCTCGCTTTTATTGCTGGCGTTCGCTGGAACCATTTGGAATTTTCATCTCTCGGCGAAACTTTTTTGCAGTCTGGCTACGGGTTTGCTGACCCTCCGTTTCTTCGTCATATATCACGATCAACAACACCATGCGATTTTACCGCGCTCGCGGGTAGCCGAAGTTTTCATGCGGGTGTTTGGCATCTGGGCGTTGAGCCCCAGCAGCGTCTGGCGCAGTTCCCATAATCATCACCACAACCATAATTCAAAATTACGGGGTTCGCATATCGGTTCGTTTCCGATTATGACGAAGGCGCAATTTCTGAAATCTCCCCGAAGCAAGCGCATCAAGTATTTGTTCATGCGGCACCCGTTGACGATCCTGTTTGGTTACCTGTTCATGTTCTTTTACGGCATGTGCGTTTATCCCTTTTATAACGAGCCCCGGAAGCATTTTGATTGTCTCGTGGCGGCGATTGTTCACGTCGTGATTGGGGTGGCGATCTACAAATATTTTGGCTGGCAAACTTTGTTGCTGGCTCAAACCCTGCCCAGCTTGCTGGCTTACGCGATCGGCTCATACTTGTTTTACGCGCAACACAACTTCCCCGGTGTAACGTTCAATGATAATGCCGGATGGACGTATGAGAAAGCGGCATTGGAATCGTCCAGTTTCATGAAGACCAGTCGCCTGGGGGCCTGGTTCACGGCCAATATCGGTTTCCATCATATCCATCATTTGAACTCACGGATTCCTTTTTACCGTTTGCCCGAAGTGTTGCGGGAAATGCCGGAGTTGCAGAAACCCAAGACCACGTCGCTTCATCCACTGGATGTTATCCGGTGTTTGCGTTTGAAAGTCTGGGATGTCGAACTACAGCAGATGGTAAGCCTGAAAGGCATCGATAAATCGTCCGAACCGGTCTGACGAATTTGCCCAACGGCAGGCAGCACGACCCGGAAAAAGATGGAGCCGTAAATTTTACAGTCAGGACCTCAACTCTCTCACCAGCCATGATCTTTACCGTCAATCAAATCGCCGAGCAAATCCGGGGTGAAGTCCTGGGTGATGGCTCTACCGTAATAACCGGTTTCGCTCCCGCCGATAGCGCGCGAGCGGGTGATCTTACGTTCGCGGAGAAAGAGGCTTACTTTACGGCGGCGGAACAGAGCCAGGCGTCTGCGATTCTCGTTTCCGGCCCGTTTACTTCTTCCAAAAAAGCGGTGATTCGCGTGACGAACGCCCGCGTTGCCGTCGCCAGAATATTGCCCATCTTTTTCCCGCCTGACACAGCTTCGGCTGGCGTTCACCCGTCGGCGACGATTGCGCCGACGGCTCAGATTGATCCGACCGCGCAGATTGGGCCGAATTGCGTGATTGGTGAAGGGGTGAAGGTGGGAGCGCGTTCGGTATTGATGGGTGGCAACCACATCGGACGTAACAGTGAGATTGGCGAGGATGTTTGCTTGTTTCCCAATGTGGTTATTTACGCCCGGACGAAGATCGGGAACCGGGTATCGATTCATGCGGGGACGGTGATCGGTTCCGATGGTTACGGTTATGTCTTTGACGAAGGCCGGCACCGGAAGATGTTACAGGTGGGCAACGTGGTCATTCATGACGACGTGGAGATTGGCGCGAATGCAGCGATTGATCGTGGTGCGCTGGGTTCCACCGTCATCGGGCAAGGCACCAAGATCGATAATCTTGTGCACGTGGCTCATAATGTGGTGATGGGACGGCACTGCTTGATCATGGGGCAGGTGGGCTTTGCAGGCAGCACCCGGCTGGGTGATTATTGTGTCGTGGCTTCACAGTCTGGAATTGCGGGGCATTTGAAGCTCGGCAATCAAGCGACCGTGGGCGCTAAGTCCGGAGTGATGCGGGATGTGGCGGACAAAGAAACGGTGTTGGGAATTCCAGCCGCGCCGGACAAACAGACCAAGCGGCAATGGATTGGCGTGGCTCAACTGCCAGACATGATTCGCCGGATGCGCGAACTCGAAAAGAAAATCGAGGAACTCAGCGCTCGCACTCCGGGAGCTTGAAACGTTTTTTCCGGCTGATCTAAAGAGTAAGTTTTCCAGGCCGATTATTTCCGGCCTTTTTCCTCTGCGTCGTTGCCGTTCGGAAAGTTGAATGGAACGGATTCATACGTCTTCCCCCGGATGATGATTTGTTTCAGCACGGCGTCGAATTGTCGGGTGGTCTTTAGCCAATCAGCCTGCGTTTCAAAGAGTGAAGTGTCACCCACTTTTTCACCCGTAGCGCTATTGGGCACGGCTTTGAAAGTGAGGGTTTCGGTTTGGGCCGGGATTTTGGCCGAAACTTCAAAGGCTTCGTTGGTGATGCGGATAAAATTCTCCAATTCACCGTCCATTACATACGCCTGCATTTTGCCACTCGCAGTATCCAGCACTAATTCGAGGTGATACTCCTCCTGGCCGAGTTCGACCGGCGTGCCGCCATGCAAGGGTTTGTGCTCGTGGTGGTGAACTTCCGGGGCGTGAGCTGGTTCGGTTTTTTGTTCGTGGCAACCACTGGTTAACCCCCACAGAATGAGCATTCCCAGCCAGAATCTTTCCTTCATAGTATTGCTGGCGGCCCATTTATTTGATCAGGGCCGCTGGATTTCCCTGTCGATAGCGGGTGTGGAGCATGTCTTTCCAGCCGCCGGACAGGGAAATACATTCGGATAAGGCCAGCGCGGCCGCAAGGTCTTCTTTCTGGCGGTAATAAACGTCGTTGCAACGGGCAATGGTCCATTCGGGATGCCGACGTTCGATCCGGGTAAAAGTCTGGCCGGCCTGAACCAGACCATGTTTCAAGATACGAAAGTAAAAGCCGGTTCGCCCGGTCACTTCGATTTGAAGCGTCAGGTCTTTAATCTTCCAACGGCGCGCCGGCTTCCAACACGGCTGGCGGGGCTGGCTGATTTGCACCCGGGCTTCGCCCACAGCGTAAACGTCCCCAATACAAACCGAGTCTTCAAGCAAGTCGTTGACCGTAAAATTCTCGCCGAAAGCGCCATAGGGCAGGTCCGGAAGGTGCAGGGTTGGCCGCCAGTAAGCGTAATGTTCGGCGGGATAAGCGCAAACCGCGCGATCGACTCCGCCATGCGCCTTGGTATCCGCAACGCCATCACCGAGCAACCCTTCATAGCCGAGCCAGACCGGTTCCGTCGTGGGCATTTTGCTTAAGGCGGTGGTCCATTCCTTGTCCCACCATTCGTTGGAGCCAGAAGGGGCAAGTGTCTGAGGTTTGCCAATCTGTATCGATATTAGCTGCATAACGGGCTCTTTTTGCTGAAAATTGGCCGGATTGAACCGGTGATGATTCAGCAAGCAGGTTTCTGGCCGGAAATTAACCAGTGAGCCCATAATGCCAACTTTCCAGAGAGGAACAGTGCATTTAAGCCCGAATTTGTTTTAAATTTGGCTTTGAATTCCTTGGGGATTCCCGCCAACATCCCCGTTCGCTTTTGCCCGTATGGGCAGCGTAAGTTGATTTGATTCCATGAAACGGACGCATCATTGCAATGAGTTACGCCCGACGCATATCGGGCAGACGGTTACGTTAAGCGGTTGGGTGCATTCCCGCCGTGATTTGGGTGGTTTGATCTTCATCGACATCCGCGACCGCGAAGGGCGGACGCAGACGGTGTTTGATCCCTCTGACCTGCCCAAAGAATTATTTGAGCAAGCGGCCTCGCTGCGCAGCGAAGCGGTCGTCAGTGTGACCGGCAAGGTGCGCCAGCGCCCGGAAGGAACCAATAATGCCAAGATCGTGACCGGGGAAGTGGAAGTCATGGTCACCGCTCTGGAATTGCTCAATCAGGCAGAAGTGTTGCCGTTCCCGGTGGATGATCCGGAAGTGACCTCCAAGGTGAACGAAGAATTGCGTCTGAAGTACCGTTACCTTGATCTGCGCCGCCCGGAAATGATCCGCAATTTGCGGTTGCGTTCCAAGGTGGCTGTGGCGACGCGTTCGTACATGGACGAGCAGGGCTTCCTCGAAGTTGAGACCCCCACGTTATTTAAATCCACGCCGGAAGGCGCGCGGGAGTTTCTCGTGCCGAACCGCCGCGAGCCGGGCACTTTCTATGCGCTGCCGCAATCGCCGCAGCAGTTCAAACAGATTCTGATGGTGTCGGGAGTGGAACGTTATTTTCAATTGGCCCGTTGCTATCGCGATGAAGACTTGCGCGCGGATCGCCAGCCGGAATTCACGCAAGTGGACATCGAAATGTCCTTCATTGATCGCGAAGATATTTACAGTTTGATCGAAGGTTTGCTGAAGCGCGTTTGGAAGACCGCGTTAAACATGGACGTGCCGACGCCATTCAAGCGCATCTCGTTTCACGAGGCGTTGAACCGCTGGGGCATTGATAAGCCCGATACGCGTTTCGGGATGGAATTGGTGGATTTCACCGAAGAGTTTCGTGCAAGCACGTTCAAAGTGTTCAGTGGCGCGATTGCCAATGGGGGCGTGGTCAAGGCGCTCAATGCGAAGGGACTCGCGGATGCCACCCAGGGACAGATCGAAACGATGACGGAATACGCCAAGAGTTTCGGCGCGAAAGGTCTTGCGTTCATTAAAGTGGAAAAAGGCGAATGGAAATCTCCGATCGTGAAGTTTTTCAACGCGGCTGAAAAAGCGGCGTTGACGGAAAAACTCATGATTGAAGAGGGCGATTTGATTTTGTTCGCGGCCGATCAATGGCTGACCGCGTGTGAAATTCTGGGCAAGATCCGGCTGTATTGCGTGGAAGTATTAAAAACGCAAGGCCGTCTGGAGATTGATCCGAAACGGTTTGATTTCCTGTGGGTCGTGGACTTCCCGCTGTTGAGCTTTGATAAGGAGCAGAACCGCTGGTATTCGAGCCATCACCCGTTTACCGCGCCGGTGGCGGAAGATATTCCCTTCCTGACGAGCGATCCGAAAAAGGTGCGCGGCCAGCATTACGACATTGTGGTGAATGGCGTGGAACTGGGCGGTGGCTCCATCCGGATTCATCAGCCGGACGTGCAAAAGACCATTTTCGAGCAGGTGTTGCAAATCCCGCCGGAAATGGTGCAGGCGCGCTTTGGTTACATGCTGGAAGCATTCAAATACGGCGCGCCGCCGCATGGTGGCATTGCGTTGGGCTTTGACCGTTTGAACGCTATTCTCTGCAATACCACAAGCATTCGCGACGTGATTGCGTTCCCCAAAACGGCTAAAGGCACTGATCTGATGACGGATTCCCCGGCCCCGGTGGAACCCAAGCAGCTTCGTGACCTGCACCTTGAACTCAAGGCGGCCAAGAAAGATACCCCTCCCGGGGCCTAGTTGCTCTTGGGCTAATCCTTGTGTATCTTGCACCGCTTGAAAAATTTTTGGGAACGTAAAGAAAAGATGAGTGACGAAAAAACAGAGTCAAACCCAGTCGAAACGAAAGTTTCATCTGAGGCCGCCGATAAAGCAGAAACGACCGCCCGGGAAACGCTGACGCCGGAACAAATTCAGGAATTGAAGGCGAAGGCGGCGAAAGCTGACGAGCATTGGGAACGGTTGCTGCGGCAGGCAGCGGATTTGGAAAACTTCAAGAAACGGGCGGCTCGTGATCGTGATGATTCCGTCAAACGGGCCAACGAAGATCTGCTCAGCCGGTTGATCCCGGTGCTGGACAATTTTGAAATGGCTCTATTGGCCGTGAACACGACCGATGCGAAGTCCGTGGAGTCGCTGAAAACCGGCGTCACGATGATTCTCAGCCAACTGAAATCAGCCGTGGCTGACGCCGGGTTGGAAGAGGTGGATGCGAGCGGCAAAGCATTTGATCCGAATTTGCATGAAGCGGTTTCCCAGCAGGAGAGTGCGGATGTTCCGGAAGGGAATGTGTTGCAGCAGTTACGCCGGGGTTACAAATTCCGGGAACGATTGCTGCGTCCCGCGACGGTGATCGTGGCCAAGAAACCAACCCAGTAAGTTTATGGCCAAGCGAGATTACTATGAAGTCCTCGGGGTGGAACGGGGTGCCAGTGAAGAGGAGCTTAAAAAGGCTTATCGCAAGCAAGCGGTAAAATATCATCCGGATAAAAACCCGGGCGATAAAACGGCTGAAGATAAGTTCAAAGAATTGGGCGAGGCTTACGAGGCGTTGAGTGATCCTCAAAAGCGCGCCGCATACGATCAATACGGCCACGCTGCATTTGACCCGCGCTCACGCGGTCCGGGAGCCGGAGCCGGTCGGGCAGGCGGCTTCCATGATCCATTTGATATTTTCCGGGAAGCCTTCGGTGGCGGTGGTGGTGGCGGAGGGACTATCTTTGATGAATTTTTTGGTGGTGGCCAACGACAGGACCCGACTGGGCCGCAACGCGGTTCTGATCTGCGGTATGATTTGGAAATCAGTTTTGAAGAGGCCGCTTTAGGTTGCGAAAAGGATATTTCCGTAACGAAACTGGAAGCCTGCGAGATTTGCCACGGCTCCGGGGCTGAAGAAGGTTCCAAGGCGAAAACCTGCACGACTTGCGGTGGCCGCGGTCAGGTGATTACTTCGCGCGGTATTTTCAGCATCGCACAGCCTTGTCCCCGTTGTGAAGGCGCAGGAAAAGTGGTGGAGAAACCGTGCAAGACCTGCCGCGGCGCAGGACGACGGGAGCGGACTTCCCGGATTAAACTCAAGATTCCACCCGGGGTGGATACAGGTTCTCGGCTGCGTTCCTCCGGCAACGGTGAAGCTGGCCTGCGCGGCGGCAGCACCGGGGATTTGTATGTGGTTCTGCATGTCAAAGGGCACGACATTTTCCAGCGCGAAGGCGATGATTTGATTTGCGAAGTGCCGATTAGTTTTATTCAGGCGGCATTGGGCGCCGAACTCGGTGTGCCGACATTGACGGGCACGGCCAATATAAAAATTCCAGCAGGAACCCAAACGGGAACCATTTTCCGCCTCAAAGGCAAAGGGGTGAAAAATGTTCAGGGTTACGGCTGGGGTGATTTACACGTGCGCACCATTGTGGAAGTGCCCACGCATTTGAACGGCGCGCAAAAGCAAAAGCTGCAGGAGTTCGCGGAATTGTGTGATGCTTCTGTGAATCCGCAGGCGAAAAGCTTTTTTGAGCGGGCCAAGAATTTCTTCCGTTAAGCTGGAGAGCCAGGGTTGCGTTTGGATAAGTGTCCGATGTGATTTAAATCATTAAACAGAAACCGATTCATGCACCGATTTTATCTGCCGCCGGAGAGTGTCCAACACCACACTATTCAATTGAGCGAACGTGAAGCGCATCACGCCATCAATGTGCTGCGGGTGCGCGTGGGTGAGCGGGTGGTGGTGCTGGATGGGGCCGGCAAAGAATTGCTGTGCGAAATCGCGTCCCTTGATCGTGAGCAGGTCACGTTGCGCGTGGCCAGCCGGCAAACGTTGCCTCCGTTACCCTATGAGCTGACGTTGCTGCAGGCGATCACCAAAGGCAAAACGATGGATGTGATCGTGCAGAAAGCCACAGAATTGGGTGTGCATCGCATCGTGCCGGTTTTGTCGGAACGCACGGTGGCGCAAGTGGAAGCGGAACGTGCTTCGGCCAAGGTGGAAAAGTGGGAACAGACGGCCATTGAGGCGATCAAACAATGTGGTTCGGCCTGGCTGCCTAAAATCGAAGTTCCGGTGACCCCGAAAGATTATCTTAACCGCAATGAGCGATTCGATCTGGTGCTGATTGCTTCGTTGCAAAACGACAGCCAGCATCCGCGCAAACAGATCGAAACTTTCCTCGCGGAAAAACAGCGGCTGCCGAAAAGCGTGGCGGTTTGGATTGGGCCGGAAGGGGATTTTACGCCGGCAGAAATCAATGCCATCCGTTCGAGCAATGCCTTGCCGATTACGCTAGGCGCACTCGTATTGCGCAGTGAAACGGCGGCGATTTATTCGCTTTCGGTACTCAACTACGAGTTGCAGTCCCCGCGCTCGTAATAATACCTGCCCAGGGATGGCCCCGGAGCGGGTTTATTTTTTACTTCCCAGCAATTTCTCAATTTCCGGGTTGTTCCGGATGGCACCGAAGCGGGTATCCTGAGCCAATTGAGTTCTCAAGTTTCGTGCGTTCGGATCAGCGGCAAATCGTTTGTCACTGATTTGAATCGCCGTTTTCAGGGCTATAACAGCGTCCGGATTTTTTCCCAATACTGCACGGATGGCCGCCAAATCATACCAGGCTTCAGGGCTGTCCGGAGTCACCTGAGTTAAACGGGTCAGTGTGGTTTCCAATTTTACCGGGTTAACCAGTTGAGCGTAAGCTTGAGCAACGACCATGAGGGCGTTGACGTCGGCCTTGGGGTTGCTTGCCAAGCCATCCAGAACGATTTCAGCGTCATTGGTGCGTTGTAATTGGATGTAAGCAGAAACGAGGTTGACCGCGTCCTGAATGTTGGTGGGATCAGCCCGGTGTTTGGCTTCCAATTGTTGCAAGGCGGCTTGCATGGCATTGGGCGGCGGCGGTTGAGCAGCCGACGGTGGCGGGGTAGCTGTGGAGCTGTTGATCAATGGATTGGCCGGGGCGACCATGTTCTTCAATTGATCGGTCAGGCCCTGAATGTTGGCGTTATCCGGGTCAAAGATAAGGCAGGTCTTGGCGATAAGATACGCATCCTGTGCCCGGTTCAAACTGAGCAACAAGTTGACGTAGCGGAACACGGCTTCCGGGCTGTAGGGGCAGAAGGCGAAGGATTGGCGATAGGCGAAGTCGGCTTCCTTGATCAGGCGTTGCTGTTCGGCTACCAGCCGGTTGAGTTCGGGTGAGGGCTTGGATTGAAGCGCCTGCATCTGCGCGCTGCAATGATTGATGCGCCAGGCATAGAGTCCGCCAAGAGCGCTACGCAGCTTCGAGAAAGCTTTCTGCGCCTGGTCATCCCGGAGGAAGGTGGGGCTGCCCTTAAATCCGCGCACGTCTTTGTGATGGTAAACCTTTTCCGCAAAGTCACAGATTTCCTTCACCGAGGTATCGTAATTCACCCAATTTCCAATCAAGCGATCCGAGTATTGCGTCCAGAAAGCATGGTCGCGATCGATCATTTCCTGCGTCATTTCTTTGATCGGCTCGCGATTGATTTTCATGATGATGCCGTAGGGGCTTTCATACGGATACATCCAGTCGAGCGGGAAACTTTCTTCCACGTAAAACTCGTTCTCCGGGTTTTTATCGAAGATGACTTTGGTGAGCAGGCCATTGATGGCCATGACGGCGACCTGGCCGCTGACTTGCAAGCGGCTGCCTTCAATGTGAACATCTTCACCGGGGCGGAGTTGATTCAACTGCATGCGGCGTTGCGCGTCATGCACGTATTCTTCAAAAGCCTTTTGCGAATCCTCGTTGGAGGGAGTGTGAATTTCCAAATCCGGAAAAACACCACCGATGCTTTTCGCAATTTCTTTGGGGTAGGCTTCTTCGAGAAGCAGGCGATTCAAGCGGATGCGGGTGTGGCTTTTCGGATCTTCCTGAATAAAACGCTGCAACTTGCGGGAAAGTTTAAAGAAGGCAAAACGTTCCGGGGAGTACAAGGGGCCTTTTTCCAGCAGTTCATTCAAGTCTTTGGCCAGGGATTTGGCGAGCGCCTGATTATCCGTGCCGTTCAGCAGGCCTTGAGTTTTTTGACTGAAGTTGTCGTATAGATATTTGGCCAGCGGGTCCTGATTCTTGCCAGGGACCAACTTCGCTTTCAGAGCAGCAATGTCGGTAAAATCTTTGGCTTCAAAGTAGGAAGTGCCAGCGCGCCGTTCCTTTTCAATATTATCGCCCAGTCCGGTGAAGAATTTATCGACTGGACCAAAGGCCAGAGCGAGCAGATTGGTACGGACGCCTTCTTCGCGTTCTTTCTGAGGCCGCAGGAATTGGCCGAAGAAGTAGGGATCGACTTCACCGCTGCGGTTGTAATGCGCCCGGATGTAATTGAGGTAGGTGCCATCCGCCAACGCATTTTGTGTGATGATATAAACGTCGCGGCGGTCGAAATTGGGATCAATCTTCTTTTCCGGCGGAACAAAGCTTTCGCAGAAGATCATATAGGTGGGAGCAAAACGCCCCGGATCAGTGCCGCCGAACAGAATGGCGTCCTTCGCCATTTCGGGATAGAGCGGCTTGGTTCCCTCCTTGTTTTTGAAAGGCGGGGTAAACATATCGTGACCGAACCAGAAACCGTAGAGATGGTTATGCTGTTCGTTGTCCGCCCAGTGATTCATGACGGAGTTGAGCGGCATCAGACAGAATAACGACAGCAAGGGACCGACAGGCACTTGTTTGCCGGGCATGGCGAACAAGATGGTGGCGCAGACGAACAGCGCCAGCAACAAGACGGCGGCGAGCCGCAAAATCGGGTCTTGCGTGGGCTCCAGGAACAGGAAGGTAGTAGGCGCAACTCCGGCTTTTTGCACCTGGTAAACGATCATGACGGTGAGCAAGGCCAAACCGGCGGCAATCGCGCTACAGATCAACGCGACCCGGCGATATTCCTCGTATTGCATGACCAGTGTAGCCGCAATGAGCGCCAGCCCATAGCCCACTCCCATGGCCACAATAAAGTGAGAAGCGGTGAAGAAAACGCGGTTCAATTCAAGGCTTTGGCGGTCAGGTGCAGGGTTCAGGATGATTAGCAGAATAATGGCCAGACAGAAATAGACTCCGGCCAGTCCCAGAACCCACGCTCGCTCCCGCTGTTTCATCCGGAAGAAAAACAGGAAGGGAACCAATCCGATGACGAGATAAATGAGGTTTACTTCCTCCATCGCGCCTTCCAGGTAACGCCCGATCTGACCGATGAAACGGCCCGGGTCTTGAATGATATTAGAAGGATTGGCCTTTTCATACTGACCGCGGGTCAGGGCGTGCATGAACCCTTCGGCCGTGCGGGGATAACCCCAGTTCATCGGGGGATTGCTCATGGAAGCCAGCGGCATGTAGAAGTAGAAGGAGGCTCCAATAATCCAGAGCAGGCCCATAATGAAGACCGGTTTCCATTCGGTGAACACTTTACCGGTCTTGATGATCAGGATGGCGCAGCCGACGATGGAGGAGAGGCCGATGACGTTGAAAATCCAGAACATCATGTTGATGGAGTTCGGACCAGGGCTGTCGAAATTGGTGATCAACCCTTGCGATTTGGCCCACAAGCCAATCATGTAAATCACGCTGTTGAACAACAGCATGTCGCGTCCCAGTTTGGGATGGGCAGCGATGACGCCGACTTGCAGACCCATGGCGGCTACGATCAGCGTTTGATGGTTCGTAAAGCAGATGCCGAACAGGAACAGGCCCAGATAAAGGTAGCGGTATTGATGTGGCGCATAAATCCAGCGGAGCAGGCAGCAAAGCACCCCCATCAGAGATAAAGTGCCGAAGGTGTACACTTCCACAATGATGGCCTGGCTCCACATGAAGCCGTTAAAACCGATCAACATGCCGCCGACGAAACCGCTGACCAGACAAATCCAGTTTTCGGCGCGCCGTTCGATATTCTTCAATTCTTCAATGCTCTCCAGCATCATGCTGCTGCCGCGCGAGACAAGCAGGCCGACCAAACCGCAGGCCAGTGCGCCTGCCAGAGCCGAACCCAATGCGACGCGCCAGGCGACGTTGTAGAAAGGCACCAGCCGGGTGAACAGCCAGGAATAAACGGTCCAGACCGGATAGCCGGGAGGATGCGGAACGCCGGCATAAAAAGCGCCCGTGGCCAGTTCACCGGAATCTTCCAGGGTCAGTTCCGGAGCGAGCGCCGCGCTGCCCGGCGCAGCCTGGCCGGCAAAGACATGGGGATGGCGAG